>CAYWKV010000011.1:15045-39299 GCA_964458835.1 uncultured Gammaproteobacteria bacterium | reverse complement strand
AAGTGGCAGGTGCCGGAGCCGGAGCTGGGGCTTGTGCTGGATCGCAACGGCCGGCCGGTGCTCGAACTCGCTCCCGGCACGCATCAGGTTCAGGGCACCTTCGTCTGGACCGCGCTGCCGGAGTCGCTCGCGCTGCCGGCGGATCTGGGCCTGCTGGCGCTGACCCGCGACGGCCGGGCCGTCGACCAGCCCGCCCTGCGCGCCGACGGTCTGCTGTGGCTGGCGGGCGAGGAACAGGATGTGGCGGCCGCCGACGCCGACCGCGCCGAGCTGCGGGTGTTCCGGCGCATCGTCGACGAGACACCGCTGCAGGTCGAGACCCACGTCGATCTGGACGTGTCCGGCCGGCAGCGGGAAATCCTCATCGGGCCGGCGCTGCTGCCCGGCGCCGTACCGATGGCCCTGGAATCCCGGCTGGCTGCGCGCCTCGAGGCCGACGGCCGGCTGCGCATCCAGGTGCGGCCGGGCCGCTGGCAGCTGCGCATGACCGCACGCTTTCCCGAACCGATGGCAGCGTTGCCCGCTGCGGCGGTGCCGGCGCCCTGGCCGCACGAGGAGATCTGGGCGTTCGACGCCCGACCCGAACTGCGGCTGGTCGAGGTCGGCGGTGCCGTCGCCATCGACGCCCGCCAGACCGGTCTGCCGGGCGACTGGCAGGCCTTGCCGGCCTACCGGCTGACGCCGGATGCCCGGCTGATCTTCAAGGTCCTGCGCCGCGGCGATCCCGATCCCAACCCCGATCAACTGCGCCTGCAGCGCACCCTGTGGTTGGATTTCGACGGTGGCGGCTACACCCTGCGCGATGCCATCGGCGGCAGCGTCACGCGCAGCTGGCGCCTCGAGGCAGATCCCGAGCTGCAGTTGGGCCAGGTCATGCTGGACGGCCAGCCGCAGGTGATCACGCAGCTGCCGGATGCCGACGGTGCCGGTGTGGAGATCCGCCGCGGCGCCCTGAATCTGGTCGCCGACAGCCGCTACGAGGGTCCCGTGACGCGCATTCCGGCCGTCGGCTGGCGGCAGGATTTCCAGGCCGTCGCCGCGACCCTGCACCTGCCGCCGGGCTGGGAGCTGTTCTCCGCGGGCGGGGTCGACAACGTGCCGACCACCTGGCTGCAGCGCTGGACGCTGCTGGACATCTTCCTGGTGCTGCTGGCCGTCATCACCGCGCAGCGCCTGTGGGGTCCCGTCTGGGGTGGGCTGATGCTGGTCATGCTGACGCTGACCTGGCACGAGCCGGGCGCACCGGCCGGCGTGTGGCTGAGCCTGCTGGCAAGCGTCGCGTTGCTGCGCGTCGTCCCCGCGGGGCGCCTGCAGCGCGCGGTACGCGGCTACGGCTATCTGAGCCTGGTCGCGCTGCTCGTCATTGCCGTGCCCTATGCGGTGTCCGCGGTGCGCACCGGCCTGTATCCGCAACTCGAACTGCCCGGCGTCAGCCCGCAGCAGACGGTGGGTGCGCCATCGCCCGCGCCGTCATATCCGCGGGAGATGGCCGGTGCCCCCGCAGCCGTCAGTTCGCTGGACGCCGCGTCGGCCAAGTTCACCGAGGAGCGGCCGGAGCGGGGCGACGCAGCGAGCTATTCCCGCTACATCGCCCAGGTCGACCCGGAAGCCGTCGTCTCCACCGGTCCCGGGCTGCCGGTCTGGACCTGGCGTTCCGTGCCCCTGTCCTGGAACGGTCCCGTCGCCGCCGATCAGCGCATCGAGCTGGTGCTGCTGCCGCCGGGTGTGAATCTGCTGCTCGATCTGCTGCGGGTGGCGCTCGTGGCGCTGCTGGCGTTGCGCGTGATCGGCCGGCCGGTCGGGCGGCTGCGCCTGGGCGGCGGCCTGCTGCCGGGCGTGCTGCCGGGTCTGCTCATGGCCGTCTGTCTCGCCGGCCTGCTGCTGCCGGCGGGGCGCGAGGCCCAGGCCCAGATCCAGACCCAGGACCCGATCCAGGGCCTGCCGCCGGACGCGCTGCTGCAGGAACTCCGCGCCCGGCTGCTGGCGCCCCCCGACTGCATCCCGGCCTGCGCGCCGGCGCCGCGCCTGCACCTGGACGTCCGTGACGACCGGTTGCTGCTGCGCCTGGAGGTCGAGGCGCACGAGCGCACCGCCGTGCCGCTGCCGGCGCAGGCCGGCCAGTGGCTGCCGGGCAGCGGGCTGGTCGACGACCGGCCGGCGACCGGTCTGTTCCGCACCCCCGACGGTGGGCTCTGGGTCGGCCTCGAGGCGGGCGTGCACGAACTGCTGCTGAGCGGGCCCGCGGTGCAGCGCGCGAGCATCCAGCTGCCCCTGCCGTTGCGGCCGCGCCGCGTCACGGTCATCGCGCAGGGCTGGTCGGTGGCCGGGGTCGATCCGACCGGTCAGGTGCAGGGCGGGCTGCAGCTCACCCGGCTGGCGGACGATCTGATGGCCGGTGCACTCGAACCGCGCACCCTGCCGGCCTTCGCCCGCGTCGAGCGTACCCTGCGCCTGGGCACGGAGTGGACGGTGGAGACGCGCGTGCAGCGCCTGTCGCCGCCGGGTTCGGCGCTGACGCTGGCGGTGCCGCTGCTCGAGGGCGAATCGGTGATCAGCGACGGCGTGGTGGTGAAGGACGGCACGGTGCACATCACACTGGCGCCGAACGCCGTGCAGAGCCGCTGGCAGTCCATCCTGGCCAGGCGTGAGCGCATCGAGCTGCGCGCGGCGGAAACCCCGCACTGGGTGGAGCAGTGGGCCGCCGACGTCAGTCCCCTGTGGCACGTCGCCGCCGAGGGTATTCCGGTCATCCATCATCAGGACCGCAATGCCAACTGGGTCCCGAGCTGGCGGCCGTGGCCGGGCGAGACCGTGACGCTGACGGTGACGCGTCCGGAGGGTGTCGGTGGTCAGACTCTGACCATTGATCGCTCGCAGCTGCGGGTGGCGCCCGGCAAGCGGGCGACGGAGGCGAACCTGTCGCTGACCCTGCGCAGCAGTCAGGGTACCCAGCACGCCATCACCCTGCCCGACGGGGCCGAACTCACCGGCGTGTCGATCGACGGTGTCGCCCAGCCCATCCGACTGGAGGCGGGCAGGCTGGTCCTGCCGGTCGCACCGCGCGAACAGACCGTCGACATCGGCTGGCGCGAGGCCGCGGGCATCGGCACGCGCTTCCGCACGCCCGCCATCGACCTCGGCACACCGAGCGTCAACGCCCATCTGCAGACTACCCTGGGCGACGACCGCTGGATCCTGTTCGCCGGCGGCCCGCGGCTCGGACCTGCGGTGCTGTTCTGGGGCGTGCTGCTCGTGATCGCGCTGCTCGCGGCCGCCCTCGGCCGGCTGCGGCTGACGCCGCTCCGGACCCGTCACTGGCTGCTCCTCGGCATCGGTCTGAGCCAGAGTCCGATCGTGCCGGCGGCGCTGGTGGTGGGCTGGCTGTTCCTGCTGGGCGCGCGCGGGCGCGGCTGGGCGCGGCGCTTCACCGATGCGCGGCTGTTCAACGCCCTGCAGGTGGCGATCGGCGTGGTGACGCTGCTGGCGCTGGCCAGTCTGTTCGGGGCGGTGGAGCAGGGATTGCTGGGGCGGCCCGATATGCAGATCGCCGGCAATTTTTCCTACGGCAACACGTTGAACTGGTATCAGGACATCAGCGACAGCGCCTATCCGCAGGGTCAGGTCGTGTCGGTGCCGCTGCTGGTCTACCGTCTGCTGATGCTGGCCTGGGCGCTGTGGCTGGCGTTCGCGCTGCTCGGCTGGCTGCGCTGGGGCTGGCAGTGCCTGGCCAGCGACGGCCTGTGGCGCGCGACGGGAAAACGGGCCACGCGCGCGGCGGAGACCGGCGCCGACCCGCGCTGATCGCCGCGGGTGTGGTATCCGGCGTCAGCGGGGCCGCTTGTCGGGGCTGCGGCGCAGGGTGAAGGGGCCGGCCGGTGGCACGGCGTCGCCGGGCAGGCTGATCCGGACGCGGTTGCGGCCTTCATGCTTGGCGCGATAGAGCGCGGCATCGGCCCGCGCGATCAGGGCATCGGCCGTTTCGCCCGGCGTGCTTTCCGCCAGGCCGATGGATGCCGTCACGTGTGGAAGGGAGGTGCCGTCGGGCGCGATGATCGGCGTAACCTGGATGGCGTGGCGGAGGCGGCCGGCGATGCGGCGGGCCTCTGCGCAGCCCGTATCCGGCAGGATGACGAGAAACTCCTCGCCACCGAAGCGCGCCGCCTGGTCGCCGCCACGGATGTAGGCGTTGATCACCCTGGCCACGGTCAGCAGCGCCTGGTCGCCAGCCAGATGCCCGTTGCGGTCGTTGAAGTCCTTGAAGTGGTCGATGTCGATCATGAGCAGGGTGAGGCTGCGCGCAGTCGCGTGGTGCCGCTCGATGGTTTCCTGCAGATGCTCGCTCAACCAGCGCCGGTTGTGCAGGCCGGTCAGCGGGTCGACCCGGGCGCGCCGCTCCGACAGGGCCTTCTGCTCCAGGCTTTCGCGCACCATCAGATTGTCACTGCGCAGTCGGCGCGCCAGCAGCTTGAGGAGGTTTCTCGCGACGACGTTGGACGTATCGATCAAGGTGCGCAGCGCGGCGCCTTCGATGGAGATCAGCGTACAGGCAGCGTCAGTGAGCACGTCGGCGGACGGCGGGATGCCCTCGATGACCGACATCTCGCCGACGCACTGGCCGGCGCCGAGGGTTGCGATGATCTGCTCGTCATGCGCGCCGACCCTGACCTGGACGCCGCCCTGCAGGATCAGGTAGGCGCGGTCCTGCACATCGTGCGGGGTGAGCAGCCGCGTCTGTGGCGGCAGCCGCTCGATACGGCAATGCGGGATGAGCCATTCGAGCACGTCCATGCGTTCCCCCGCGAACAGGGGCAGTTCGGCGAGCGCGGTGGGGGACAGCTCGAATGGTTCGGTTGCGCTCATAGGCTGGTTGGAGGCGTCGGCTGGCACGTGGGTCCCTGGGTGTGGTGTCCTTATTTTGACGGCATTATTCCCGAAAGGATTCACTCAAAAGTGTGAGCTGGTTCGAGAACTGAAGGTATATAGGCAGCCCCTGAAAATTGGCCTACGAAATACAGCGGTTTGCCTACACGGCAAAGAGTCGTTCAGGAAATGCACAGCCGGTGCCGGTATTCCGGTCAGCCTTGCCCGGAGGGGATCAGCCCTGCCGGCAATGGCGTACTTTCCGTGCCCAAATGCAGCGCGCGCTGCGGAAACGGGATCTCGATGCCTGTGCGGGCGAAGGCCAGTTTGATGCGGCGCAGGAATTCGCGCCCGACGTCCCATTGCCTGATCGGCTGCGTCCTGATGCGGCCTTTGATGACGACCGCGGAATCCGCGAATCTGTCTACGCCGAAGATCTCGATGTCGCCGAGGATCATGTGGCCGAAATGTTCGTCACGCTGCAGTTCGTCGGCAACCTCCCGCATCACGCCGATGACGCGGTCGGTGTCCTCCTTGTAGGCCACGCGGATATCGAACACGTAGGCCGACCACTCCTTGGTGACGTTGCTGAGCGTGGTCACGCTGCCGTTGGGAAACACGTGCACGACACCGGACAGATCGCGCAGCACCAGGGTGCGGAAGTTGATCGCCTCGACCAGGCCGCCGGTGCCGTTGACGACGGCCACGTCGCCCACGCGCAGCTGATCCTCGAGGATGAGGAAGAATCCGCTGATGACGTCGCGCACCAGATTCTGCGCGCCGAAGCCCACGGCCAGGCCGGCCACACCGGCGCTCGCCAGGATCGGGCCGACGGAGATGCCGAGCTCATTGAGGATGACCAGCAGCGCGACCACCCAGATCATGATGGCGACGCCTTGCCGCAGCAGCCGCACCAGCGTCTCGGCGCGCTTGCTCGCCTCCGAGGCGACGTCGCCCTGGTGCCGTCCCTCCTCGGTCAGGCGGCGCTCGAAACGCCGCAATCCGATGCGGGCCGCGAGACTGAGCAGCCAGGCGAGCGTCAGCATCAGCAGGATGCGCAGCGCACCGAAAATGAGGTCTTGCCAGTTGATGTCGCCGAAATAGCTCTGCAGCAGGTCCATGGCGGTCTCCTGTATCGATGGCGTCGGGTTCGGTCGCGGGGCGCGGCAGGGCGCGAGGGCGCGTGCGTGCCGGTCGCGGGGGCCGACGGGGGAATGCGCGGCGCGCGGGGGCAGACCGCGCGTGGCGCCCGCCACCCGGCCACGGCGTGCGGATACCGCGAAGGGCGATGCCGCCTCCGGGCGGTCCGTCGACGGGTGGCGGGGGTATTGTGGCAAGCCCGGGCGCGGACGGTCCAGTCGCGGTCGTGCAGCCATGGGGCCGCTGCCGGAGTTTGTCCCGCCACGGCCATGCCGTAGAATGCACTCCGCGCGCCGCAGCGCGTTTTATTTTCCATTCATCCTGAAAACCCATTTCAGCCACAGAAGCACACGGAAGACACCGAAGATGAAGTTGCGTCACGAAGCTCTGCCCCAGGACCTGGCGGGTGACATGGGCGGTTGTGTGAAGCCTGTGATCCTGTCGATGTTTTCCCGTGTTTTTCCGTGTGGTTCCGTGGTAAATGCGATGTTGGGGTTCATGCGTTCCGGAGCGCCGATGTTGCCAGCCCGCCAAGGCCATCGGGCCCGCCGCGTGCTGCTCGCGTTCCTCTCGGGCGCAGCGGCATCGGCGTCCGCCGAGACCCTGTCCCTGCCGCCCGAGGACATCGACCTCGTCGGCCAGGTGCGCACCATCCAGGCGGAACACGAGGACACGCTGCTGGACATCGCGCGCCGTTACCATCTGGGTCACGACGAGATCGTCATCGCCAATCCGGATGTCGATCGCTGGCTGCCGGGCGATGGTACGCCGGTGCTGTTGCCGACGCGCTACATCCTGCCCGACGCGCCGCGCAGCGGCGTGGTGCTGAATGTCCCGGAGATGCGTGTGTACTTCTATCCGCCGGCCAAGAAAGACGAGCCGCGGGTGGTGAAGACCTATCCGGTCAGCGTCGGCCGCATGGACTGGGCAACCCCGCTCGGGCAGGCGAAGGTCGCCTCCAAGCAGAAGGACCCGGCCTGGCGCCCGCCGCAGTCCATCCGTGCGGAGGCCGCCGCGCGGGGTGAGACGCTGCCGGAGATCGTGCCTCCCGGACCGAACAATCCGCTCGGGCAGTTCGCGCTGCGGCTGAGCATTCCCGGCTACCTGATGCACGGTACCGACAAGCCCTGGGGTATCGGCATGCGCGTCACTCACGGCTGCCTGCGCATGTATCCGGAGGACATCGAGACCATCTATCAGGAGGTCCCCGTCGGTACGCCGGTGCAGATCGTGAATCAGCCGGTCAAGGTCGGCTGGATCGCGGGCACACTGTATATGGAGGTCCATCCGCCGCTGGAGGAGGATACCGCGGGCAAGGCCAGCCTGATGCAGACGGCCCTGGACGTGGTGGAAGCGGCGCTGAAGCGGCGTCCGGTGGCGATCAGCGGTGAGGCGATCAACCGCGCAGTGCGCGAGCAGCGCGGCCTGCCGGTGGTCATCTCACGCAACAACCTGACCGTCCGGCCACACTGAGGGCCAAAAAAAACCGGGGCGCGAAGCCCCGGTTCCAGACCGTGTTGACGTCTGCTGTTACTTGTACATCGCCTTCTTGAACATGCGATTGATCTTGGCGTCGGTCTCGTCGGCCTTGGCCTTCGCCTCGTCGGCGGTGGCCTGGGCGTTGGCGGCGGCGGCCTTGGCGGCAGCGGCGTCGGCGGCGGCGGCGTCAGCCTTGGCGGCGGCGCCGTCGGCAGTGCTCTGAGCCTGGGCGATCTGGCTCTTCAGGCTCTCGATTTCAGTGGTGCTGGCGCAGCCGGCGAGGGTCGTGACTGCGATCAGGGCGATACCAGCGGCAACAGGCTTGATGCTCATTGAATGCGTCCTCTCTGGAATGAATGGAAGTCGGGTTCGGGTTCTTGACGACGGGTGTCTGTCTTCGTTGTGTCTTCTTGAATTCGGGCGCGATTGTCGTTGGGAACCGCAAAAAAGGCAAGGACCTGGATCAATAAACCACGACTCTTGTGCCAATGCGCACCCACCCGGCCAGCCGGTCGATCTGCGCGTTGGTGAGCGCGATGCAGCCGTTGGTCCAATTATAGTTCTCATGCACCTCGGGGTCGCCGGCGCCGATGCCGTGGATGCCGAGGTAGCCCCCCAGCGCCGTGGTCTGGGGCGGTGGACGCCGGTTGCGGACGGCGTCGCGGATGGCGATGTAGGCGGACGGATCGAGATCGCCCGCCTCCAGCGCGCGTTCGGCCTGTTCCAGGCGCGGATAATCGAAGCCGAAGAAGCGACGGAAAGGGGACCGGTCGTTGATGCGGCTGATGCGGAACTCGCCAAGGGGGGTGCGGCCATCGAGCCGCCGCTTGTCCCGCGTCGTGCCGTAGCGGCCGATGGCGATGTCCTCGAAAGTCTGCAGGACCTCGTCCCCGCGCATGACCCGGAGCACCAGATGGCCGGTGTCGACCTCCAGCCAGACCTCCTCGGAGTCGTGTGGCGTCTGGGGCCAGGCGGGTGTGGCGGCCAGCAGGCCGGCGATACCGGCCAGCAGCCAGATCCGCAGCCACTGCAGCGGGGTTCGGTGTGGGCGCGGTCGGGGCGGGCTCGGTCGGCAGTGCATGGGGCGTGCTTGCGCGGCGCAGGCGCGCGCGGTCCTGAATTCGGAGGGCCGCCATCGTCAGCGAAAACGCCGCGTTCCACAAGAGGGCGGCGGGACGGATTTTGGGGCCGGAACCAGCGGTTGCGGCTAAACCGGCGGCAACCTATAATACGCGGCGCCGCGGGCTTGTCGGTTTTGCCGGCGAACGGTTGCGCGGCGCCGGGCACGACTCCCCCGCGAGGGGTGGAAGTGGGTCGGCGGCGTTGGAGAGTGCGTGCAACGCCTGGAAACGACCTGGAATCCCGCCACCGGGCGCTGCTTCCGGGGTCGGGCTTGCGCAGGACTTGAAGTGGGCCTTGGGCCCATTTTTTGTTTCCGGAAGGGGCGGATGCGGCAGGATCCTTTCAATCTGCGGGCGTTGCTGGAACCGGCGGTCACCGCGCTGGGCTGCGAGCTGGTGGGCATCGAATACCGCGCCAGCGGCAAGCACAGCCTGTTGCGGGTGTACATCGACAAACCGGAGGGCGTGACGGTCGATGATTGCTCGGCCGTGAGCTACCAGGTCAGCGGGCTGCTCGATGTCGAGGATCCGGTACCGGGACACTACACCCTGGAGGTGTCGTCGCCCGGTCTGGACCGGCCGCTGTTCCAGGCGCGGGACTTCGAGCGTTTCGCCGGTCATGAAGTGAAACTGCGCACGCGCTTCCCGGTGGACGGACAACGTAATTTCAAAGGCCTGCTGCAGGGGCTGCACGAGCAGCAGGTGGTGATCGAGCAGCAGGATGGAACGCGGGTCAGCCTGCCATTGGATCAGGTGGAGCAGGCCCGGTTGGTACCGGTTCTTTAGCGCTTCCGTAATGGGAGGCAGGTGGTCATGAACAAAGAAATTCTTCTCGTAGCCGACGCGGTGTCGAATGAAAAGGGCGTCGACAAGGACGTGATCTTCCAGGCGATCGAGGCGGCCCTCGCCTCCGCCACCAAGAAGCGCCATGGCGGCGAGATCGATGCGCGCGTGCAGATCGACCGGCAGACCGGCGACTACGAGACCTTCCGCCGTTGGCTGGTGGTGGACGACGAGGACGAGAACTTCGAATCCCCCGAGCGACAGGTCCTGTACACCCGCGCCCAGCAGCTGCAGCCGGGCATCGAGATCGGCAAGTACATCGAGGAGCCGATGCCGTCCGAGGTCTTCGGCCGTATCGCTGCCCAGACCGCCAAGCAGGTGATCGTGCAGAAGGTGCGCGAGGCCGAGCGCGAGCAGGTGGTCGAGGCGTACCAGGATCGCAAGGGCGAGCTGGTGACCGGCATCGTCAAGCGCGTCGAGCGCGGCAACGTCTATCTCGACCTGGGCGGCAACGCCGAGGCCCTGGTGGCGCGCGAGGACATGATCCCGCGCGAATCCGTGCGTCCCGGCGATCGCCTGCGCGGCTACCTCAAGGACGTGCGCTCGGAACCGCGCGGCCCGCAGCTGTTCGTCAGCCGCGTGGCCCCGCAGTTCCTCATCGAGCTGTTCAAGATCGAGGTGCCGGAGATCGGTCAGGGCCTGATCGAGATCCTTGGCGCCGCGCGCGATCCGGGCCTGCGCGCCAAGATCGCGGTGAAGTCGAACGATCCGCGTATCGATCCGGTCGGTGCCTGCGTCGGCATGCGCGGTTCGCGCGTGCAGGCAGTGTCGAACGAACTGGCCGGCGAGCGCATCGACATCATCCTGTGGGACGAGAACCCCGCGCAGTTCGTCATCAATGCCATGTCGCCCGCCGAGGTCGTGTCCATCGTGGTCGACGAGGACGAGCACAGCATGGACCTGGCCATCGCCGAGGAGCAGCTGTCGCAGGCCATCGGTCGCGGCGGCCAGAACGTGCGGCTGGCCAGCCAGCTCACCGGCTGGGAGCTGAACGTGATGACCGAGCAGCAGGCCGAGCAGAAGAGTGAGGCCGAGGCACAGTCGCTGCAGCAGCTGTTCATGGAGCAGCTCGATGTCGACGAGGAGGTTGCAGCGATCCTGGTGCAGGAAGGGTTTTCCAGCATCGAGGAGATCGCCTACGTGCCTGCGGCCGAACTGCTCGAGGTCGAGGAGTTCGACGAGGATATGATCGAGGAGCTGCGCAGGCGCGCCCGTGATGTGCTGCTGACGCGGGCCATCGTCCGGGAGGAGTCGCTGAGTGCGAACGAGCCCGCCGAGGATCTCCTCAATCTGGATGGCATGGACCCCGAGCTGGCGCACACGCTGGCCGGCCGCGGCGTGGTCACCCAGGAGGATCTGGCCGAACTGGCAGTCGACGAACTGATGGATATCGAAGGTATGGACGAGGAACGCGCCGCCGCGCTGATCATGGCCGCGCGCGCACCCTGGTTTGCGGACGAGCAGCAGGGCTGATTCCTCCAGGAGCAGAAACGCAATGTCGGAAGTCACAGTCAAGCAATTTGCAGAAGTCGTCGGGATCCCGGTTGACCGCCTGTTGGCGCAGCTGGGCGACGCCGGGCTGCAGAAATCCAGCGCCGATGAGACCATCAACGATGAGGAAAAGCTGGAGTTGCTGACCTTCCTGCGCAAGAGCCACGGCAGCGCGGCGGACGAGCCTCTCACGGTCGCCGAGCCGAAGAAGATCACGTTGCGCCGCAAGACGCACAGCGAACTCAAGGTCGCCACCGGCCAGGGTCGCACCGCGGCCACCAAGACCGTGGCCGTCGAAGTGCGCCGCAAGCGCACCTACGTGAAGCGCAGCGCCGTCGTTGCCGAGGAGCAGAAGCGCATCGACGAGGAGGCCGCCGAGCGTGCCCGCCGCGAGCAGGACGAGGCCACGCAGCGCGCCGCCGACGATGCGCGCCGGCAGGCCGATGAGCAGCGCCGCCGCGAGCAGGATGAGGCCGAGCAGCACGCCCGCGACGAGGCCGCCCGGGCCAAGGCCGCCGAAGAGACCTCGCGCAAGGCCGAGCTGGAGCGCCATCTCGCCGAAGAGGCCGCACGCCTGAAGGCCGAAGAAGAGGCGCGCGTCAAGGAAGCCGCGGAGAAGGAGAAGGAAAAGGCCGGCGGCCGCAAGGCCAAGCGCGCCGGGCCCGACGAGGACCGCCGGAGCCGCTACGGCCGCGAGGAGCTGCACGTGTCGGCCGACATGGCTGGCCGCCGCAAGAAGAAGAAACATATGCCGGCGCGCGGCATCGGCGCCGCCGGTTCGGACCGCCATGGCTTCGAGCGGCCCACCGCGCCCGTGGTCCGCGAGGTTGCGATTCCGGAGACCATCTCTGTGAGCGAACTCGCCCAGAAGATGTCGCTCAAGGCCACCGACCTGATCAAGACGCTGATGAAGATGGGGACCATGGTCACCATCAATCAGATGCTGGATCAGGAGACCGCGGCCATCGTTGTCGAGGACATGGGCCACAAGGTCAAGCTGCTCAAGGAGAATGAACTCGAGGAGCAGCTGGCGCTGGCCGGCGAGACCGAGGGCGAGCAGGTGGCACGTCCGCCGGTGGTCACCATCATGGGGCACGTCGACCACGGCAAGACCTCGCTGCTCGACTATATCCGCCGCACCAAGATCGCAGCCGCCGAGGCGGGCGGCATTACCCAGCACATCGGTGCCTACCACGTCGATACGCCGCGCGGCACCATCACCTTCCTGGACACGCCCGGTCACGCCGCGTTCACCGCCATGCGCGCGCGCGGCGCGCAGATCACCGACATCGTGATCCTGGTGGTGGCGGCCGACGACGGTGTCATGCCGCAGACCGAAGAGGCGATCCAGCACGCCAAGGCGGCCGGCGTCCCCATCGTGGTGGCCATCAACAAGATCGACAAGCCCGAGGCCGATGTCGATCGCGTCAAGAACGAGCTGGTCAAGCGTGAAGTGATTCCGGAGGACTGGGGCGGCGACACGCAGTTCGTGCCCGTGTCCGCCAAGACCGGCGACGGCATCGACAACCTGCTGGAGGCCATCCTGCTGCAGGCCGAGGTGCTGGAGCTCACGGCGGTCGAGGACTGCCCGGCCAACGGCGTCATCATCGAGTCCAGCCTGGACCGCGGGCGCGGCCCGGTGGCCACCGTGCTGGTGCGCAACGGCATCCTCAAGAAGGGCGACGTGATCCTCAGCGGCCAGGAATGGGGCCGCGTGCGCGCCATGTTCGATGAGGCAGGCCGGCCCGTCCAGGAAGCAGGGCCGGTGATGCCGGTGGTGGTTCTGGGGCTGTCCGGCACGCCCAATGCGGGCGACGACGTCGTCGTCGTGAGCGACGAGCGCAAGGCGCGCGAGGTGGCGCTGTTCCGTCAGGGCAAGTTCCGCGACGTGAAACTCGCCAAGCAGCGCCAGACCAAGCTCGAGGACGTGTTCTCGCAGATGGGCGAGGGCGAGACCCTGGACCTCAACCTGGTCATCAAGGCCGATGTGCAGGGCAGTCTTGAGGCTCTGCGCGATTCGCTCACCAAGCTGTCGACCAACGAGGTGCGCGTACGCGTGGTGGCCGGTGGCGTCGGCGGCATCAACGAGTCCGACGTGAATCTCGCGCTGGCCTCCAAGGCCATCATGATCGGCTTCAACGTGCGCGCCGATGCGGCGGCCCGCCGCCTGGTCGAGGAGCAGGGTGTGGATCTGCATTATTACAGCGTGATCTACACCGCCATCGACGACGTCAAGAAGGCGATCAGTGGCATGTTGTCGCCGGAGATCAAGGAAGAGATCATCGGGTTGGCCGAGGTGCGCGACGTGTTCCGGTCCTCCAAGTTCGGCGCCATTGCCGGCTGTATGGTCGTCGACGGCGTCGTGCGCCGCAGCGCGCCCATCCGCGTGCTGCGCAACAACGTCGTGGTCTTCGAGGGCGAACTGGAATCGCTGCGCCGCCACAAGGACGACGTCAGCGACGTGCGCGCCGGCACCGAATGCGGCATCGGCGTCAAGAACTACAATGACGTCAAGCCGGGCGACCAGATCGAGGTCTTCCAGCGCACCGAGGTGGCACGGACGATCTGACCGCGCCGTCGTCGCGCCGCCGCGGCCGGGCCGCCGGCCGGGCGGCCGGCGTGCGGCATTCCGCTGGCAGGCGTTGAGGCCCATGTAGCATGCCCCGAGATTTCCCCCGTACCCGCCGCGTCGGCGAGCAGATGCAGCGCGAACTCGCGGCACTCATCCGCACCGAGATCAAGGATCCCCGTCTGGGCATGGTCACGGTCTCGGCCGTGCAGGTCAGCCGCGATCTGAGCCATGCCAAGGTGTTCATCTCCGTGTTGGGTGATGCCGAGGTCAGGCAGGTGTCGCTGCAGATCCTGAACAAGGCCGCCGGTTTCCTGCGCCACGCCCTCGGTCAGCAGATGATCGTGCGCACCGTCCCGCAGCTGCACTTCGTCTACGACGAATCCATCGAACGCGGCAGCCGCCTGAGCGCGCTCATCGACGCGGCAGTGAAATCCGACCAGCATGACGGGGACTGACCCGATAACAACGCTTCTACCGCAAAGGGCGCAAAGGCGCACGAAGAACATCGAAAACATGATGGCCACGAAATCCACGAAACCCACGAAAAGGATTTATGTTTACACCCATTAACTTTCGTGGGTTTCGTGGATTTCGTGGCTATATCGGTTTTTCTTGCGCGGCTTTGCGCCTTTCGCGGTCAATGTATTCTTCCGCGCACTCGGTGCGCCAGAGCAGTAAAGGTTTACACGGAACATGTCACGACGTCGCAACAAGGGTAGAAACGTCAACGGGATTCTGCTGCTGGACAAGCCCTCGGGCCTGACCTCCAACGCGGCCCTGCAGATCGTCAAGCGGCTGTTCCAGGCCGCCAAGGCGGGGCACACGGGCAGCCTGGATCCGCTGGCCAGCGGCCTGCTGCCGATCTGCCTGGGCGAGGCGACCAAGGTGTCGGGGTTCCTGTTGGACGCGGACAAGCACTATCGGGTGCGCTGCAAGCTGGGTGAGCGGACCGCGACCGGCGATGCCGAGGGCGAGGTCATCGAGACCCGGCCCGTGGAGGGCCTGGATGCGGCCCGGATCGAGGCCGTCTTCGAGCGCTTCCGTGGCGACATCGAGCAGGTGCCGCCGATGTATTCTGCCCTCAAGCACCAGGGCCAGCGGCTGTACGCCCTGGCCCGCCAGGGGGTCGAGGTCGAGCGCCAGGCCCGGCAGGTGACCATCCATTCTTTGGTGCTGCTCGCCTGGGACCCTCCCTATCTGGATCTGGATGTGCGCTGCACCAAGGGCACGTATGTCCGTACCCTGGCAGAGGATATCGGCGAGACCCTGGGTTGCGGGGCGCATGTGGCGGAGCTGCGGCGCCTGGGGGTGGGGCCTTACGACCAGGCCGGCATGGTCGGCCTCGACCGGCTGCAGGACTTGGTGGCGGCGGAGGGGCCGGCGGCCCTGGACGCCCTGCTCCTGCCCATCGAGACGGCGCTCAGCCAGTGGCCGGACGTACGCCTGTCCGCCGACGCCGCCTTCTACCTGCGCCAGGGACAGCCGGTGGTGGTCCCCCATGCCCCGACCAGCGGCTGGGTCCGGCTGTATGCCGGCGACCGCCAGTTCCTGGGCATGGGCGAGATCCTCGACGACGGGCGGGTGGCGCCCAAGCGCCTGATGGCCGGGGGGTGACCGGGTGCCGGCGTGGTTAATCGCCGATCTTGTTCATGTTTCCGGCCACGGCTACAATATGCGGCTTGTGACGATACGCTTCGCGAAACGCGTTTTTTGGGAGTACTTCCAGTTATGTCTTCTTTGACCGCCGAACAGAAAGGCCAGATCGTTAAGGATTACCAGCGCGCCGCCGGTGACACCGGTTCGCCCGAGGTCCAGGTCGCGTTGTTGTCCGCGCGCATTACCCATCTGACCGACCACTTCGCCGCCCACAAGCAGGATCATCATTCCCGCCAGGGCCTGCTGCGCATGGTCAACCAGCGCCGCCAGCTGCTCGACTATCTGAAGCGCAAGGATGGTCAGCGCTATCAGGATCTCATCGGCCGTCTCGGCCTGCGCCGCTAAGCGTCTCGCGTGCGTGGCTTCGTACGCAGCCACCCGTCGCGCTTTCCTCCAGTTCCAGCGTAAGGACAGCAGAGAGTGAATCCAATCAAGAAGTCGTTCCAGTACGGTGCCCATACCGTCACCCTCGAAACGGGGGAAATCGCGCGTCAGGCCAGCGGCGCTGTCATTGTCAGCATGGGCGACACGGTGGTGCTGGTCACCGCCGTCGGTCTGAAGCGGGGCGCCGAGGGCCGCGACTTCTTTCCGCTGACCGTCGACTATCAGGAACGCACCTACGCCGCCGGCAAGATCCCGGGCGGCTTCTTCCGGCGCGAAGGCCGTCCCAGCGAGAACGAGACGCTGGTCTCGCGTCTCATCGACCGGCCGATCCGCCCGCTGTTCCCGGAAGGGTTCACCAACGAAGTACAGGTCATCGCCACCGTGATGTCGCTGGATCCGGAGATCGATCCCGATATCCCCGCCCTGCTGGGTGCATCCGCGGCGCTGGCTATCTCCGGCATGCCCTTTCAGGGACCGATCGGCGCCGCCCGCGTCGGTTACGTCGACGGCAATTATGTGCTGAATCCCACCGCCAGCCAGCTCGCCGACTCCAGGCTGGATCTGGTCGTCGCCGGCACCGAGCAGGCCGTGCTGATGGTGGAGTCTGAGGCCAAGGAACTGCCCGAAGCGGTCATGTTGGGCTCCGTCGTCTTCGGTCATGAGCAGATGCAGGCGGCCATCAAGGCGATCCGTGAGCTGGCCGCCGATGTCGGTACCCCCGCCTGGGACTGGCAGCCGCCGGCCACCGACACCGCCCTGGCCAGCGCCGTCGCCGCCGCCGGCAAGGTCGCGTTCACCGAGGCCTACCAGATCGCCGACAAGCAGCAGCGCTATGCGCGCCTGGATGAGATCCGCGGCGCCATCACCGCGCAGCTGACGGCGGAGGACGCCAGCCCCCGCTTCGGCGACGAGGCTGTGCGCACGGCCATCGAGAATCTGGAATACAACACCGTGCGCGGCCGCATCCTCGCCGGCGAGAAGCGCATCGATGGCCGCGATACCAGGACCGTGCGGCCGATTACCGTCCGCACCGGCGTGCTGCCGCGCGTGCACGGCTCTGCACTGTTCACCCGCGGCGAGACGCAAGCGCTGGTCGTGGCCACGCTGGGCACCGCGCGCGACGCACAGATCATCGATGCGCTGCAGGGCGAGCGCAAAGATCACTTCATGTTCCACTACAACTTCCCACCCTACTGCGTCGGCGAGACCGGCCGCGTCGGCAGCCCGAAGCGCCGCGAGATCGGACATGGCCGGCTGGCCAAGCGCGGCGTCGCGGCCATGATGCCGAGTATTGATGCATTCCCGTACAGTGTCCGTGTGGTATCCGAGATCACGGAATCCAACGGCTCCAGCTCCATGGCGTCGGTGTGCGGCAGCTCTCTGGCGCTGATGGATGCGGGCGTGCCGCTGAAGGCACCGGTGGCCGGTGTGGCCATGGGCCTCATCAAGGAAGGCGACAAGTTTGCGGTGTTGACCGACATCATGGGCGACGAGGATCACCTCGGCGACATGGACTTCAAGGTGGCCGGTACGACCGACGGCGTCACCGCTCTGCAGATGGACATCAAGATCCAGGGCATCACCAAAGAGATCATGGAGATCGCGCTGGGCCAGGCGCACGAGGCACGCCTGCACATCCTCGGCAGGATGGGTGAGGCCATCGCCAGACCGCGCGAGGAGATGTCGCAGTTCGCGCCGCGCTACATCACCATGAAGATCAATCCGGATCGTATCCGCGACGTGATCGGCAAGGGTGGCGCCACCATCCGGGCCATCACGGAGGAGACCGGTACCAGCATCGACATCACCGATGATGGCACCGTGAAGATCGCTTCGGTCGATGCCGCCGCTGGAGAAGAGGCCAAACGTCGCATCGAGCAACTCACCGCGGACGTGACCGTTGGCAACATCTACGAAGGCAAAGTGGCCAAACTGATGGACTTCGGCGCCTTCGTGACCATCCTGCCGGGCAAGGATGGCCTGGTGCACATCTCCCAGATCTGCGACGAGCGTGTGCAGAACGTCAGCGACAAGCTGGCGGAAGGCGATATCGTGAAGGTCAAAGTGCTGGAGGTCGACAAGCAGGGCCGCATCCGTCTCAGCATGAAGGCCGTCGGCGAAGGCTGATCGCGTCCACGGCGTTAGCGAACGGAAAAAAGGGCCTTACGGCCCTTTTTTCATGTATCGGGTCCTGACTGACTTGGAGCGGCGCGGGGACTCTGCGCTGCACGGGCGTGATGAGCGGCAAGTCTGGAAAGCTGGTCTACACTGAATACACCCCCCGAAATCAAACGCAATGGAGGACTCTGTCATGATGGAGACGATGGACGATATCATGCATCCTGGTACCCGGGTCGAGAACCCTGCATTTCCCCATGCACCGGACGGATGGACGCGGGATACCGCGCTGGCCATCGCCCGCGAGGAAAAGCTGCGGTTGGAGGAGGATCATTGGCGGGTGCTGAAGGCCCTGCAGGAGTATTTCGCGCGCCATGAGCCGGACAAGATCAATGTACGTGAACTCCATGACGCGCTGGACGAGGCGTTCCATCTGAAGGGCGGGTTGAGGTACCTGTACACGCTGTTCCCCGGCGGGCCCGTGGCGCAGGGCTGCCGACTGGCGGGGCTCGAAATCCCGACCGGAGCCATCGACCGGAATTTCGGCAGCGTCATGTAAGCGGTCGGCATCGGGTGCCGTCAGGCATCCCCGTCCGGGTGCCGGGCGCCGAGTCCCGTCTTGCTCCAGTTGCTGGCCTGCGGTCTTACAGGCCGGCGCCGGTGCGCACCGCGACTGCACGTGCGCGCCGTTCCCTCTTCGCGCCGGCGGGCGGGCGCCTCGCACCGACGCCCGCTCTGCAATTTCGAGACAGGTTCTAGAAAACCACCTCGAGCATGAGCAGCATGACCGCCAGGAACAGCACAGTCATGATGCCGCCCGCGCGCATGAAATCCTTCACCGAATAGCCGGCCGGCCCCATGATCAGGGCATTCACCTGATGGGTCGGTATCAGAAAGGAATTCGACGTGGCGAGCGCCACGGTCAACGCGAATACGGCCGGGTTGACCCCTTCGACACCCGCGGCGGATGCCTGTATGGCGATGTTTACGGCCAGCGGCACGAGCAGCACGGTGGCGCCGACGTTGGACATCACCAGCGTGAAGAACGTCGCCAGGACGGCGATCACCGCCTGCAGCACGAGCGGCGTGACCTCGCTGCCGACCAGTTCGAGTGTCTTGACCGCGATCCACTGCGCTGTACCTGACTGCTCGACCGCGGCGCCAAGGGGAATCAGGCTGGCCAGCAGGAACACCGTCTTCCAGCTCACCGCACGGTAGGCTTCGTCCATGGACAGAACGCCCGTGATGACCATGCCCACCGCGCCTGTCAGCAGCGCGACCGATAGACGGGTATCCGTGAACAAGACCATGCCCAGCGCGATGGCGAAGAAGATCAGGGCGAAGTGGACTTTGTGGGGGCGCAGCTCCTCATGCGGGTATTCGGTCGTGACCACCACGAAGTTCCGGTCCTTGGCCAATCGAGCCAGCTGATCCCAGGCCACATGGCAGATCAGGGTGTCGCCGCTCTGCAGCGGCAGATCGACCACCCCTTCATCCTCGCGGATCGCCTTGCCCTGACGGTGGATCGCCAACACGGTGAGGCCATGGGTCTTGCGCATCCATAGATCCCGGCACGATTTGCCGACCAGATTGGAGCTCGGCGGGATCACGATTTCGGCGATACCGGCGCGCGTGGGCATGAGGATGCTCGCCAGCACCTCGATGTCGGGGCTGATGGCCGTCCGTGTCTGCTCACTGAGACGGCGCAATGCGGATTCGGAGGCCAGGATGCCCAGAGTCTGGCCAGCGGCGATCTTGACGTCACGGGCCAGTCCACCCGGTGCCAGGTGCAGCCGGTCGATTGAATGGATGGCGATAACACGCACGTAGAACTCGTTTTCGACCTCCTCGACGGTGCGTCCGACGAGCCGGCTTGCGGCGGTGACGTGCAGTTCGTTGAGTGCGTAGTCCAGCCCGTAGACTTCCTGCAGGTACTCCAGGGTGCTGTCGGCGGTGGGACGTGCGCCCTGCACGTCCGGCAGGACGTGCCGTCCGGCCAGCACGAAGTAGATGATGCCGGTGGCGACCAGTGCCAGGCCGATGGGCGTGACGGCGAACAGATCGAACGTCGGCATTTCCTCCAAGCCTTTCGCCACCAGCGACTGGTTGGAGGTCCTGATCAGGTCGTTCAGCAGGATCAGGGGGCTGGACCCGATCATGGTCACCGTGCCACCGAGGATGGCGCAAAAGCCCATGGGCATGAGCAGGCGTGACAGCGGCAGGCCGGTGCGCGCCGAGATGCGGCTCACCACCGGCAGGAACAGCGCGGCGGCGCCGACGTTCTGCATGAAGCTGGAGATGAAGCCGACGGTGCCCGAGATCAGCGGGATGATGCGCTTCTCGGTACTGCCGCCGATTTTCAGAATGAAGCCCGCCACCGTGCTCATGAGGCCGGTCTTGTCGAGCCCCGCCCCGATGATCATGACGGCGATGATGGAAACGACGGCATTGCTGGCGAAGCCGTCGAACAGCTGGGCGGTGTCCACCAGCGGCGGGGTGAAGGGCAGAACCGTGGTCAGGCCGAGCAGCACCATGACCAGGATGGCCGCGACGTCGACACGCACGATCTCGGAAACGAACAGATAGATGGTGAAGGCCAAAAAGCCGAGCACCCACAGCATTTCCGTGGTGAGTTCCATTGAGACAGCTCCGAGCTGATGCAGTCGATGGCAGGACCGCCCAAGACCCGCTAAGGGCGTGAAAAGCGCGGTATTCGGCGGCATTTTAACGGGCGACGTGGCCGATGGCCAGTTGTGCCGGCGGCGATCCGTGATCAGGGTGCGGGGGGCTGGACAGGCGTGTCGGCGGTCCCCGGCTTCAGCCATTTTCCGAATTTCTCCACCGCTTCGCCCACTTTGACGCCGATGGCGGTACCGATACCGGGCCCCAGCATCAACGTCCCGGCGGCGCCGCCCGCCAGTGCCGATTTGGTCGGTCGGATGACGGGATCGCCGGGCGTGCCGCTGATCGCCAGCGGCACCGAGGCTATGCCGCCCGTATGCTTCAGCCCTACGCGGAGTTCCCCCGACAGTTGCCGGGCGGGCGAGATGCTCACGGCACCGGCCGCCTCGAGTGCCGCGGAATGGATCCTGATCGGGTCGAATCGTGTCTGTCGGTTCACCAGCCGCAGCGTACCTTCCAAGGTATCGAAAGGTGTGCTGCCCGCCGATGTCGCCGCGCCCCCGACCAGTGTTGCCGCCCGCTCCAGATCGGTGTCGTAGATGACGCCGTTGCGGATCTGGAAGTCACAACCGAGATCCGGCGTCCTGGCCAGCGATCCGAACGTGTCGGCCCGGAGCGTGCCGCTGCAGCGCGCGTCGATCAGCCCGTTCAGGCTGCGCGTGCCGAAGGCGGCCAGTACCGGTTCGATCTCCATGCCGCGTACCGCCGCGTCGAACCGGAATCGCCAGCCCTCGTTCCAGTGCAGTTCGCCGCTGGCCTCCAGGCCGCCCTGGTAGGCGCTCAATGTCATCTTCTCGATGCCGAGTGTTTGTGCATGCAGCAGGCCCTTCGCCTCGGCGTTCCGCACATGCAAGGCGGGCCCGACGGGGATGGTCAGATTCTCCATGCTCACTCGGTAGGCAAGGCCGGCGGCGACGGGGCTGGTGTGCAGGTCGATCCGTGTCCGTTCGGCACCCGCACTGCGGGAGAGTGTGCACTCCAGGCCGGGGTCCTGCACGAGCGTCTCCGGTGTGGGTGCCCGCAGGGACAGCGTACAGTTGCCGTCGAGGCGGCCGGGGATCGGCGGTTTCCCCGCCAGCGCCAGCAGCAGCGGCAATTCAAGGTCGGCGGCATCCAGCGTGCCGTCCACCTGCCAGTCGTCGCCACGGACCACCGTGCCCGTGAACCGCCAATGGCCGCCGAAGGACCCGCCTTCCGCAGCGTCGATCTCGACACGCCCGCTGGCATAGCGCCCCTCGGCCTGCAGTCGGGTGAAGCGCCACTCTGGCCTGCCCGGGATTGCCCAATCTGTGGCCTGCAGGGTGATCGCGATGCCATCGGCATCGGGCAGCAGGCGAACATGCAATTTTTCATCGTGCTGCCGGATTTCGACGCTGGCCGGTCGCAGCGCCTGCTCCCAATTCAGAACCACGTCGAAGGGGCCCAAAATCGGCCCTTCGTCGGTCTTCCATGTGAGCCCGCGAATCGTCGCCTCATGGAGCCGGACGGGAAGGGCAGCCATGGCATCGGCGGAATTGGAAGCGGGAAACAGGTCGCGGATGCGGGTGACCAGGGCGCGATCGAGTTGTAGCGCCTCGATGTCCAGGTGCCGCAACGCCAGGTCGCCCCGCAACAGCGCACGCCAGGACAATGCGGCACGTACGCTACCCACCGCGAGGTCGGCACCTCCGGCGTCTCCGAGATCGGCGACGGTGTGCCGCAGGACGACAGTCGGTCGCGGCAGCAGTGTGATCTCCAACGCTTCGATGGCAACGGGACGGCCGAGCGCGTTGGCGAGTTGCTCGGCCAGGCCCCGACGAAGCGATTCGCGGTCGAAGAACCCGGGGGCGATCAGCAGTGCCGCCATGAGCAGCGTGCTGCCGGCCAGAAGGCCGCGCTTCAGTGGTCTGCGCATGATGGATCTACGCCTCCGCTGAGTGCGAGTGGATCATCGGATTCGAGGTCAAGCACAAATGCGGACCGGCCGCAGTCCCGAGGCTGCGGCCGGTCCGGTGGCGTGTTCCCCGCGCGTCAGCCGGGGCGTGCAGTTACCCTCAGGGGTGGGGGTCGAGCCGGGCGGGCTGGTTCCAGCCGCCCGGCCCGCGTACCTGCATCAGGTTCTTGTCCAGGCTGTGGCGTTTGTAGCCGACGTTGCGCTGTTCCCACACCAGATTGCCGGAGGCGACATCGAACACCTTGATGATGCCTCCCATGCAGGCCACGGCGACGCGGCGGCTGTCCGGCGAGATATCGGTGACGCATTTCTTCCCTTCGGTCCGCGAATCGGTGATCGCCAGTTCGCGTTCGCCGCCGGTCTTGGTGTCGACCACCACCACGCGATCGGACTTGCCGTAGGAGCGGGGCAGGCCATCTTCGCCGAAGACGATCAGGGATTTCTTCGGCTTGACCAGTACGAAGTAGCTCAGGTCGGGTGCGACCTTGACGCTGGCGGTACGACCCTTGTTCACGACCGAATCGGCCTGCCAGGCGAATTCGGTTTCCTTGCCGGTTTCGATGTCGTAAACATAGTGCAGCGATACCAGCTTGTTGCCCTGTTCGTTGAAATACAGTGCGCTGAACTGGCGCGGCACCTGAAAGATCGCGTCCTCGTACTTCTCGATGGTGCGCGACGTGCCATCGGTCACGTCCATGACGGCGAAGCGGTCGCGCCCGACGAAGGCGATGCGCTCGCCGTTGTCGGTGATGCCGGCGGCATAGATGCCGGAATCGACGTTGCGGAAGGTATGGGTCAGCTTCAGTGTGCGCAGATCCATGATATGCAGCGAAGAGTCGTACTGCGCGACCGGAATGTTGGGTTCCTTGTCCCGTTTGCAGGTGTTCACCACCACCGCCGCGAAGCGCCCGTTTTCGGAAGCCACGACCGGGCCAATGTATTCGTAGGCCGCCTTGCTGTCGCCGCAGGTGCGGGAGGCGGCCGCTGCATGCTCGAGCGGGATGCGGTCCGCATCCGCGGATGCCAGGTCCAGATAGCCACCAATGAAGTTCGGCAGCTGGATATTGCTGGCCTCATCGATGCGGCCCAGCGAGCTCGGCAGCAGCACGATCTTGCCGTCCGGGTAGGAACCGGTCAGAACGATGTCTTTGAAGCTGTTGATGCCCCAACGGCGATTGCCGACCGACCCGTAATCCGCGCCGAAGATGCTGTCGAGATCGGTCTGCTCGCCGAAGGCCTTGACCAGCGTACCGCGCTCCACGTCCCAGACCTTGATGCCGCCGCTGTAGTCGAGCTGTGGGCTGTTGCCGCCGGAGCCCCCGGTGACCAGGAACTTGCCGTCCTCCGAAAACTGGATCGCGTAGATGTCGTCATCGGCCGCGTGGGAACTCTGGGCGACGCCGTACCAGGCGCAGGCGAAGGACACGACGAACAGGGTCTTCAGGACATTCATGGATGCAGTTCTCTCGATGATTCGATCCGGGTTTGGGTTTGCGACGCCGCCGTCCCGGGCTTGCGTCGCGCCGCTGAACCCCTCCCTGCGGATGCGGCCGGAGGGCGCATCATCGGGTCAGCTGGTGCTGATCACGTCAAATCCTTGACATTTGTGCCTGAGTGGGGTATCGGCGCAGGGTGTACAAGCTTGAGAAGAAAGGGCTTTTTTATGAAGAAGATGATTAAGATACGTTTATAAGATATTAATTTTACGTACTCTATTACCCCGTGCTCGGCGCATGGGATGCATCCTGCCGTTTACCGGGCGAGGAGAAGGGGAAGGGCGTGTGGATCGAATGGTTGAATGAAAATGCACCAAAACGGGGCGCGGATTTCTGTCGCTCGCGTACCCAGCAGCAAGTGAGCATGGAGCGAGGCGGCCGCCGCTTTCTTTACGGCGAGGGCGCAGATTCCTTGGGATCGGCCTCTGGCGGGCGCCGCGGGGGGGGGGGGGGGGGTAGCCGCGGCCCACGCGCGGCGG
>CAYWKV010000011.1:0-15035 GCA_964458835.1 uncultured Gammaproteobacteria bacterium | reverse complement strand
CCACCGCTGCGGGCACTTGTGGGCCCGGTTGTGGGTCAGATCGCCCACCACGCCGGGGTCGGCCAGCGTGGAAATATCGCCCAGGCTGTCCACCTCGTTCGCAGCGATCTTACGCAGGATGCGGCGCATGATCTTGCCGGAGCGCGTCTTCGGCAGGCTCGGGGCCCACTGAATGACGTCCGGCGTGGCGATGGGACCGATCTCCTTGCGGACCAGCGCCACCAGATCCTTGCGCAGCGCTTCGCTGGGCTCGACATCCTTGATCAAGGTGACATAGGCGTAGATGCCCTGGCCTTTGATGTCGTGTGGGAAGCCGACCACGGCCGCTTCGGCGACGGCCTCGTGCAGTACCAGGGCGCTCTCGATCTCCGCCGTGCCGAGGCGGTGGCCGGAGACATTGAGTACGTCGTCGACGCGGCCGGTGATCCAGTAATAGCCGTCGGCGTCGCGGCGCGCCCCGTCACCCGTGAAATACATGCCGGGGTAGGTCCGGAAATAGGTGTCGATGAAACGCCCATGATCTCCGTAGACCGTGCGCATCTGGCCGGGCCAGGGACGGGTGATGACCAGATTGCCTTCACAGACACCGTCCAGCGTGCGGCCCTCGGCGTCGACGATCGCCGGCACCACACCGAAGAACGGCAGCGAGGCGGAACCCGGCTTCAGGGGCGTCGCGCCGGGCAACGGCGTGATCATGTGGCCGCCTGTCTCGGTCTGCCACCAGGTGGCGACCACCGGGCAGCGGCCGTCGCCGACGACGCGGTAATACCATTCCCAGGCCTCCGGGTTGATCGGCTCGCCGACGGTGCCGAGGAGCTTGAGCGACGCGCGCGAGTGCTGCTTGACCGGCGCCTCGCCTTCGCGCATCAGGGCGCGGATGGCGGTCGGCGCCGTGTAGAACGTATTGACCTGGTGCTTATCGATGACTGCCCAGAAGCGCCCGGCATCGGGGTAGGTCGGTACACCCTCGAACATCAGGCTGATGGCGCCATTGGCGAGCGGCCCGTAGACGATGTACGAGTGGCCTGTCACCCAGCCCACGTCGGCGGTGCACCAGTAGATGTCGCCGTCGTGATAATCGAAGGTGTATTTGTGCGTGATGGCGGAAAACAGCAGGTAGCCGCCGGTGGTGTGCAGCACGCCCTTGGGTTTGCCGGTGGAGCCGGAGGTGTACAGGATGAACAGCGGGTCCTCGGCGTCCATCTCCTCGGGCGGGCAGTCGGTCGAGGCCTGTGCCATGACGTCGTGGTACCAGACATCGCGCCTGGTATCCCAGGCGATCTGGCCGCCGGTACGTTTCACGGTCAGCACGGTATGCACATTGGGACAGGACTGCAGCGCGGTGTCGGTGTTCGCCTTGAGCGGCACGCTGCGGCCGCCGCGCACACCCTCGTCGGCGGTGATGAGCACGCGGCAGTCGGAATCCAGGATCCGGTCCTTGAGCGATTCGGGCGAGAATCCGCCGAACACGACCGAATGCACCGCGCCTATGCGCGCACAGGCCAGCATGGCGACGACCGCCTCGGGGATCATCGGCATGTAGATGCACACGCGGTCACCCTTCTTCACGCCGCGGCTCTTCAGCACATTGCCGAGCTTGCAGACCTCGGCGTGCAACTCGCGATAGGTGATCCTCTTGTCGACACCGGGATCGTCGCCTTCCCAGATGATCGCCGTCTGATCGCCGCGCGCGGCGAGGTGGCGGTCGAGGCAGTTGTAGCTGGCGTTGAGCTTGCCGCCTTCGAACCAGCGGATGCGGGCGTCGTGGAAATCCCAGTCGAGCACCTTCGACCAGGGTTTCGACCAGCTGAGGAAGGTCTGCGCCTGCTCCGCCCAGAAGCCGTCCGGATCGTCGACGGAGCGGCGATACATCGCGGCGTACTGGTCGGCGTCGAGCAGGGCATGGGAGCCGAAGCTGGCGGGCACCGGATAGACCTTGTGTTCGGACATGGGGAACTCCTGTTTCGCGGGCGCGCGGCGTGTCGCCGGAAGTGCCGGGGTACGGATGTCGCCGGGGGAGATTACCTAATAGAAGTCCCCGGTTCCAGGGCCGGCGGTCTGCGGCGCCGGTTCGGGAACGCCTGCTCCACGGACCTGGACAGCCGGTATCCGGCACGGGTCCCAGTACCGGATGGCGTGAGCCCACAGGTCCTCCGGGCGCAGGCGCTCCGCGTCGGGCGGCAGGACCTGGCCAAGAAATGTCAGCGCTTTGCTGGCCGCGGCCGGTAGTACGTCGACGGGTGCGGCACGGGTCTGCTTGCTGAGTTTTTCGCCGGCGGCATTCACGGCGACCGGCAGGTGCAGATACTGGGGAGTGGCGTAGCCGAGCAGGCGCTGCAGGTGGATCTGCCGCGCGGTGGAGAACAGCAGATCGCTGCCGCGCACCACATGCGTCACGCCCTGGACGGCGTCGTCGACGACCACGGCGAGCTGGTAGGCGACGAGGCCGTCGGCGCGCAGGACGACGAAATCCCCCACCTCGGTGGCGAGCGCCTGGATGCGGCGACCCTGCAGGCGATCGTCGAATGCGATGGTCTGGTCGTCGACGCGCACGCGTACCGCCCGGCCGCGTTGACCCGGCGCCAGGCCGCTCCGGCAGGTGCCGGGATAGATGGGGCCTTCGCGGCCCGGCAGGGCGCTGTCGGCGATCTCGCGGCGGGTGCAGGCGCAGGCATAGCCGTGGCCTGCGGAGGTGAGGCGGTCGATGGCCTCATGATAGGTGTCCAGACGTTCGCTCTGATAGACCACAGGCCCGTCCCAGTGCAAAGCCAGGCGGTCGAGCGTGCGCAGGATGGCGTCGGCGGCGCCGGGCTGCTCGCGCGGCGGGTCCAGATCCTCCATGCGCAGCAGCCAGCGCCCAGCCTGGCTGCGCGCATCGAGGAAGCTCGCGATGGCTGCGACCAGAGAGCCGAAATGCAGCGGACCGGTGGGTGAGGGGGCGAAGCGGCCGACGTACATGGGCGGCGATTTTAGCAGCTCCGGGCCGGAGGTGGCCGCCAAAAAGAAAACCGGCCAGCGGCCGGTTTTCTCGAAGGCAGGCCATACGGCCGGCTTCAGCCGCCCATCTGCTTTTCGCGGATCTCGTCCAGCGTCTTGCAGTCGATGCACAGCGCGGCCGTCGGCCGGGCCTCCAGGCGGCGGATGCCGATCTCGACGCCGCAGGACTCGCAGTAGCCGTATTCCTCGTGGTCGAGCTTGCCCAGCGTCTCGTCGATCTTCTTGATCAGCTTGCGCTCGCGATCGCGGGTGCGGAGCTCCATGCTGAATTCCGATTCCTGCGTGGCGCGGTCGTTGGGATCGGGGAAATTGGCCGCCTCGTCCTGCATGTGATGCACGGTGCGGTCCACTTCTTCCATCAGCTCGCGTTTCCACGCCAGCAGGATGTTGCGGAAGTGTTCCCGCTGGGCATCGTTCATGTAGTCTTCGCCAGGCGTCTCGCGATAGGGCTCGATGCTCTCGATCAGCGTGCTGCCGGTGCCGGCGGCCGGTTTGGCGGCGGCCTTCCTCGGTGCAGGGGCCTTCTTCGCGGGCGTCTTGCCGGCAGCCGGGGCCGCAGCGGCTTTTTTGGGTGCGGCCGCCTTCACAGTCGCAGGCTTTTTGGTCACGACCTTCTTGGCAGCCGCCTTCGGTGCCGCAGCCTTCTTGGCGGGTGCCTTCTTGGCCGGGGCCTTTTTGGCAGGCGCGCTCTTGGGTGCGGTCTTCTTCGCAACCGTCTTCTTCTTGGGCGCAGACTTCTTTGTGGTAGCCATTCAGCTCTCCTGCAGATGCGGAGTTTCCGCCCGTCTGAGATGGAGTCAGTGTGAAGTTACGGGCCGGCTCCGCGTTTTCGGGCGGGTCGGCCCCCTCGAATAAGCGGCTAAGTTTCGGCGCAGCGGGGGCGCGAGTCAAGCCCGGGCGGGGGGCGGAAAACCCACGCGAATCAAACCGTGAAAGGGGTGCCGGCCTTCATTAATCTATACCGCCCTTTTGATGGAGAAGATCCTGGTCATGAGCGAGTTGCGCGCACTGCTGTTCGATGTCGACGGGACCCTGGCGGAAACCGAGGAGGTTCACAGACTGGCATTCAACGCCGCCTTCGCGGCGGCCGGCCTGGACTGGGTCTGGTCCAAGGACCTGTACCGCGAGTTGCTCGGGGTGACCGGCGGCAAGGAACGCATCCGCCATTACCTGGACACCCGGCGGCCGGAATTCCGTGGTCCGGACGATATGACGGCATTCATCGCCGGGCTCCACAAGGCGAAGACCGCCATGTACACCGAGACGGTCGCCTCGGGCGGCGTACCGCTCCGGCCTGGGGTGCGGCGGCTGCTGGAAGAGGCGCGGGCCGCGGGGTTGCGCCTGGCGATCGCGACCACCACCACGCCGGACAACGTCACGGCGCTGCTCCAGGCGAGTCTCGCGCCGGATGCGGAATCCTGGTTCGAGGTGATCGCGGCCGGCAGCATGGTGCCCAAGAAGAAGCCGGCACCGGACATCTATTTCCACGCCATGGAATACATGGGCGTCGGGCCGGCGGAGTGCCTGGCCTTCGAGGATTCGGAGAACGGCCTGATCGCGGCGCGCGCCGCCGGGTTGAAGACGCTCGTGACCGTCAGCGATTACACTCAGGGACATGACTTCAGCGGCGCGGCGCTGCTGCTCGATCAGCTCGGCGAGCCGGGCCATCCGTTCCGGGTACTCGCCGGCGAGGTGAACGGGGCGGAGTACGTGAATGTCGACCTGTTGCGTCGGCTGCATGCGCATTAGCCGCGGTTGTCGTCCCGGGGTGCGTGTGAAGTGAGGGTCCACCGATGTCGGCCGATGTGAAACCGTTGCTGGCCCGCCGCATGCGCGATATCCAGCCCTTCCACGTGATGGCGCTGCTGGCGCGCGCGCGCGAGTTGGAAGACGCCGGGCGCTCCATCGTCCACCTGGAGATCGGCGAGCCGGACTTCCCGACCGCCGCCCCCATCATCGCCGCCGGGCAGACGGCCCTGGCCCGGGGGTTGACCCATTACACGCCCGCCGCGGGGTTGAGGGCGCTGCGCGAGGCGGTCGCCGGCCATTACCGCGCCCGTGACGGCCTGACTCTGGACCCCGATCGGATCATCCTGACGCCGGGCGCATCGGGTGCGCTGCAGCTGGTGCTGGCCGCGCTGATCGATCCGGGACGCGAGGTTCTGATGAGCGATCCCGGCTACCCCTGCAACCGTAATTTCGTGCGCCTGGTGGAGGGACGGGCGCGGCTGGTGCCGACCGACGCCGCGCACGGCTATCAGCTCACGCCGGAACTGGCGCGGGCACACTGGACGGCCGCTGTCGCGGCCGTGCTGGTCGCCTCGCCGGCGAATCCTTCCGGCACGCTGTTGACGGTGGACCAGCTCGCCGGTCTGCACGGTCTCGCCCGCGAGCACGGCGCGGCACTGATCGTCGACGAGATCTACCATGGTCTCACCTACGGCGTAACGGCCCGGTCGGTGCTGACCGTCGCCGACGACGTCTTCGTCATCAACAGCTTCTCGAAGTATTTCGGCATGACCGGCTGGCGGCTGGGCTGGCTGGTGGCGCCGTCGGAGTATGTCGAGGCCCTCGACCGCCTCGCCCAGAACCTGTTCCTGGCGGCGCCGACCCTGGCGCAGCACGCGGCGCTGGCCGCCTTCACGCCCGAGGCGCAGACGGTGTTCGAGGAGCGGCGGCGGGTTTTCGCCGAGCGCCGCGGCTTCCTGCTCCCCGCGCTGCGCGAACTCGGCTTCGACATCCCGGTGGAACCGCAGGGCGCCTTCTATCTCTATGCGGGTTGCCGCCGCTTGACCGACGACAGCTTCGCCTTCTGCCACGCGCTGCTCGAGGAGGCCGGCGTGGCGATCACACCGGGTATCGACTTCGGGCATCATCGCGCCCATGAGCATGTGCGCTTCGCCTATACGACATCGCTGGAGCAGCTGCGGGAAGGCGTCGCACGGCTGCGTGGCTATCTCGAAAAGCGGTGAGCCTGTCGGCGTGCTTCCGTGGTTGAAATGAGTTTTTCAGGTTCGTCGCGTGACAGTCGTGGTGTTGCCTTGGTGCCGTCGCGTTGACGCGCATTCAACCGGGCGGCTGCCGCAGTTCCCGCGTCCACAACGCCGTCGCGCCAGCGACTGCCGCGGGCATGACCAGGAAATTCACGACCGGCACGAGCGTCAGCCCGAGCACGGCGATGCCGAAGCCGAGCGTCAGCAGCGGCCGTGCCCGCAGGCGCGGCCGCTGCTGGCCGAACTTCAGTCCGTGGTTGTCCATCGGATAATCGGCGTACTCCAGCGCAAGCATCCAGGCGCTGAACAGCATCCACAGCAGCGGCGCGGCGAAATTGATGCCGGGGATCACGAACAGGAACAGCAGCGGCAGGGCGCGCAGTGCGAAATAGACCAGTTTCTGCAGCTCGGACAGCAGGCTGCGCGGAATGTCCTTGACGATGGCCTGCCAGCCGCCGGTCTGGTCGATGCTCTGCGCGGTCAGATGCTTTTCGACCGCTTCCGCGAGTACGCCGTTGAAGGGCGCGGCGATCAGGTTTGCAATGAGGGTGAAGGTGTAGGCGAATATCAGCAGCGCACTGAGGGCGAACAGCGGCCAGAGCAGGTACTGCAGCCACTGCAGCCAGTCCGGCAGAAAGTCGAGCAGATACGCCACCAGCTGCCCGAAGCCCTGGGCGGCGGCGAAGATCAGACCGGCGAACAGCAGGCTGTTGACCAGCAGTGGCACGGCGACGAAGCGGCGCAGCCCCGGGGCGCGCACCAGCCGGAAGCCTTCGAGGAGATAGCCTGCGCCTTTGAAGAGATCCTGCATCCCGACTCCTGTGCGTGAAGGTCGCGTGCGGCTGATCAGAGCCCGGGCGCGCTGCGTGCGAGATCGTTGCCACGCACCAGATCCGCGACCTCGGCTGCGGGCACGGGCCGGCTGTAATAGTAGCCCTGTGCCTCCTGGCAACCCTCGTCGAGGAGGAACTGCGCCTGGGCGGCGGTCTCGACGCCCTCGGCGATCACGCGCAACCCCAGGCTGTGGCCGAGGGCGATGACGGCGCGGGCGATGGCGGTGTCGTCCTCATCGTGCGGCAGATCCTGCACGAACGAGCGGTCGATCTTGAGGCGGTCGATGGGGAGCTGCTTGAGCCGCGACAGCGATGAATAGCCGGTGCCGAAGTCGTCCACGGCGATGGTGATGCCCAGCCGGCGCAGCCGCCGCAGGGTGGTGATGGCCGCGTCCTCCCGTCCCATGACGAAGGATTCGGTGACCTCCAGCTCCAGCTTGCCCGGCGGCAGGCCGGTGTCGGCCAGTATCCGCTCCACCGTGGCGACGATGTCGCCGCGCTGGATCTGCGGCCCGGCGAGGTTCACCGAAATGCGTTCCAGCGGCAGGCCGGCCTCCAGCCAGCGCTGCGCCTGGCCGCAGGCCTCGCGCAGCACCCATTCGCCGATGGGGATGATCAGGCCGGTGTCTTCGGCCAGCGGAATGAAGCGGTCCGGGGCGATCAGTCCGACCGCACCGTGCCGCCAGCGCAGCAGGGCCTCGACGCCGAAGATCCGGCCATCGGCGATGCCGACCTGCGGCTGGTAATGGAGTTCCAGTTCCTGGCGCTCCAGGGCGTGCTTGAGGTCGCTCACCAGGGTCACCTGCTCGCGCGCGATGCGCGTCAGCTCGGGTGTGTAGAACTGATAGGCATTGCGCCCCGATTCCTTGGCCCGGTACATGGCGGCGTCCGCGTTGCTGATCAGGCCCTCCGCGCTGCGGGCGTCGCGCGGATACAGGCTGATGCCGATGCTGGTGGTCAGGTATACGGGAAGGTCGTTGACCTCGAGGGGGTCGGCCAGGGATTGGATCACCTTGTCCGCCAGCAGGGCCGCGTCGCGTTCGTGGTGGAAATGCTCCATCAGCACGACGAACTCGTCGCCGCCCATGCGCACCAGCGTGTCCTCCCGCCGCACCACCGCACTCAGGCGCTGTGCGACCTGCTTGAGCAGATGGTCGCCCACGGAGTGTCCCATGCTGTCGTTGATGTGCTTGAAGCGGTCGAGATCGAGAAACAGCACCGCCAGCGTGCGTGCTTCGCGGTCGGCCAGGGTGAGAGCGTGTTCCAGCCGCTCGGCCAGCAGGGCGCGGTTGGGGAGGCCGGTGAGATAGTCGCGCCGCGCGAGGTTCTCGACTTCGATGGCGCGGCGGATGCGCGATCCCTGGTAGACGGCGAGCAGCGTCGTCAGCGCCAGGCCGAACGCGAGCATCAGCCATTCGCGGGAACGATGGTCCAGGCTGTGGAACTCGGGCGCCGGGGTGAACTGCATGCTCCACAGACGCCCCGGTATCTGCAGGGGAATCTCCGTCACCAGCGGTCCGTCGAAGCGTGCGGCGGGCGGAGGGGGTACCGGCGCGGCGCGCAGGCGTGAGGGCTGGAAGTGCAGGAGGCGGTTCTCGGGCGGCGCCGATGCGTCGATCAGCATCCAATCGATGCCGATCGCCGGAGCCTGATGCCGGGAGGCCGCCGACAGATCGGCCGCACACAGCAGAATGGCCAGAAAGCCCTGCAGCTGCCGGCGCCGTTCCAATCGCGTTGCCGGGATGACGCCACCACGGTAGACCGGCCGGAAGACGGCGACGCTGCGCTTGCGCTCGGGATCCTGCACCAGCGCGAAGGCGTCGGTGGCCAGAACCGTGCCGCTGTCGCGCGCTGCATCCATGACGTCGCGGTTGTTGGCCCGGCTGTAGGCGTCGAAGCCGAGTGCCCGGAGATTCCGCTCCAGCGGCATGGTGAACCACACCGGGAAATATTCCGGCCGGTCCGTCGCCGGCGCAAGTGATTCGCCGGTCGTACGCTCGGTGATCCGGAACCCGCCGAGTCCGTCCGCGTGGGCCGCGGCCTCGGACGCTGCGCGTTCGCCGGCCGTGATGCGCGGCAGCCATTCGATGGCGCGGACCTCGGGGTGCGAGTCCAGGTGGGTACGCAGGAAGGCGTCGAATTCCGCACGGGTGACTTCGCTGCTGGCGTCGAAGAAACCCCCGGTGGACGCCAGGCTCTCCAGGGCGCGTTCGATGTCCGCCTGCATGCGCGCCGCGCGCTCCTTGGCGAGGAATTCGAAGCGCTGTTTCAGATGGCTGTGGTCCTGCTGGCGCTCGTAGAGGAAGGCGGCGCCGCTCAGGATGCCGCCCAGCACCCCGATCACCAGGACGGCGATGTAACGTCGGAAGGGCGTGGGGTGGTGTGGTGGCATCTCGGCAGGGCGTGGTGCATCGGACCGGGGGTGACGGAACACGGTCGATGCAGCGGCATCCCCGGGTTTGGGTGGAGGGTGCAGTTTAACGGTCCGGCGCGCGGCGGTTCAATTCCCGAATACCTCATTTCGATCGCGGAAGTACACGGAAGTCACCGAAATAAAACGAAAGCGTGAAGCGCCGGCCCCGCATCTGACGGGTGCGGAGGGCTGTTGTGTAACGCGCATGATCCCGTCCGTGTTTTCCCGTGGTGGATGTGGTTTCTGGGCTCATCGGCCTTGGGCCGAAACGAAGGCAGGGGTGCCGGTCAGGTCAGCCGACCATACGGCAACGCCAGGCGCGCGCTGCCGTAGGCCGCGTCCTGATGGGCCGCGACGGTTACCGGGACCTCCAGCAGCCGCTCGCGCAACCGCCGCCAGGGCGCATTGGCGGCGCCGCCGCCCACGCTGATGACCTCGACGGGGTAAGGCGCCCCCAGTTCGTGCAACAGGTGGTAGCCCTGCCGTTCGATGGCCGCGATGCCCTCCAGCAGCCCCTGCAGAAAGCGCGCATCGTCCGCGGGGCGCGGCGCCATGCGCGGCCGCAGCCCGGGATCGCAGACGGGGAACCGTTCGCCGATACCGGGCAGGGGGTAATAGTCCAGCCCGGTCGGATGCGCCGGATCGAGCCGTGCCTCCAGCGCCCGCAGCTCGGCGGTTTCGAAGAACTGCCGCAGCACCGCCCCGCCACTGTTGGAGGCGCCGCCGACCAGCCAGCGGTCGCCGAGCCGGTGGCTGTAGATCCCGTATTCGGGCGCGGATACGGGATGCGCCGCCAGCACCTTCAGGACCAGGCTGCTGCCGAGCGAGGTGACCGCCTGGCCGATGCGGTCGGCGCCGGTGGCGAGGAAGGCGGCGGTGCTGTCGGTGGTTCCGGCGACGACCCGTGCCCGCGGCATGCCCCAGCGCCGGGCCAGGTCCGGGCGCAGGGGGGCGATGGGCGCACCCGGCGGCAGCACCCGCGGCAGCCGCTCGGGCGGGATCAGCCCCGCGATCCAGTCGGGCCACCGGCGGCCGACGGGGTCGTAGCCGAGCTTGAGGGTGTTGTTCTCGTCGCTGATGTCGAAACGCCCCGTCAGATGCCCGGCCAGCCAGTCGGCCTGGTGCAGCAGCCGGGCCCCGGGGTGACACGCCTGCAGCCACAGCGCCTTGGCGAGCCCGCTGTGGGGGCCGCGCGCCGCGCTCCCGGCCGGGGCCGTGGCGGCGATGCGTGCGGCCTCGGCCATGGCGCGTCCGTCGTTGTACATCAGCGCGGGTCCCAGCGGCGTGCCGGCCGTATCGCAGGCGAGCACCGTCGCCGAGGTGGCGTCGAGGGCGATGGCGGCAACGGCGCGCAGATCGCAGCGCCCGGCAAGGTCGTCCAGGGTCTCCGTCAGGGCCCGCGACCAAAGCTCCGGATCCTGTTCGACGCCACCGTTGTTGCGCAGCGGTTCGGGAAGCGGGGTCCGGGCGGTACCGACCTCCCGCTCCGACGCATCGATCAGGCAGGTGCGTACGCCGGAGGTGCCGACGTCGATGCCGAGAAAGCGGGGACCGGTCACGGCCGCGTCCGGCGGCGGGTCAGGGCAGCTCGACCTTCGGTGCCGGCTGCCAGCCGGGGGCGCGGTGTTCGGCCACGACGTGGGTGTAGATGCCGCCGCGCACGTTGAACTCCGCCGTCAGCCGCATGAAGCGCGGCTGCGTGGCCGCCGCCAGGTCGTCGAGCATGCGGTTGGTGACGTCCTCGTGGAAGGCGCCCTCGTCGCGGAACGACCAGATATAGAGCTTCAGCGACTTCAGCTCGACGCAGGCGGCTTCCGGGATGTATTCGAGCAGCAGGGTCGCGAAATCCGGCTGGCCGGTCTTGGGGCACAGACAGGTGAATTCCGGCATCCGGATGCGGATCAGGTAGTCGCGGCCCGGCTGCGGGTTGGGGAAGGTTTCCAGGGTCTTGCTCGGTTGGGTGCTCATGGCCGGGGAAGATACAAGATGCGGGAGAAGAGAGACAAGCGAAACCGGCCGGGCCGGGCGGCCACGTTTACGCGGGCGGACGTGGAAGACCGTGCTGTCAATCCTTGTATCTTGTCTCTCGCATCTTGTATCTTCGCCCCCCATGCGCCTAGACAAGATCAAACTCGCCGGCTTCAAATCGTTCGTCGACCCCACCACGATCCACCTGCCCAGCAACCTGGTGGGCATCGTCGGGCCCAACGGCTGCGGCAAATCCAACACCATCGACGCGGTGCGCTGGGTGATGGGCGAGACATCCGCCAAGCACCTGCGCGGCGACTCCATGGCCGACGTCATCTTCAACGGCTCCAGCGCCCGCAAGCCGGTCGGCCACGCCAGCGTGGAGCTGGTGTTCGACAACAGCGAGGGCAAGATCGGCGGCCAGTACGCCCAGTACGGCGAGATTTCCATCAAGCGCCAGGTCTCGCGCGACGGCACCTCGGCCTACTTTCTGAACGGCGTACGCTGCCGGCGGCGCGACATCACCGATATCTTCCTCGGCACCGGCCTGGGGCCGCGCAGCTACTCCATCATCGAGCAGGGGATGATCTCGCGCCTGATCGAGGCGCGTCCTGAAGACCTGCGCATCTATCTGGAGGAGGCGGCCGGCATCTCCAAGTACAAGGAGCGCCGCCGCGAGACCGAGAACCGGATCCGGCATACACATGAAAATCTGTCTCGCCTGAATGACTTGCGAGATGAAATAGAGAAACAGCTTGAAAAGCTGCAGCGCCAGGCCCGTACCGCCGAGCGCTACAAGGAACTCAAGCAGCAGGAGCGCCGGGTGCGGGCCGAGCTGCTCGCGCTCCGGCATCGGAAACTCCATCAGGAGAGCGCCGAGCGCCAGCGGACCCTACAGGAACTCGAGGTGCAGCTGGAGGCCGTGATCGCCGATCAGCGCGCCCTGGAGGCCGCCATCGAAAAGGCCCGCGAGGCTCAGATCGAGGCCAACGACACCTTCAATGAAGTGCAGGGCCGTTACTACGGCCTGGGCGCCGAGATCGCCCGCGTCGAGCAGGCCATCCAGCACGGCCGGGACAGCCGCACGCGTCAGCAGCAGGAGCTGGCGCAGGCCGACAAGGCCTGGAACGAGGCCGAGGCGCACATCGAGGTCGACACCCGGCGCCTGGCCGAGCTGGCCGAGCAACTCGCCATCCAGGAGCCCGAGCTGGCCGCGCTGCAGGCCCGCGCCGGGGAGACCGGGGCGCAGCTGCGCGAGGCCGAGCAGGGTATGCAGGCCTGGCAGGCGGAATGGGACGATTTCAACCGCCGCGCCGCCGAGCCGCAACGCAGCGCCGAAGTCGAGCGTACCCGCATCGACCACCTGGAACGCCAGGTCCTGCAGCTCGCCCAGCGTCTCGACCGCATCAACGCCGAGCGCCAGTCCCTGGCCGGCGGCAGCCTCGACGAGGAGATCGCCCAGCTCGAGAGCGAGGCCGAGCAGCGCGAGGACGGGGCGCGCCGCCTGCAGGTCGAGCTGGATACAGTAAGAAGCAATATCAACGAATTACGTGAACAAGTTCAGGCGCAGGCTCGGGATATCGACACCCAGCGGCGGGCCCAGCAGGACACCCGCGGCCGGCTGGTCTCCCTGGAGGCGCTGCAGCGGGCCGCGCTGGGCCAGACCGGTGGTGCCGTCACGGACTGGCTGCAGGCGCAGGGGCTCGCCGACGCGCCGCGACTCGCGCAGCGGTTGCAGGTGGCCTCGGGCTGGGAGCGCGCGGTCGAGACGGTGCTCGGCGCCTGTCTCGAGGCGGTGTGCATCGACGGCATCGACCAGGTCGCCGGCGTGCTGGGCGGACTCGAGCAGGGCGATCTCACACTGTTCGACACCGCCCGGGCGCCGACGGCCCCGGACGGTCCGCTGACGCCGCTGACCGAGCATGTCCAGGCGCCCTGGTCGCTGGCCGGCGTGCTGGGCGGGGTGTATGCCGCCGAGACCCTGGATCAGGCCCTGGGCCATCGCGACCGGCTGGGCGCGCGCGAGTCCATCGTGACCCGCGACGGCATCTGGATCGGGGCCGGCTGGCTGCGCGTCAAGCATGTCGCCGACGACAAGGCGGGCATCCTGGAGCGCGAGAAAGAAATCAAGACGTTGAAGGCTGAACTTGAGGCGCAGAGCGAGCATCTGACCGCCCTCGAGGCGACCCTGGAACAGGCCCGCGAGGCCCTCGGGGATGCCGAGATCCGTCGCGACGACCTGCAGATCGCCGTCAACCAGGCGCACCGCGCGACCAGTGAGTCCCGCGCCCAGCTGAGCGCGCGCCGCGCGCGTCACGAACAGCTGCAGGCGCGCCTCGCCGCCATCGCCCAGGAAGCCGAGGAGCTCGCTGCCGAACGGCTGCGCGGCGACGACGAGCACGCCACCGCCCGGCGCCGCCTCACCGCGGCCCTGGAACAGATGGAGGTGCTGGCCGAGGAGCGCGAGCGCCGCAGCGCCGAGCGCGAGGAGCGCCGCGCTGCCCTCGACCAGGCCCGCGCCCAGGCCCAGGCCGATCGCGATGCCGCTCACGCCATCGCCATCCAGATCGAATCCATGCGCACCGCCCGCGGCACCACGCAGCAGAACCTCGACCGCATGCGCGGCCAGCAGGTGCATCTGCGCGAGCGCCGCGAGCAGCTGCGCGCCGCCCTGGAGGAGGGCGAGGCGCCGCTCGCCGGTCTGCAGGAGGAACTCGCCGGGCTGCTGGAACGCCGCTCCCAGGTCGAGGTGGAGCTGGCGGATGCCCGCCGCAAGGTCGAGGAGATCGACCATCAGTTGCGCGGCGACGAGCAGGTGCGCGCCGGCAAGGAACGCTCCGCCCAGGAGATCCGCGACCGCCTGTCGCAGCTGCGCATCGACTTCCAGGAGATCAAGGTCCGCAGCCAGACCCTGCTGGAACAGCTCGCCGAGACCGAGATGAGCCTGGAGACCCTGATCCAGGAGATGCCGGAGCACGCCGACATCGATGCCTGGTCCGCGGAGCTGGAGCAGCTCGAGACCAAGATCCAGCGCCTCGGCCCGATCAATCTCGCGGCCATCGAGGAGTTCGGGGAGCAGTCCGAGCGCAAGACCTACCTCGATGCCCAGCACGCCGACCTGAGCGAGGCCCTGGAGACGCTGGAAAATGCCATCCGCAAGATCGACCGCGAGACGCGCACGCGCTTCAAGGAGACCTTCGACAAGGTCAATGCCGGCCTGCAGCGCATGTTCCCGCGCCTGTTCGGCGGTGGCCACGCCTACCTGGAGCTGACCGGCGAGGACCTGCTGGATACCGGCGTGACCGTCATGGCCCGCCCCCCGGGCAAGCGCAACAGCACCATCCATCTGCTGTCGGGTGGCGAGAAGGCGCTGACCGCGGTGGCGCTGGTGTTCGCCATCTTCGAGCTGAACCCGTCGCCGTTCTGCATGCTCGACGAGGTGGACGCGCCGCTGGACGACGCCAACGTCGGCCGTTTCTGCGACATGGTCAAGGAGATGTCCGAGCACGTGCAGTTCATCTTCATCACCCACAACAAGATCACCATGGAGCTGTCCAATCAGCTCATGGGCGTGACCATGCACGAGCCGGGCGTGTCGCGCCTGGTCGCCGTGGACGTGGACGAGGCTGCCAAGCTGGCGGCCAGCTGAGGGGGCCGGCGGCGCCGCTGCCGCCGACCGTAGAGATATGGATACGTTGCGCTGGATACTGCTGTTCATCGGGGCCGTCGTGGTAGCGGGCGTCTATGTCTGGAGCCGCCGCAAGGCCGCCGAGGAGGAGGACGTCTTCGTGCGCGCCGAACCGGGCGTCGGCGACGACGACGTCGATCCGC
>CAYWKV010000010.1:0-39981 GCA_964458835.1 uncultured Gammaproteobacteria bacterium | reverse complement strand
AACGTCTAAGCGAACCGGCGGCGAAGCCGTCCGGGTTGCGCGCCTTGTTAGCGCTCATTGCACAGCTCCTGCGACCTCGGAAAGCGAAACGCATCTCTCACATTACCGGCCATCGGAATGACCAGGAATGCTGTGCCTGCAAAGGTGGCGCTTTCCTGCATTCTTGCATCTCCGCGAGAATCAAGGCCTAAGGATTGAGATTGGTGACCAGCGCCGATGAACACATTACCAGCAGGGTACGCGAATGACGCCACCGTATCAGATTGAATTTGAATTCGCCCCGAGCTCAAATGAAAATCCGTTCCCTCTACAAAGATTCCTTCTTTGGCTGTTCCTTCCGAGCTAAGCGCCGCCACCCTAAGGCTACGTGGTTCCTCGTACACTACCTTTATAGCCGATATTTGTTCGTGCATGAGCTGTTCTTTCGGCCAGATTACGGACGATAGATACCGCACACCCTCACCTTCTCCACGATTTCGATAGCAGCCCGCTAGAGACTTCAGGTCGCTCACCGCCCTAAATCCAGCGTCATTTTTCGGTGCTGTGGAAAGTGCGCAACTCAGACTCGCCCCAACCAACAACATAATTGTAACGATGCGGTAATGTTTCATGAGCGCTAACGTATGAGTAGGCCGCTAAAGCGGCAAAATAAACTTGAGAGCGCGGTGTAACTCTCTGCTGGAATCATTTCCCCTACCCTTCAATGCGATGCCGCGTCTGTTTTGGGGGCTTATACCGCCTGCGCGGTGTTTGGTCTCTATACCCGGACTTATGCAGCTGCGGCGGTAATTGTCGTATTGTTATGCGGTCTAATCCACTTGGCTGGATTCAACCATGTTTTTCATGCATTTGGCAAACCGTCTCTGTATGGATAGGCCGCGCCGGCGGCGTTAGCGGCTTAATCGTTCGCAGTGGCGCAGCTTGGGCGCAACGGAGGCGTCGTATTCATGCGACGCGGCCCAGCAACGCGGATTTTGGAAAATCCGACGCAAACAAAAAGGGCGGCCAGTGGCCGCCCTTTTCGCCGATCCGATGCAGGCGATCAGTTGACGCGGGGATCCAGCTCGCCCTTGTCGTAGCGCTTCTGCATGCCTTCCAGGCTGTAGACCTTGTTGCCGATCTTGCTGGCCATGCCGGCGGAGCCGAAGGCTTCGTAGCGGGCCTTGCAGATGCCGGTCATCGCCTTGGTGGCTTCCTTCAGGAACTTGCGCGGGTCGAAGTTCTTGCGGTCTTCGGCCAGGTGCTTGCGGATGGCGCCGGTGGAGGCCATGCGCAGGTCGGTGTCGATGTTGACCTTGCGCACGCCGTTCTTGATGCCTTCGACGATCTCTTCGACCGGCACGCCGTAGGTCTGGCCCATGTCGCCGCCGTAGCTGTTGATGATCTCGAGCCAGTCTTCCGGCACCGAGGAGGAGCCGTGCATGACCAGGTGGACGCTCGGGATGCGCGCGTGGATTTCCTTGACGCGGTCGATGCGCAGCACCTTGCCGGTCGGCTTCTGGGTGAACTTGTAGGCACCGTGGCTGGTGCCGATGGCGATGGCCAGGGCGTCGACGTGGGTGCGGTTCACGAAGTCGGCGGCCTCATCGGGATCGGTCAGCAGCATGGAGTGGTCCAGGGTGCCCTCGGCGCCGTGGCCGTCTTCCTCGCCGGCCTTGCCGGTCTCGAGCGAGCCCAGGCAGCCCAGCTCGCCTTCGACGGACACGCCGCAGGCGTGTGCGAGTTCGACGACCTTGCGGGTCACGTCGACGTTGTAGTCATAGCTCGACGGGGTCTTGCCGTCTTCCATGAGCGAGCCGTCCATCATCACGGAGCTGAAGCCGGACTGGATGGAGCGGAAGCAGATGCTCGGGGAGGCGCCGTGATCCTGGTGCATGCAGACCGGAATGTTCGGGTACATTTCGATGGCGCCGAGGATCAGGTGGCGCAGGAACGGCTCGCCCGCGTAGGAGCGCGCGCCGGCGGAGCCCTGCAGGATGACCGGGGAGTCCGCGGCGGCGGCGGCTTCCATGATCGCCTTCACCTGTTCCATGTTGTTGACGTTGAACGCCGGCAGGCCGTAGCCGTTCTCGGCGGCGTGATCCAGCAATTGACGCAGGGATATCAAGGCCATGGCTCTCTCTCCTTGGAAATATATTTTGGAATCGTAAAATCATTCGGTTGGCGGCCGGAGGGCTCATTCTAGGCCCGTGGCGGCTGCCGCTTCAGCTACACAATTCGTCGGGATTTTCCGGGGCGGTCAGCCCTGCACGGCCCGCTCGTGTTCCCCCACCCGGAGGATCTTCATGGCGTTGGTGCCGCCCAGGACGCCGGCCAGATCGCCCTTGGTGATGATCACCAGATCGCCGTCGCGCACCGCGCCGCGGCGCATGAGCTCGTCGACCGCCTCGCGGTTCACTTCGACATGGTCGGTGCTGGTCACGTCGAAACTGACCGGGTACACGCCGCGGTAAAGGGTTACCTTTCTACGGGTTTCGACATGACGCGTCAAGGCGTAGATCGGGATGCCGGAGCTGATGCGCGACATCCACAGCGGCGTCGCGCCGGACTCGGTCAGGGCCGCGATGGCCTTCACGCCCAGATGATTGGCGGTGTACATCGCGGCCTTGGCGATGGCCTCGTCGGCGCGGTTGAAGCGCACCTGCTGGCGGCGCTCGGTGCTGCTGCTGACGCGCTGGCGCTCGGCACCCTTGCAGATGCGGTCCATGGCCTGCACGGCCTTGGCCGGGTACTTGCCGGTGGCGGTCTCGGCGGACAGCATGACGGCGTCGGTGCCGTCGATGACGGCGTTGGCCACGTCGAACACCTCGGCGCGGGTCGGGATGGGGCTCTCGACCATCGACTGCATCATCTGCGTGGCGGTGATCACCACGCGGTCCAGGGTGCGCGCCACCTGGATGATGCGCTTCTGCACGGCGGGCAGCTCGGCGTCGCCGATCTCCACACCCAGGTCGCCGCGCGCGATCATCACCACGTCGGAGGCCTGGATGATCTCTTCGAGGTTGGTGATGGACTCGGCGCGCTCGATCTTGGCGACGACGCCGCCGTGGCCGCCGGCGGCGCGCAGCAGCTCGCGCGCCTCGTGGATGTCGTCGGCGCAGCGCGGGAAGGACACCGCGATGTAGTCGGCACGCATCTCGGCGGCGACCTTGATGTCGGCGCGGTCCTTGTCGGTCAGCGCCTTCGCGGACAGCCCGCCGCCCTGGCGGTTGATGCCCTTGTTGTTGGACAGCTCGCCGCCGACCACCACGCGGGTCTCGATCTCGGGGCCGTTGACGTCCTCGACCCACAGCACGATGGCGCCGTCGTCCAGCAGCAGGGTATCGCCGCGGTTGACGTCTTCGGGCAGCTGCTTGTAGCTGATGCCGACCCGCTCCTTGGTGCCGGCGTCGACCGGCAGCTTGGCGTCCAGGATGAAGCGCGCGCCGTCCTCGAGGAGCACCTTGCCGTCCTGGAAGCGGTCGATGCGGATCTTCGGACCCTGCAGATCGACCAGCACACCGACCTGGCGGCCATGGGCGCGGGCGCGGTTGCGCACCGTCTGGGCGCGTTCGATGTGCTCCTGATGGCTGCCGTGCGAGAAGTTCAGCCGCACGACATCGACCCCGGCCTGGATGAGCTCGTCCAACGATTTTGCATCGTCCGTCGCCGGGCCGAGGGTCGCGATGATCTTGGTTCTACGCATCATGGATGCCGGGTGTCCTGTATTCAAAAATCGGGATGGCCACGAAACCCACGAAATCCACGAAAGACGAAAGGGTGAAAACCAAAAACCTTTTCGTGGGTTTCGTGGATTTCGTGGCGCATCGATCCTTTCGATCAGCCCTTCGCGCGTTCTTCCAGGATCGCCACGGCCGGCAGGGTCTTGCCTTCCAGGAATTCCAGGAAGGCGCCGCCGGCGGTGGAGATGTACGACACCTGGTCGTAGATGTCGTACTTCTGGATCGCGGCTATGGTGTCGCCGCCGCCGGCCAGGGTGAACGCGCCGGTCTTGGCGATGGCCTCGGCGATGGCCTTGGTGCCGGCGCCGAACTGGTCGAACTCGAACACGCCGACCGGGCCGTTCCACACCACGGTACCGGCCTTCATGATGATGTCGACCAGCTCCTGGGCGCTCTTCGGGCCGATGTCGAAGATCATGTCGTCGTCGGCGACGCTGCCGGCGTCCTTCAGCACGGCGGGCTCGGCGGCATCGAACTTCTTGCCGCACACCACGTCGACGGCGATGGGGATGTTGGCGCCGCGCTTCTGCATCTTCTCGATCAGCGCCTGCGCGGTCGGGACCAGATCGTCCTCGCACAGCGATTTGCCGACGTTCTTGCCGGTGGCCTTGAGGAAGGTGTTGGCGATGCCGCCGCCGACGACCAGCTGGTCGACCTTCTCGGACAGGGATTCGAGCACGGTCAGCTTGGTGGAGACCTTCGAGCCGCCGACGATGGCGACCATCGGGCGCTTGGGATTCAGCAGCGCCTGGGTCAGCGCCTCCAGCTCTTCGGTGAGCAGGATGCCGGCCGCGGCCACCGGGGCGTACTTGGCGACGCCGTGGGTGGAGGCCTCGGCGCGGTGCGCGGTGCCGAAGGCGTCCATGACGAACACGTCGCACAGCGCGGCGTACTTCTTCGCGGTCTCGTCGACGTTCTTCTTCTCGCCCTTGTTGACGCGGCAGTTCTCGAGCACGACCAGCTCGCCCGCGGCGACGTCGAAGCCGCCGTCGACCCAGTCCTTGATCAGCCGCACGGTCTTGCCCAGACGGCCGCCGATGTTGTCGGCGACGGGCTTCAGCGACACTTCTTCCGACCACTCGCCTTCGGTGGGGCGGCCCAGGTGCGAGGTCACCATCACCTTGGCGCCCTGCTTCAGGCAGTGGTTGATGGTGGCCATCGACGCGGTGATGCGCGCATCGGACGTGACCTTGCCGTCCTTCACCGGCACGTTGAGGTCGGCCCGGATGAGGACGCGCTTACCCTTGAGATCGAGATCGGTCAGCTTGATGACGGACATGATGGATAGGCTCCGGCAAGAGTGGTGGAAATGGATTGGGAGAGGTGGCCCTCGCCGAATGCATCTCTAGGGGGGCTGGGATTTAGGGACTAGGGACTAGAAAGAATCTTTCACTAGCCCCTAGCCCCTCATCCCTAGTCCCTTACTTCGCTACGTGTTTCACGAAGCGCAGCATGTTGCAGGTGTAGCCGTACTCGTTGTCGTACCAGGCCACGACCTTGACGAAGGTGCCGTCCAGCGCGATGCCGGCCTCGGCGTCGAAGACCGACGGCAGGCTCTTGCCGCGGAAGTCGGTGGAGACGACCTTCTCCTCGGTGTAGCCCAGCACGCCCTTCAGCTCGCCCTCGGAGGCCCTCTTCATGGCCTTGCAGATATCCTCGTAGGCGGTGTCCTTGTTCAGCTCGACGGTGAGGTCGACCACGGACACGTCGGAGGTCGGGACGCGGAAGGCCATGCCGGTGAGCTTCTTGTTCAACTCGGGGATGACCTTGCCCACGGCCTTGGCCGCACCGGTGGAGGACGGGATGATGTTCTCCAGGATGCCGCGGCCGCCGCGCCAGTCCTTCTTGGACGGACCGTCGACGGTCTTCTGGGTGGCGGTGGCGGCGTGCACGGTGCTCATCAGGCCGCGCTTGATGCCGAAGTTGTCGTGCAGCACCTTGGCGACGGGGGCCAGACAGTTGGTGGTGCAGCTTGCGGCGGAGACGATGGTCTCACCGGCGTACTTGGCGTGGTTGACGCCGTATACGAACATCGGGGTGTCATCCTTGGAAGGCGCGGACTGCACGACCTTCTTGGCACCGGCGGCGATGTGCTTCTCGCAGGTCTCCTTGGTCAGGAACAGGCCGGTGGCCTCGATGACCAGGTCGGCGCCGATCTCGCTCCACTTCAGCTCGGAAGGATCCTTCACGGCCGTCAGCCGGACCTTCTTGCCGTTGACGACCAGGTTGCTGCCCTCGACCTTGATGTCGCCATTGAAGTTGCCGTGCACGGAGTCGTACTTGAGCATGTACGCGAGGTACTCGGGATCCAGCAGGTCGTTGATACCGACGATCTCGATGTCCTTGAACTCGGCTTCCTTCGCCACGGCGCGGAAAACCATGCGGCCGATACGACCGAAACCATTGATGCCGACTTTGATTGCCATTTTTCTCTCTCCGTCTTCTGAAGGTAAATTGAACCCTAAAAAACCATTTCAGCCACGGAACCACACGGAAGAACACGGAAAAAGGCGCCATGTAAAAACCGGCAAGCGAACCGCATGTCCACTCTCCGCGGTTGGCTTATCGAATCTTTCCGTGTGGTTCCGTGGCAAATACGTTTTATAGGTCGAATCATCCAGCCGGGCGCGGCCGCTTACAGCACCGATTCGACGGCCTTGACCACGTTCTCCACGGTGAAGCCGAATTCCTTGAACAGCTGGCCGGCCGGGGCGGACTCGCCGAAGCGGTTGATGCCGACGATCGCGCCGTTGCAGCCGATGTACTTGTACCAGCCGTCGGTCACGCCGGCCTCGACGGCCACGCGCTTGGTGACGGCCTTCGGCAGCACGGACTCGCGGTAGGCGGCGTCCTGGGCGTCGAAGGTGTCGGTCGACGGCATGGACACCACGCGGATCTTCTTGCCCTTGGCGGCCAGGGCCTCCTGCGCGCCGACCGCCAGTTCGACCTCGGAGCCGGTGGCGATGAGGATCGCATCCGGCGTGCCGTCGCAGTCGCGCAGCACGTAGCCGCCCTTGGCGATGGCGGCGATCTGTTCCGGCGTGCGGCTCATGTGCTTCAGGTTCTGGCGCGAGAAGATCAGACTGCTCGGGCCGGTCTTGCGCTCGATGGCGAACTTCCAGCACACGGCGGACTCGACCGCGTCGCAGGGACGCCATACCGACATGTTGGGGATCATGCGCAGGGTCGCGGTCTGCTCGATGGGCTGATGGGTCGGACCGTCCTCGCCCAGGCCGATGGAGTCGTGGGTGTAGACGAAGATGGTCGGCACCTTCATCAGCGCGGCCATGCGCAGCGCATTGCGTGCGTATTCCGAGAACATCAGGAAGGTCGCGCCGTAGGGGATGAAGCCGCCGTGCAGGGCGATGCCGTTCATGATGGCGGACATGCCGAACTCCCGCACGCCATAGTAGAGATAGTTGCCGTCGGACACGGTGTTGCTCACGCCCTTGCAGCCCGACCACAGCGTCAGGTTGGAACCGGCGAGGTCGGCGGAGCCGCCGAGGAATTCCGGCAGCAGCGGGCCGAAGCCGTTGAGCGCGTTCTGCGAGGCCTTGCGGGTGGCGACGGTCTCGCCCTTGGCGTCGACGGCCTTGACGAACTCCGCGGACTTCGCGGCCCAGTCGGACGGCAGCTGGCCCTGCATGCGGCGCTCGAATTCCGCGGCGAGTTCCGGATAGGCCTTCTTGTACGCGGCGAACTTGTCGGCCCAGTGCTTCTCGGCCTCGGCGCCCTCCTTCTTGGCATCCCAGCCGGCGTAGATGTCAGCAGGAATGACGAACGGCTCGTGGTTCCAGCCGAGGTTCTCGCGGGTGGCCTTGATCTCGTCCTCGCCGAGCGGGGCGCCGTGGCAGTCGTGGCTGCCGCACAGGTTCGGCGCGCCGTAGCCGATCACGGTCTTGCAGCAGATCATGGTCGGCTTGTCGTTGACGCTCTTGGCTTCCTGGATGGCCTTCTTGATGGCGTCGGCGTTGTGGCCGTCGACGTCACGCACCACGTGCCAGCCGTAGGCCTCGAAGCGCTTGGGCGTGTCGTCGGTGAACCAGCCTTCGACGTGGCCGTCGATGGAGATGCCGTTGTCGTCGTAGAAGCAGATCAGCTTGCCCAGGCCCAGCGTGCCGGCCAGCGAGCAGGCCTCGTGGGAGATGCCTTCCATCAGGCAGCCGTCGCCGAGGAACACGTAGGTGTAGTGGTCGACGATGTGGTGGCCGTCACGGTTGAACTGGCCGGCCATGACCTTCTCGGCGATCGCCATGCCGACGGCGTTGGTGATGCCCTGGCCCAGCGGGCCGGTGGTGGTCTCGACGCCGGGAGCGTAGCCGTATTCGGGGTGGCCGGGGGTCTTGGAGTGCAGCTGACGGAAGTTCTTCAGCTCGTCCATCGGCAGATCGTAGCCGGTCAGATGCAGCAGGGAGTAGATCAGCATCGAGCCGTGGCCGTTGGAGAGGACGAAGCGGTCGCGATCGTACCATTTGGGATTCTGCGGATTGTGCTTGAGGAAATCGTTCCACAGCACCTCGGCGATATCCGCCATGCCCATCGGGGCACCGGGATGGCCCGACTTGGCCTTCTGGACGGCGTCCATGCTCAGCGCACGGATGGCATTGGCTAGTTCTTTGCGCGACGGCATTGGTGTCTCCTGTTAAACAATTGAATCCGGTTGACCGGCGCACGACCGCGGTGCATGCGCCGGAGAGCGGCCATCGACCGCTTGCGGCATGAATCTCCCCCGCCTGGATGCGGTCCAGGATCGTGCCGCCACTAGTGAATTCCACCGACCCCTGGGCTGTAGCGCTGGGGCCCGTGCTCAATGAGCAATAAACGTCGGTATATTCTGCAAAGTCCAGGGACGCGTGCGCCCGATCGACTCGCCCCCTGACGCATGGGACGGGAAGAGCGCGGTATTTTCCCTTAGTTGCCCGCGAGGAGCAATAGCGCAGCCCCGCCCGGGGCCGATCGCGCGGACGCTGCGCGTCAAGATACGGGCGCGACGCCTCACATCATGCACGCATCTTATCGGGGCATATTATTTTGTTATCCAAAATACCCTTTCGGCCACGGAAGCGCGCAGAACGGCAGAACCCGCCGCCTTGTCGCCTTCCGTGTTATTCCGTGTGCTTCCGTGGCAAACGGGTTCTGGGGTTGGTTGTGGGTTTTGGGACTACTTACTGCCGGGCCGGCCCGGCGGGAACGGCAGGATGCGGCCCGCCTCGTCCCTGGCCCGCACCGCGGCATCGCGCCGCCCCATCTGTTCGACGGCCTTGAGGAACTCCCCCTGCAACCGGGGCAGCACCTCGAACGCCTTCTTCATATAGATGTGCAGCTCGTAGGGCACCGGCTGGTCGAGCGCGGTGCGCACTTGCGGATGGAAGACCCGCCACGCCAGCTCGACCAGATGCTTGGCCTCGCGGTCGACGAAGATGACCTCTTCGGTATCGATCACCGCCAGGTATTGCAGGCTGCGGATGGGCACGAACACGCAGCCGAAGTCGCTGCGGGCCAGCAGCCGGTGCGCGCTGTTGTAAATCTCGGCGGGGAGGCGCCGGTGCTGCACCTCGATCGGGTCCTCGCGGTAGAAGGTCTCGTAGCCCGCCATGCCGCCCGCCCCTTCAGGCCACCTTCCATTTGATGGAACAACCCATACTGGGGATCTGCTCGGCCGGCCCCTTGCCGGTGCGGGCGACCTCAGCCATCGCCTCGAACAGATCACGACGGGCATCGGGAGGCGCCGCCTCTTTGCGGCTGGCGTCGAGCCGGCCGCGGTACTGCAGCGCCAGCGCGGCGTTGTAGCCGAAGAAGTCCGGCGTGCAGACCGCGCCATAGGCCTGCGCCACGGCCTGGGTCTCGTCCAGCAGGTAGGGGAAGGGGAAATCCAGCTCGCGGGCGATTTTCCGCATATTTTCAAACGAATCCTCTGGATAGTCGGTCGGATCGTTGGCCATGATGGCGACGCTGCCGATGCCATGGCCGCGCAGCTCGCGGGTGTCGCGGATGAGCCGGTCGAGCACCGCCTTCACGTAGGGGCAGTGATTGCAGATGAACATCACCAGCAGGCCCTTCTCGCCGCGGCAGTCGTCCAGCGTCCAGACCTTGCCGTCCACGCCCGGCAGGGCGAAATCGATGGCCGGCCGGCCGAAATCGCAGACCGGGGTTTGCAGACTCACCATTGCAGCCACTCCTCGCGCGGTTTTTGCAGCGTCGCCGTATTCGTGAAGCCCTAGTATAAATCGGAATGGCCGCAGTGGCCCCACCTCTCGCACTGGCGCCCCGATGCCAGTAAACTACCCGGTCGTTGCAACCGCCACCATTCATCGGGGAATTCACGCGCATGAGTCAAGATTACCTGTTCACTTCGGAATCCGTGTCCGAAGGCCACCCGGACAAGATGGCCGACCAGATCTCGGACGCCATCCTGGACGCCATCATCGACCAGGACCCCCATGCGCGCGTGGCCTGCGAGACCCTGACCAAGACCGGCATGGTGGTGCTGGCCGGCGAGATCACCACCCAGGCCAAGGGCATCGAGTACGAGCGCCTGGTGCGTGACGTCGTCAACGACATCGGCTACACCAGTTCCGACATCGGCTTCGACGGCAGCACCTGCGCCGTGCTCAATGCACTGGGCCAGCAGTCCCCTGACATCAACCAGGGTGTGGACCGCGGCGACCGCGAGAACCAGGGCGCCGGCGACCAGGGCCTGATGTTCGGCTACGCCACCAACGAGACCGACGTGCTGATGCCGGCGCCGATCAACTACGCGCACCGGCTGGTGCGCCGCCAGGCCGAGGTGCGCAAGAACGGCGAGCTGCCGTGGCTGCGCCCGGACGCCAAGTCCCAGGTCACCTTCCGCTACGAGAACGGCCGCCCGGTGGCCTGCGACGCGGTGGTGCTGTCCACCCAGCACGCGCCGGACATCGCCGACAAGGATCTGCACGACGCGGTCATGGACATGATCATCAAGCCGATCCTGCCCGCGGAATGGCTGCACAAGGATACCCGCATCCACATCAACCCGACCGGCAAGTTCGTCATCGGCGGCCCGATGGGCGACTGCGGCCTGACCGGGCGCAAGATCATTGTCGACACCTATGGCGGCATGGCCCGCCACGGCGGCGGCGCGTTCTCCGGCAAGGACCCGTCCAAGGTCGACCGCTCCGCGGCCTATGCCGGCCGCTACGTGGCGAAGAACATCGTCGCCGCCGGCCTGGCCGAGCGCTGCGAGATCCAGGTGTCGTATGCGATCGGCGTCGCCGAGCCGACCTCGATCACCATCGAGACCTTCGGCACCAATAAGGTCGACAACGCCGTGATCGTCAAGCTGGTACGCGAGCATTTCGATCTGCGCCCGTGGGGCATCATCACCATGCTCGACCTGCTGCGGCCGATCTACCGCCAGACCGCGAGCTACGGCCACTTCGGCCGCGAGGACATCGACCTGCCGTGGGAGCGCACCGACAAGGCCGCGATCCTGCGCGAGGGCGCGGGGCTTTAAAACCGAATTGCCACGAAATCCACGAAACCCACGAAAAAATTTTCATGTGGTTTTCCCCTAACGAAATTTTGTGGGTTTCGTGGATTTCGTGGCTATAAGATAGTTTTTCCTCCCTCTCTCCGAGGAGCGTTGCAACAGGGTCCTCCCTGCCAGGCTCGGAGCAAAGGCCATCAACAACGGCGCTCGTTCTGTAAAGGAGTCATTTACATGAACGCAGTTACCGATCCGAACTTCACCGACTACAAGGTCGCCGACATCACCCAGGCCGCCTGGGGCCGCAAGGAGATCGCCATCGCCGAGACCGAAATGCCCGGCCTGATGGCGCTGCGCGAGGAATTCGGCAAGCAGCAGCCGCTCAAGGGCGCGCGCATCTCCGGCTCGCTGCACATGACCATCCAGACCGCGGTGCTGATCGAGACCCTGGTCAAGCTCGGTGCGCAGGTGCGCTGGGCCTCGTGCAACATCTTCTCCACCCAGGACCACGCCGCCGCGGCCATTGCCGCCGAGGGCATCCCGGTGTTCGCCTGGAAGGGCGAGACGCTGGAAGAATACTGGTGGTGCACCGAGCAGGCGCTGACCTGGCCCGATGGCAAAGGCCCGAACATGATCCTGGACGACGGTGGCGACGCCACCATGCTCATCCACAAGGGCACGGAGTTCGAGGCCGCCGGCAAGGTGCCGGACGCCAAGCCGGGCGCCAACGAAGAGTGGAAGGTGTTCCTCAATCTGTGCAAGAAGAGCCTCGCCGCCAATCCGAAGAAGTGGACGGATATCGGCAAGTCCGTCAAGGGCGTGACCGAGGAGACCACCACCGGCGTGCACCGCCTGTACCAGATGCAGGAACGCGGCGAGCTGCTGTGGCCGGCGATGAACGTCAACGACTCGGTGACCAAGAGCAAGTTCGACAACCTGTACGGCTGCCGCGAGTCGCTGATCGACGGTATCAAGCGCGCCACCGACGTGATGATCGCCGGCAAGATCTGCGTGGTGCTCGGCTACGGCGACGTCGGCAAGGGCTGCGCGCAGGCGTTCCGCGGCATGGGCGCGACCACCTGGATCACCGAGATCGATCCGATCTGCGCGCTGCAGGCGGCGATGGAAGGCTACCGCGTGGTCACCATGGACGAGGCCTGCAAGCAGGGTGACATCTTCGTCACCACCACCGGCAACGAGAACGTCATCGTCCACGACCACATGGCGGCGATGAAGGACGAGGCCATCGTCTGCAACATCGGCCACTTCGACTCCGAGATCGACATCGCCTCGCTGGAGAAGTACCAGTGGGAGGAGATCAAGCCGCAGGTCGATCACATCATCTTCCCCGACGGCAAGAAGATCATCGTGCTGGCCAAGGGCCGCCTGGTGAACCTCGGCTGCGCCACCGGCCACCCGAGCTTCGTGATGTCGGCGTCGTTCACCAACCAGGTGATGGCGCAGATGGAGCTGTTCAGCCATGGCGACGAGTACGAAAAGAAGGTCTACGTCCTGCCGAAGATCCTCGATGAGAAGGTCGCGCACCTGCACCTGAAAAAGATCGGTGCCAATCTGACCCGGCTCACCCAGGCGCAGGCCGATTACATCGGCGTGCCGGTAGACGGCCCGTACAAGCCGAATCACTATCGGTATTGATCGATGAGTTGAACCGCCAAGGCGCGGAGACCGCCAAGAAAAACGATACTGGAACCGCCAAGGCGCCAAGGCGCCAAGGAAAACCGAATTGATGTGAACACCGGTTCGGCAGCCGTCTGCCCAACCAAGTTTCATATTGACCGTGTTGGTTTCTTATTCGAATCATGTTTTCTTGGCGCCTTGGCGCCTTGGCGGTTCGAAATATCCTTCTTTACGACCTTGGTGTCTTGGCGGTTCAAAACATGCAATCCCAACAAAAATTCCCACGCGTCTTCAGTTTCGAATTCTTCCCGCCCAAATCCGACGAGGGCGCGGAGAAACTGCGCGGCGTGCGCGGCGAACTCGCCGCACTCAAGCCGCGCTTCTTCTCGGTGACCTTCGGTGCCGGAGGCTCCACGCGCGACCGCACCTTCGACACCGTGACCGAGATCCAGCGCGATTCCGGTATCGACGCCGCACCCCACCTGTCCTGCATCGGCTCGACGAAGGAAAACATCCGCGAGATCCTCGGCGCCTATCGCGCCGCCGGCATCACGCACATCGTCGCATTGCGCGGCGACATGCCTTCGGGCATGCGCGAGGCCGGCGAGTTCCGCTACGCCAACGAGCTGGTGGAATTCATCCGCGCCGAGAGCGGCCGGCAGTTCCACATCGAGGTCGCCGCCTACCCGGAGTTCCATCCGCAGGCGGTCAGCGCCGAAAAGGATCTGCTCAACTTCAAGCGCAAGGTCGAGGCCGGCGCCGACAGCGCCATCACCCAGTACTTCTACAACCCCTACGCCTATTTCCGCTTCGTCGACAGCTGCGAGAGGCTCGGCGTGGACCTGCCGATCGTGCCGGGTATCATGCCGATCACCAATTACACCCAACTGGCACGCTTCTCCGACGCCTGTGGCGCGGAGATCCCACGCTGGATCCGCAAGCGTCTGGAAGGCTTCGGCGATGACAAGGAATCGATCCGCGCCTTTGGCGAGGACGTGGTCACCGAGATATGCCGCATTCTGCTCGACCAGGGCGCGCCGGGACTGCACTTCTACACCATGAACACCGCCGGCCCGACGGTGGCCTTGTGGAAGAACCTGGGCCTGGGCGGCTAAGAACCTTTTTCAACGCGAAGGCGCCGAAGGCACGCGAAGGAAAACCAAAAACAGATTAGCCACGAAATCCACGAAACCCTCGAACAGAATCGAGCCAGGCCCTCATATTCATCGAGTTTCGCGGATTTCGTGGGTTTCGTAGCAATAATGTTTTACTTCGTGTGCCTTCGGCGCCTTCGCGTTTAAGGCTTTCGACTTTTGACCCCCGATCCCGACTATGCCCATGCCACGCATCTATCTGCCCGCAATGCTGACGCCCGGCGCCGAGGTGGCGCTGGATGCGCGCGCAGCCGGGCATGCGGTGCGCGTGCTCAGACTGCGCGTCGGTGACGCGCTGACGCTGTTCAACGGTGACGGCAACGACTACACGGCGGAGTTGGTCGAGGCACACAAGGAACGTGCCGTCTGCCGTGTTCTCGCGGCGCACGAACGTCCCACGGAATCGCCGCTCGGGATCGAACTCGCGCAGGGGATCTCGCGCGGCGAGCGCATGGACTACACCATCCAGAAGGCGGTCGAACTCGGTGTGCAGCGCATCATCCCGCTCGCCACCGAACGCAGCCAGGTCAAGCTCAACGGCGAACGCGAGGAGAAGCGCCTTCAGCACTGGCAGGGCATCATCCTGCACGCCTGCGAGCAGTCCGGCCGCAGCCGCATCCCGGAATTGCTGCCGGTGCGGAGACTGGATGCGTGGCTGGCCGGCCGCCCGCGGTGCGGCCACGCGCTGTTCCTCGACCCGGAAGGCGATATCGGCGTCAACGGCCTGACCGGGCCGGTCGATGCGGTGAGTCTGCTGGTCGGTCCGGAAGGTGGTCTGAGCCCCGCGGAACGTGCACTCGCGGTGCAGGCGGGATTCCTGCGTCTGCGACTGGGGCCGCGCATCCTGCGCACCGAAACCGCGTCCGTGGCCGCCCTCGCCGCCTTGCAGGGAATCTGGGGAGATCTCGACGGCCAGAACCGGTGCGGCCCGCTATGACGGTGACAGCCGCGTCAGTGGCGTACCTGCGCCGCCACGGCTGATTCGAGTGCGCCCAGATCCGGAATCAGCGCCGGGATGTCACCGACCTGCACCTCGCAGAGCGCACCGCCCCGCGCGTCGGCCGCGACCTCCTGCAGGGTGTCGGCGTTCACCCGCTTGAGCTGGGGAATACCGGCCGTCACCAAGGCGTAGAAAGGCAGGCCGCTGTCGGGCTGGATGCCGTTCACTACGGCAATGCGCGCCTGCACGAGCCCGCTGCGGACATCGAGCCCCTGCAGGCGATCGTAGGAAATCAATGGGATGTTCAGACCACGCCAGCTGATAGTGCCGAGCAGCCATTCGGGCGCGTCGTCGATCCCGCGCGGCTGCACGTAGGGCACGACCTCGGCTACCGCCACGTTCGGCAACAGCAGATTGCAGCCCTGCAGCGGGATAATCAGCGTGCGTACCATGTCATGAAGTGTCGCTTGCATGCCCTGCCCCCTCGTTTGTTCCTTTCAAGACCGCGCGATCAATGCGCCGCCACCTGCCGTTCCGCCTGCTCCACGACGCGCCTGGCCAGCTCTTCGGGCGTGCCGCTGTAGGTCACGACGCCACGGCGGCGGGCGGCATCCGGCATGCTGCTCATGACGCAGCTGTCCGCCGTCTGTGCCCACACCTCTCCCGCCACTCTGCTCACCGCCTCGGCGCCGGATGCACCGTCTTCGCCCAGCCCGCTGAACACGATGACGCCGACCTTCTTGCCGTAGCAACGTGCCGCCTCTTCCATGACGTCGTCGATGCACGGCCGGTAGGGGCCGCGGACCGGCTCGTCGCGCAGATCCACGGCCCCTGCATCGGTGAGCGCAAAGCGGCGATCCACCGGCACGAGAACCACTTCGCGCGCCCGCACCGACCGCCCCGCCTCCGCGGGCATGACGCGCAACCCCGTCACCCGATCGAGCTGCTCCGCCAGCAGCGACACGAACGGCTGACCGATATGCTGCGCGACGATGAAGGCCACCGGAAGATCGCGCGGCAAATGACTGAAAAACCGCTTCAGCGCCTGCGGCCCCCCCAGCGACGCACCCAGCACCCACACCATGACTGCCGCCATGTCCGCCGCATCGTCGTCCGGAGGCACCACCCGCAATGCCGGCTTGGACGCGGCATCTTCCGCGGGCGCCACCTCCGCTGCGGCAGCGGTGCCGCGTGAGCCGCCGCGCACGCCGGCCAGATGGGTCAGCTTGGCGATCAGTTTCCGGCCCCAGCCGCTCGTGTCGGTCTGGACCCCCTCGTTGAACAGTATGGGAACCGCCGACCGCTCGATGAGCGTTTCCAGGTGATCCAACTCCCGACTCGTCGCCTCGTCGAGATTCACCAGTAGCACGTCCACATCCTCGGCTCCGACCTGTTCCGGCCGGTATTCTCCGATCATCTGATCCAGGATCACCTGCACGCCACTCGCCTCGAGCAGCTTCCGCAGGCGGTCTCCCTGGGCGTCCCTGTCGGTGATCAGTGCCACACGCAGCCGGCGCGACGGCACGTCATCCATTGGTGCTGCGCTCCTTCACCAAGGCGCTTATGGTGTCGAGAAGCTCGCTCTCCTGATAAGGCTTGCCCAGATAACGATCGACACCGATTTCCATGGCGCGCCGCCGGTGCTTATCGCCCGTTCTCGACGTGATCATGACGATCGGGATCGTGTGGAGGCGCGCCTCGTTGCGCACGTGCGTCGCGAGCTCGAAGCCGTCCATGCGCGGCATCTCGATATCCAGCAGCATGACGTCGGGCAGCTGATCCTGCAGCTTCGCAACCGCATCGACGCCATCCTTCGCGGTGATGACCTGCATACCGTTGCGCTCCAGCAGGCGCGTCGTGACCTTGCGCACCGTGATGGAATCGTCGACCACCATCACCAACGGTTGCTGCGTCCGGGGGTGCATCACATCCGCCAGGACGCGCTCGATGGTTGCGCTTACGCCTCCGGAGCGCAGCAGACCGCCGAGATCGAGAATCAGAATCACACGCCCATCACCGAGGATAGTGGCACCGGAGATGCCGCGTATGCTGCTGATCTGCGGCCCCACCGACTTGACGACCGTCTCGCGGCTGCCAAGCAGTCCTTCGACCTGGAGTGCCATGCGGTGGTCGCCGGAGCGCACCAGCAGCACAGGCAGCCGCTTGGCGGTCATGGCAGCTGCTGCGACGCCGTGTCCCAGCAGCGTCCCCAGATTGTGGACAGGATAGCTGAAGCCGGCATACTCGAAGCGAGCCGATGCATCGCCGAGATAGCCTGTCAGTTCGTCCGCACGCATGCGCACGATGCCCTCGATGCCAGTGAGGGGAATCGCGTAGATCTCTTCATGCACCTGTACCAGCAACGCCTGGCTGATGGCCAGCGTGAAGGGCAGCCGGATGGTGAATGTCGTTCCGGCACCCTGTCTGGAGTCGATATGCAGGGAACCGCCAAGCTGCTTGACTTCGCTGTTGACCACATCCATGCCGACGCCGCGGCCGGCGATCTGTGAGACCTGCTCAGCGGTGCTGAAACCGGTCTCGAGCACAAACTGCATCACATCGGTATCGCTCACCTCGGTGTCATCCGTGATCAACCCGCGTTCGTGGGCTTTGCGACGGATCGCCGCTATATTCATGCCGGCGCCGTCGTCACCCAGGCGGATCACGACTTCGGAGCCGTCGCGGGAAAGGCTGACCTTGATCGTGCCGGTCTGCTTCTTGCCGACCTCGGCACGCCGTTCCGGCGTCTCCAGGCCATGCGCCACGGCGTTGCGCAGCATGTGCTCGATGGGGGCGATGATCCGATCGATCACCGTGCGATCCATCTCCCCGTCGGCGCCCTCGAGCACCAGTTCCGCACGCTTGCCGAGTTCCTGCGCCGCCTGCCTGACGATCCGGCGCATGCGCGGAGCGAGCCCCGCGAACGGCACCATGCGTGTGCGCATCAAGCCTTCCTGGAGCTCGGTATTGACGCGCGACTGCTGGAGCAGCAGCGTTTCCGACTCGCGCGTGATGTTGTCCATCAGGCCCTGGATGCTGACCAGATCGCTGATGCTCTCCAGCATGGAGCGGGACAGCTGCTGCAGGTGCGAGTAGCGATCCATCTCCAGCGGGTCGAATTGCTCGTCCGCCGCCGCGCCATCCCGCTCGTAGCGGAACAGCACCTGGGCCTCGGTCTCGATCTCGAGCTTGCGCAGCTGCTCGCGGATGCGGTCGACGGTCTGACTGAGTTCGGACAGGTTGAAGCGCATGCTGCCGATCTGCTGTTCAAGCCGTGAACGATAGATATTGATCTCGCCCGCGAAATTCACCATGCTGTCCAGCAGATCCGCACGCACGCGCACCAACTCCTGTTGGCCGCGGGCCACAGTCAGCTGCTCGTCTGAAGGGGTTTCGGTCACGGGCGCCGCACTCGGCACGGGCACCGCCATGTCCTCCAAAACCGGCGCTGCTGTGTTGTCCGCCGGAGTCGGCACAGGTGCTACCGCTTCGCCGCGACGCAAGGCGTCGATGCGATCGATCACGCCGCTTGCCGCCTGCAGCGGCTTACGATCACGCACGGCCTCGAGCATATGCACCAGCCGGTCCTGCGCCACCAGAAGTGCGTCGAACAGACGGGTGGACGGAGCCACCAGGCCATCGACCACCGCGATCAGCAGCGATTCCAGGGCATGGCTCAGATCGCCGATGGCGCCAATGCCGGCCATGCGCGCGCCGCCCTTCAACGTGTGCAGGTGCCGCTGCAACTCAGCCATCAGCGCCTGATCGCCGGGCGCTTCGACCCATTTGTGCAGTGCGGCGTCGCTGGCCACGAGAATCTCCTCACCCTCCTCGAGGAAGACATCGATCAGGTCCTGATCGGCCCCATCGTAACCGATGCCGCCAGATGCCATGTCGTCCGATAGCGCGTCGCCGGCATCCGGAATGGCCTGCACAGTGGCTGCCGTCCCGAATTCGACGGGTGCCGCCGTCGTGTGCACCTCGGCCGCGAAGGGATCGTTCTCTTCGGTGGGCTGCGGCCCGGTCAGGCCGAGGCCGAACGCCCCGGCCATCGGCAGCGGCTCCGGGAACGGATCCTCGGCTTCGCTACCGGCCGCAACGACCGCCAGGTTGAACGGATCTGCGGCAGTGCCGCCCTCCCGGGCGAGCTCCTGAGGCCTTGCACCGTCGAACTCATCATCATGCGAGAGGAGTTCCGGCGACTCGATCTCGAGCGCCTCGATTTCCTCGACATCCAGCACACCCGTCTCGAACGCGACGGCGTCCGTACCATCGAAGTCCATGACCGGCAGATCATCGGACGGAGGCGCCGGCTCCGGGCGAGCCTCGGCCGCAGGCTGCGAAAGATCGTCCAGTTCCCGGATGATGCCGGCATATTCCGGAAGGTCGACCTCGTCGCGCTGGAGATGCGCCACCAGCGTTTCTATGATCGCCATCGCCCGGCCGACCAGACCGGAACCCTCGGGCGACAGCGGCCGATCGGCCCTTCGCAATGCCTTGGCGTGCCGCTCGATGGCGTTGGCCACATCGGCGATGGCGTCGGCGCCGGCCATACGGGCACTGCCATGCAGCGTGTGCAGCGCCCGCAGGAGCGCATCGGTTACATGGCATCCGCACCCCGCGGTACCGCAACCTTCGAGAAAAGTCTGCACGGTGCCGATGTGGTCGCGCGACTCGTTGCTGAAGATTTCATACAGAACCGGGTCGATCCCCGAGTTGTCCTCCGGCACCTGTCCGGAGACCTCCTGCACGGACGCCCCATCGGCGACCGCGGCATCGTGGTCCGGCGTTTCGGCCGGGGCCGACGCTATCCCGATGGGCGGGTCGGGCCGCACCTCGAGCACGTCCAGGGAGACCGCCTCGCCCCGGCTGCAGGCATGGGCGAGCTCCGCGAGGGCTTCGGCCGGCGCTGTTGTTGCCGAGCCGTCGCGGATCTGGGCGATCAGTTCGGGGAGCACCTGCTCGGCACGCTCGAGCAGGGCGCACGCCACGGCACTGCGCGGCACCGCGCCATCGATGAGACGGTTGAGCATGCTCTCGAACGCCCATGCAAATTCGCCGATGCGCATGGCACCGACCAGGCGACCGCTGCCTTTCAGAGTGTGGAACGAGCGCCGCATGTCGGTGAGCGCGGCCCGGTCTTCCTCGTTGGCCAGCCACCGCGGCAGAAATGCCCTGATGTTTGCAAGCTCTTCCTCGGATTCCTCGATGAAGATCTCGAGGATCTCGGCGTCGACGTCGTCGCCCAGCGCCTGCGGAACCAGCGGGGAGGCGTCTGTCTGAGCTACACCCTCGATGGCGACAGCTGCCGTCTGCTCGAAAGATGTGTCGATGTCGGGGGCAGCAGCTTCCGACTCCGCCTGATCCATGGGAGCTGCCGGCGCTTCCGCAAAGGGATCGATGAGTTCGATCGCATCCACCTCCGCAGCGACCACCTCGTCGACCACATCAGCATCGGCCTGGCCGAGAGCTTCCACAACAATGGATTCATCTGGTATTTCGTCGGAGATTTCAGCGACCGCGATCCCTCCCACATCAGCAGAAGGCATCGCTTCCAGAACGACGGTTTCGACTTCCGGATCGTCCCAGGGTGGACCGCCGGCCACGCCCTCTGCGTCTGCTCCGGAGGCGGCATCGGAAACCGCCGGGGCACTGCAGCCAAGCTGCGCAAGACTCTGCTCCGCGGCATCCAGGATGGATTGACCGAACAGGCGGCCCTCACGCAAGCCTTCAAAGTAATATTCTATGCTGGAGACCGCATCGGCCAGCGCATCGAATGCCGCCTGATCGGGCAACGACGCGGAACCCAGCACGCTGTCTGCGACGTGATTGCGCAGCATATCGACAATCGTGGCGGCCCGCTGTTCAGCCAACAGCTGCAGCCCCCCTCTGATCTGGTCAAACAGCTGGGGAACCCTCTCCAGGGTGGAGAAATCGCCGCCGCTCTCCATGAACGCAAGAATGGAATCCTTGGCCTGAGCGATATCGCGGATCGCCTCGTCCGCCACCGCCATGCGGACTTCATTGAATGCCGCGTCCGGGAGTCCTTGCCCGTCATCCTCGGCCACCGCCGCAGGCGGGGCGACATTGCCCTTGGCGAGCGCATCCAGCGACGACTCGATGGATATCAGTGCGGCAGCGACGTCCATCAGCACGAGGTCGTCGACTTGACGCCGACCCTCGACCATGTCAGTCGTCGCATCGGCCTGGGCCTGCGCGATCTTGCGCAACGAACCCAGCCCGAGCATGCCGAGGGTGTCGGCGACCTGACCCAGTATTCCGGCTGCCGGCTGCAGTGTCGTGAGCGTCTTGCCTCCGCCGCGCTGGAAGAGATCCACGACATCCTTGACGCGGGCGAGATCCTCCTTGATCGCCACCGATACGGTCGCCATCAACTCCGCATTGTGGCCTGAAAGACTGACCGCCGCCTGCTCCAGTTCCGACTGATCCGGGAGCAGGGCGCCCAGCCGATATACGCTCTTGATCTGCGTAACGGGCTCGCCGCCATCGCGAGCCCGGGCGATGTAGAACAGCAGATTCTTGATCAGATCCCGCGGCGCATCGGCGGCAAGAGCCTCTTCCCCGTCGTCGATGAGCCTTTTGATCTGGCGATCCGTCTGACCCAGGAGCAGCTTGGTGGCCATACTCGGCTCCAGCCAGGCATGCCGCAACGCCGCAACCACGCCTTCGGCTGCCCACCAGAGGCGGCGAACCGGGTCGGTCGCGCCGGCAAGACGCAGATCGGTCAGTACGTGCCGAAGGCGGTCGAGATTGGCTTCCGTGTCCTTGCCTCTGAACCAGCCCAGCAATGCCAGCTGATACGAGTGGCGCTGCTTGCGCGCCACCGCCCGGGAATCCTCTCCGTTGCCGGCATTCTTCACGTCGTCAGGCAGCGGCGTATTCAGATCGGGCGTGAACAGCGAATTTTCCGACAACAGCTTCTGACCCCGGATGGCACGCAGGTCATTCAGCAGCGGCAACAGCACCAGGGGGATGTCCCGATGCCCCACGATGAGGCGCTCCAGGTAATCGGGCAGCTGCAGAATGCCGCGCATGACGAGCTCGTAGGCTTCCTGTCGCTGGGCGACCGAATCCCCGATCAGTGCCTCGACGACCTCCTCCATCTCCTCGGCCAGCAGTGCCGCGCCGTACAGCTCCACCATCTGCAGCGTACCGTGCACCTGATGGAGGTGGACGGCGCAAAAACGCAGCTGGGCATCGTCGGTCGGTGTCTCGACATAGGCCTCGAGTGCCTGACGCGCCTGCTTCAGCGTCGCGTCGAGCTCCTGCTTCACCCATTTGACAGTGCTGTAGTCGATTGCTTCGTTCATTTTCATCCCTTATGCGTTCCCAGCCGCGCCCATACGGCGACGGTAGGCAAGCGTCCCCTCAAACCGAATGCGCTCGAACTCCGGATGTGACCAGCTGGGTACATCGCCCGGACCCAACACCAGACCCCCCCCGGGCGCCAGCCGCCTGGCAAGCTGCGCCAGCAGTTCATGCCGCCGCTCACGCGAGAAATAAATGAGCATGTTCTGGCAGTAGATGAGATCCAGATCCCGCAGCGGAAACCGCTCCAGCTGCATCACGTTGACCCGGGAAAAGCAGATGCGGCGGCGCAGACGATCCACCACCTGATACATGCCGTCGCCGAGGCTCCGGAAACAACGGCCCCGCATTTCCTTGGGAACGCCGACCAGACGCCGTTCGTTGTAGACGCCCTTGCGCCCCGTCTCCAGCGATGGCTGGCTGATGTCCGTCGCGGTGATTCCGAACATCGCCCCGTCGGGGCGCCAGCCCATGTAATCCTCGATGACCATCGCAAGAGAATAGGGCTCTTCGCCGGTTGCGCACCCCAGGCTCCACGCATGAAATCCACGACCGCAATCCGGGTTCCGCGCGAGAAATGCGGGGAGGATATCCGTAATCAGGAGTTCCAGTGATGGGGCATGACGAAAGAAGGACGTTTCGTGCACGGTGATGCGGTCCATCAGCATCGACCATTCCGGTGACCACCCGCCACCTGTCGTCAACCGGCGGTAATAGTCATCATAGTCACCGGCACCGCTTGCGCGAATGCAGGCACGCAGGCTGACGAGCATGAATGACTTGCGTTCAGGCGGAATGGAAACGCCGGTGCGCCGCTCAATCAGCTCCACCCATTTCTGTGTCTGGATGTCGTCGAGGCCAGGCAGCTGGTCCGTCATGACACTCCAGGCATGCTTCGCAGCTGGCCATCCCACGATTCATCGCTCCATCACCGGTCGGACATGCGCGCGTCAATCGGGAAGCTTGAAGCCCGCGACGGTACGGCGCAGATCATTGGACAGCTCGGTCAGATTGCCGATGGATGCTGCCGTCTCGTTGGTGCCGGCGTTTGTCTGCGTGGTGATCTCCTGGATGACATTCATGGTGGACGAAATCTCGACCGCAGCCTTCGACTGCTGCGCAGCAGAGACCGAGATCGTTTCGATGAGTTCTGCAAGGTGCGTCGACACACTCACGATCTCTTCCAGAGCATCACCCGCGTCCTCCGCAAGACGAGCGCCATTCACCACACCCGCGGTACTCTGCTCCATGGAGATGACCGCTTCGTTGGTATCCGTCTGAATGGTCTTGACGAGCGCCTCGATCTGCTTCGTGGCATTCGACGAACGCTCAGCCAGGCGCTGCACTTCGTCGGCAACCACGGCGAAGCCGCGGCCCGCCTCGCCGGCCATGGCGGCCTGGATGGCGGCATTCAAGGCCAGGATGTTGGTCTGCTCGGCGATATCGTTGATCAGTTCCACGATGTCGCCGATCTCCTGGGAAGATTCGCCAAGCCGCTTGATGCGCTTGGACGTTTCCTGTATCTGCTCGCGGATCGAATCCATGCCTTCGATGGTTCGACGCACGGCCTTGCCGCCTTTGTTCGCGATGTCCACGGACTTGTTCGCAACCCCGGCCGATTCCTTGGCGTTCTGCGACACCTCGGCGATGGATACCGCCATTTCGTTGATGGCAGTACTCGCCGACGTGATCTCGGTAGCCTGATGCTCGCTCGCTTCAGCGAGATTGATCGCCGTCGACTTGGTCTGCTCCGCCGCGCTCGATACCTGACCTGAGGTCGTGTTGATGGTTTCGACCACATCCCGCAGAGCGTCGATGGTGAAGTTCACGGAATCGGCAATGGCGCCGGTGATGTCCTCCGTCACCGTGGCGTAGCGGGTCAGGTCGCCATCGGCCAGGTTACCCATCTCGTCGAGTAGACGCAGAATGGCGGCCTGATTTCGTTTGTTGATGGCCTCGGCCGCTTCACGACGGCTGTCCGCGTCGCGCTTCAGGGTCATCCCCAGGAGAATCAGGCACAGGAGCGCAATGGCACCGAAGATATACGCCACCTCATTCTTGATGAGGCGGTTGGTGGGCGCCTGAGCGTAGAAGTTCTGCAGCGCCAGAGTGGCCGCAAACAACTCGTCGGACATGCGTGATGCGTTACTCGCAGCCGCCTGGACCCCCAGCAGATCCTCCGAGTTGTCCAGCATTTCGCCGACATAATCGCTCACCGAGCTGAAGAGCATGGCGATCTCGCGCAGCTTGGCTTCCGCCTCCGGGTCCTTGATCGCCTGCACGTCGTTGCCACCGCGGATCTGGTCTTCGAGAACCTGGCCGAATTCCTCGGTGTCCTTGGCGAACTGTTCGGTGGCCGCGGCGGCATCGTCGCCTGCGAGCACCTTATTGAGATTGTTGACGATGCGCTGCGAGAGCATCAGCTGGCGACTGGCGATCCGGACCTGGTCCTGTCCGGCCCCCTTCTTCACCAGCGCGCGGACGACGTCTTCGTAGTGATTGAGCAGCTGCGGCATGAACTCGTTGATTACGCCGGCAGTCTCCTTTACCGACAGCACGAGCTGCTTGCCGTTCAGCACTGTATCCACCGAAGTGCGGAAGGAATTCCATTTCGCGGCGGTATCGTCGAGCGCCGCCAGCGCCTCGCCGCTGGTCGGCGGCAAACCCGTCTCAGCATTGCCGTCGCGCATGTAACCCAAAGTCTGACCGAAGCGTTCACGGTATTTGACAACCTGATCGAAGGCCCCGTCGCTGCCACCAGACGCCTCCAGCGCGTATTTCGCGATCTGTTGCGAGAGAACCTGCTGCTCGCCGGCGTAGCCGATGTATTCCTTGTCGAAACCCGCCAGGCGACCCATGTACCAGAACACGGCGAACATGAGGCCGGCGGAGATCAACAATCCGCCGATAAGATACCCGACGCTTTTGCTCGTGCCCCGTTTAGCGGAAGCGGCTTTCGCTGTGCTCATCACCCTGTCTCCTGACCCTTGAATTACTTCCCAAGCCCGTTTGTGAATTTTTTATGCAAGTCGCCAGCCAACCCGACGGGTGACGGAAAACTCGCTCCCTTGCGCTCCGGCTCAGATGGCCGCCTGAAGAAATTGCGGTGTCTCCGCGAGCCGCTTCAGGCTGAATACGCCCCAATGATCGTCACCGGAATAGAATCCGTGCAGCAGGTACCCCGTCAACGCGGGATCGCTGCTCGGCAGATCTTCGGTCATCTGCTCGGGGAAGAAATGTTTCAGCCCCAGCACTTCATCGACGACCAGACCGGAAAAAACGCCTTTGTGATTGACCACCAGAACGCGGCTGAGCCGTCCCGGCACCGCGCTGCACCCCTGGAGATATCCCTGCAGATCCATGATGGGAAGCAGCTTCCCGCGGACGTTGGCGATGCCCCGCACCCACTCTTTCGAACCGGGCACCTGGGACATTCCGGGATAGGTCAGGATCTCCGTCACATGGTCGAGGGGCGCCACCAGACGGTGCGCGCCCAGGCGGAACGCGATGCCCAGCCAGTCCTCCCGGACCTCGATCTGCCGCGGCAACTCCCGCGCGTACCGGCGGCAACGCGCCTCCAGTTCACGGAGCAGCTGCAAGGGCCGGTGTTGCGGCGCAGAAGTCATTAGCGTCATCTCCCTGACGAAAGCGATCAGCCGCCCAAGGCGCCCTTCACCTTGCCGATGAGGTCGGCTTCGGCAACCGGCTTGGTGATGTAGTCGGTGGCACCCTGGCGCATGCCCCACACACGATCCGTTTCCTGATCCTTGGTGGTGCATATGATCACCGGTATGGAGGACGTCTCTGCGCTCTTGGTGAGCTGGCGCGTCGCCTGGAAACCGTTCAGGCCAGGCATCACGACGTCCATCAGGACCAGATCAGGTTTCTGTGTCTTGGCAACTTCCACGCCTTCTTCGCCGCTCGCCGCAGTCAGCGTTTGAAAACCATTCTTCTCCAGCATGCTCTTCAGTACATGCATCTCGGTGGGAGAATCATCCACAATCAGAATACGGGTCATCGATCGGCTCCTTCATTCAACTTGCTCATACGTCCGCCCCAGATATCTGTCCCGGCGAGGCTGCCCACGTTATCGCCCGACCCACGGGAAGATTGACGTGGCGCTGGGGAATTTTGCAGCAGTGGCACGTCAACCACGTTGCACGTATCGCTTGATCGCACCGAGCAGCTCCTCTTTGGCGAAGGGCTTGGTGAGGTACTCCTCCGATCCCACGATCCGGCCGCGCGCACGATCGAACAGGCCGTCCTTGGAGGACAGCATCACGACAGGCGTACTTTTGAAAGATTGGTTGTGCTTGATCAGCGCGCAGGTCTGATAACCGTCGAGACGGGGCATCATAATGTCGACGAAGATAATGTCGGGCTTGTGGTCGGCGATCTTCGCCAGCGCCTCGAATCCATCTGTCGCCGTGATGACCTCGCAACCGGCCTTCTTCAGCAACGTTTCCGCCGTCCTGCGGATGGTTTTGGAATCATCGATGACCATGACCTTGGTGCCGGCCAAGCCGTCGTCATTCTGACTGTCCGTGGCCTGATCCATGTCGCCCCCAGCCAACCCAGCGTCCGCGCTCGAAGATAAAATGTTTTGCATAACGGCAGGTTATCTCTTACTGTTGACAGCGCGACGGGGGCTGCTCCATGCCCCATGCAGGTGCCAAATTTTTTACGTTCGTCGAGCCCGGAAACGCTCCTTGTCCCGTGCCTCCCGGGCCGACAACCCGGTCACATCCGCGGGGTTATCCCCTGGACGCCCGTTTACTTTAGTATTGCCGTCTCCATCCGTTCCCTTTAGCGTCATTGGAACAGCAAACTTTATGCCGGTTGAACAGTTACACGCCGTCCCCCACCTCACCACCGCCCTCACCGGACCGCTGCAGCGGATCGAATCCCTGCTGCTCACGGAACAGGCCCGGATCGAGACCTGGCTGCGCGCCGAGTGGCGCAAGACGCCGGCGCCGCTCTACGCCTCGGTGGACCTGCGCAATGCCGGCTTCAAGCTGGCGCCGGTGGACACCAACCTGTTCCCGGCCGGCTTCAATAACCTGAACCCGGCCTTCCTCCCGCTTTGCGTGCAGGCCATGCAGGCCAAGATCGAGCAGATCTGCGAAACCGCGAGCAACATCCTGCTGATCCCCGAGGATCACACCCGCAACCTCTTTTATATGGAGAGCCTGGCCACTCTGCGCGACATCATCCTCACCGGCGGCTACCAGGTGCGGATCGGATCGTTGCGGCCGGACCTGAAGGCTGCCGAAACGGTGGACCTGCCGTCCGGCCGGTCGATCAAGCTGGAACCGCTGATCCGCCGCGACCGGCGCGTCGGGGTGGCCGATTACGATGCCTGTCTGGTGATCCTCAACAACGATCTGATGAGCGGCATCCCGGAAGTGCTGCGCGACATCGAGCAGCACATGGTGCCGCCGCCTGGCCTGGGCTGGTCCAGCCGGCTGAAATCGGGGCATTTCCGGCACTACAACAACGTCGCCAACGAATTCGCCAAGCTGCTCGGCATCGATCCCTGGCTGATCAATCCCCTGTTCCGCAACTGCGGCGAGCTCGATTTCAAGAAGCGCGAAGGCGAGGATTGCCTGGTGCGCAACGTCGAGACGCTGCTGGGAAGCGTGCAGAAAAAATACGACGAGTACGGCATCGACAAACCGCCGTTCGTGATCATCAAGGCGGATGCCGGCACCTACGGCATGGGCATCATCTCCGTCAGCAGCACCGACGAGGTGCGCAGCCTGAACCGCAAGCAGCGCACCAAGATGGCCGCCATGAAGGGCGGCACCAGCGTCAGCAAGGTCATTCTCCAGGAAGGCGTCTACACCTTCGAAACCTGGGGCCAGCAGGAGGCCGTGGCGGAGCCGGTGGTGTACATGATCGACCACTTCGTGGTCGGCGGCTTCTACCGCGTGCATACCGAGCGCGGCGTCAACGAAAACCTCAACGCACCGGGCATGCATTTCCAGCCGCTCGCCTTCGTCGAACCCTGCAACACGCCGGACCGCAGCCGTGAGCCCGATGCGGAACCGAACCGCTTCTACGCCTACGGCGTGCTGGGCCGCCTCGCCCTGCTCGCAGCGGCACGGGAGCTGGCCGAGCACAACGCCCAGTGAAATCCAGCCTTCATTGCCCATGACCCGCCTCGCCATGCTCATGGATCCCATCGGGTCCATCAACATCAAGAAAGACAGCAGTTTCGCCATGCTGCTGGCGGCCCAGCGGCGTGGCTGGGAGCTGCTGTACCTGGAGCAGTCCGACCTGATCCTGCGCGACGGGCGCGTCTACGCCCACCTGCGGCGGCTGCACGTCCGGGACGACCCCGAGGACTGGTACGAACTCGGGGGTGCGCACACCGAACCCCTGGAGCAGGTGGACATCCTGCTCATGCGCAAGGATCCGCCGTTCGACATGGAGTACATCTACACCACGCACCTGCTGGACCGCGCGGAAGCCGCGGGCGTGCTGGTGGTGAACCGGCCGGCCAGCCTGCGCGACTGCAACGAGAAACTCTATACCGCATGGTTTCCCGAGTGCTGCGCGCCGACGCTGGTCACGCGCAGCAACGCCCAACTGCGCGAGTTCCTCGCCGAGCATGGCGACATCGTGATGAAGCCCCTGCACGGCATGGGCGGCGCCTCGATCTTCCGCATCCGCGCCGGCGACCCCAATACCGGGGTGATCATCGAGACCCTGACGGACCACGGCCGGCGCTTCGCCATGGCCCAGCGCTTCATCCCGGAGATCAGTGCGGGCGACAAGCGCATCCTGATGATCAACGGCGAGCCGGTGCCCTATGCGCTGGCGCGCATTCCCGCGGAAGGCGAATCGCGCGGCAATCTGGCCGCCGGTGGCCGCGGTGAGGGCGTCGAACTCTCGGCCCGCGACCGCTGGATCTGCGCACGGGTCGGCCCGGCCCTGCGCGACAAGGGACTGTATTTCGTCGGCCTCGACGTCATCGGCGACTACCTCACCGAGATCAACGTCACCAGCCCCACGTGCATCCGCGAGCTGGACGCCCTCTACGGCCTGGACATCGCCGGCCAGCTGCTGGACTGCCTCTCCGCCCGGTTGCCGCGGGCCTGAGCGATCCGATGTCGACACCTCGTGTTGCCCGCTACCTGCCCCTGCTCGGCCTGATGCTCGCGAGCCTGCTGACCCAGGGCTGTGCGCGCCAGACGGACGCCGTGCAGGAGCAGCAGTTCATTGCCTTCGGCACGCTGGTGGACGTGAGCGTGTACGGGGTCGACGCCGAACTCGCGCAGCGGGCCTTCGCCGATCTCGAACAGCGCTTTGCCCAGTGGCACCGCGACTGGCACGCCTGGGAACCGGGCCCGCTGGTCGAGCTCAATACCGCCCTGGCATCCACGGGCGAGGCTGCCGTGCCGGCCGTGATCCTGCCGCTGATCGCACCCGCGCAGGAGCTGTCCGGACGCAGCGGCGGGCTGTTCAATCCCGCAATCGGCGGACTGCTGGCCCTGTGGGGCTTCCAGAGCGACGCACTGCCGCAGGCCCCGCCCGCGCCGGCGGCGATCGAGGCGGAACTCGCCAGGCACCCGCGCATGAGCGATCTGCGGCTTGAGGACGGCCGCCTGATCACCACCAACCGTGCCGTGAAGCTGGATTTCGGCGCCTTCGCCAAAGGCGTGGCGGTGGACCGGGCGATCGACCACCTGCGCGGGCTCGGCATCAACAACGCCATCGTCAATGCCGGCGGCGATCTGCGCGCCATCGGCCGCCGCGGCGAGCGCCCCTGGCGGATCGGCGTGCGCAACCCGCGCGGCCCCGGCGTGCTGGCGGTGATCGAGACCCAGGGCGACGAAAGCGTCTTCACGTCGGGCGACTACGAGCGTGGCTTCGACTACCAGGGCCGCCACTATCACCACGTGCTGGACCCGCGCACGGGTTATCCGGCCGAGGGTGCGCGTTCCGTCACTGTCATTCACCCGGACGCAGCAACCGCCGACGCCGCCGCCACGGCGCTGCTGGTGGCCGGCGCCGACGAGTGGCTGAAGGTGGCCCGCGATTTGCAACTTCGCTGGGTGATGCGGGTCGATGACGAAGGCACGGTGCACCTGACGCCGGCGATGGCGGCACGGGTCCGCATCGAACTCGATCCGCCACCCCCGATCCGGCTCAGCGAGGAACCCTGAGTGCGCGGCTGGATGACGGGGGCCGATGGCGCGCTGCTGATCGCGGCGATCGTGCTGATCGGCTGGCTGTACGCCAGCGTCTGGGGGCCTTCCGCGATACCGCTGGAGGTCGAGATCTGGAGCCTGGGCGAGCGCGTCGCGCGGTTGCCGCTGGCGGAGGACCGTATGCTCGACGTCCGCGGTGAGATGGGTATCAGCCGCATCGAGATCAGGGGTGGCCAGGCGCGCTTCGCGGATTCGCCCTGTACCAACAAGATCTGCATCCTGCATGGCTGGCAACGGCACGCCGGGGAAACCACCGCCTGCCTGCCCAACCAGGTGAGCCTGCGCATCCTCGGCCGTGATGTCCGGTACGATGCGATCAATTTCTGATCGGGGGGAACGACCGCCCCCGGGACGACACATGCAACTAGCCACCACCCCAGAGGATCACCGGATAGCCTGGCTCACCGCCCTGGCGGTGGCCATCCATCTGGTCGAGGCCGCCCTGCCCAGCCCGCTCCCGGGGGTCAAGCCCGGGCTGGCCAACGTCATCACCATCGTCGTGCTGCTGCAGTTCGGCTGGGGCAGCGCGGCCTGGGTGAGCCTGCTGCGGGTGCTGGTCAGCGGCCTGCTGCTGGGCACCTTCCTGTCGCCGACTTTCGCCCTGAGCCTGGGTGGGGCGGCGGCCAGCATCACGGTGCTGTGGGCGGCCAGCCGGCGGTGGATGCCCGGTTTCGGCCCGGTCGGGCTCAGCGTTCTGGCGGCGCTGGCACACATGGGCGGACAGTTCGCCCTGGCCTTCGCGCTGTTCATCCCCCATCCCGGCTTGTTGCATCTCCTGCCGGTGCTGCTGACCGCGGCGCTCCTGTTCGGGATCACCAGCGGTATAATCGCCGGCATGATGTTGCGGGGATTGTCGGAGAACCTGCCATGATGGCGCCCCACTCGCGTCTGGCCTACACCGACGGCGGCGACCGCCTGCTGGTCAGCGTGCTGCTCGCCGCAGCCCTGCACGCCCTGATCATCCTCGGGATCTCGTTCGCACCCGACACACCCGACCAACGCGACAAGAATCCGCCGGCGCTCGACATCACCCTGGTGCAGAAGCGCGACACGCCGCCGCCCGACGAGGCCGACTATCTGGCGCAGGTCAGCCAGGACGGCGGCGGCAACACGGCGGAAAAGGTCCGCGCCCAGATGGCCCAGCAGGAACGCGCCGCCGGCACGCCGCCGCCCCAGCCGGCACCGACCCCGCGGCAGGAGCTGAGCCGGGTCGAGTCGCAGCGGCAGGCGCCGGTCGCGGAGACCACACCGGCCCCGGAACAGGCCAGACCGGTGTCCGCCGCCGAACTCATCCAGCGCAGCCTGGAACTGGCCAATCTGGACGCGCAGCTGCGCCAGGCCCAGCAGGCCTATTCCCAGTTGCCGCGCCAGGCATTCATCTCGGCGCGCACCCGCGAGTTCAAATACGCCAGTTACATGAACGACTGGGTCGCGAAGGTCGAACGGATCGGCAATCTGAACTACCCGGACGAGGCGCGCCGCCAGGGCATCTCCGGCAGCCTGATGCTGCAGGTGTCCCTCAACGTGGACGGCAGCGTGCGCGGTATCCGCATCCTCCGTTCCTCCGGCCACAAGGTGCTGGACGACGCCGCCGCGCGCATCGTGGAACTGGCTGCGCCCTTTGCGCCACTGCCGCCGGAGATCCGCAAGGACACCGACATCCTGCACATCACCCGCACCTGGGAATTCCTCAACAGTCAGGGCCTGTCCACCCGTCGCTGAGCCGGCGCGGGCCGGGAGCGGCCTTGCGACCCGGCCCGTGCCTGCCGGATACTATCGCCCATGGCCGACACCCAGTACCTCACCAACCACTTTCTCATCGCCATGCCGGCGCTGGCGGATCCGAACTTTTTCCACACCGTCACCTTCATCTGCGAGCACGATGCGGACGGGGCCATGGGACTGGTCATCAACCGACCGCTGGATATGCAGCTCGGCGAGATCCTGGCGCACATGGATGTCGAGGAGGTCGACCCCGGCGCGGCCGGGCTTCCGGTGTTCCAGGGCGGCCCGGTGCAGATGGAGCGGGGCTTCGTGCTCCACGAGCCGCTGGGCGACTGGGAGGCGACGCTGCAGATCAGCGACCGCATCGGCGTGACCGCGTCCCAGGACATCCTGGCTGCGATGGCGGCCGGCCGCGGGCCGGAACGGGCACTGGTCGCGCTCGGCTACGCCGGTTGGGGCGCGGGCCAGCTGGAGCGCGAGATGGCCGAAAACGCCTGGCTGAGCGGGCCGGCCTCGGCCGAGATCCTGTTCGAGACCCCGGTGGAAAAACGCTGGGAGGCCGCGGCCGCACTGCTGGGGGTGGACCTCAACCTGCTGTCCGGCGACGCCGGGCATGCCTGAGGCCGGCCGTGCCGCAGCGTCCGTGACCGAAGCCCCGCCGCCGCAAACGCTGCTGGGGTTCGACTTCGGGATGCGCCGCATCGGCGTCGCCGTGGGGCAGCACGTCACCGGCACGGCCACCGCTTTAACGACGCTGGCCGCCCGCGACGGACAGCCCGACTGGACACAGATCGCGCAGCTCATCGAGACCTGGCGCCCGGATGCCCTGGTGGTGGGCCTGCCGCTGCAGCTGGACGGCACGGCCAGCGACCTCACGCGCGCCGCGCAGCGCTTCGCCCGCCGCCTGGAAGGTCGCTTCCGCCTGCCGGTATTCCTGCACGACGAGCGCCTCAGTTCGCACACCGCGGAACGGTGGCTGCGCGAACATGCTGGTAAACTGCCGGACAGCGGCGCCACCGACCGCGTCGCGGCGCAGATCATTCTGCAAGACTGGCTGGACAGTCAGGGAGACTGAGGCATGGCAAACACCAACGAGGTCGAGGCGCTGCTGGACAGCATGGCCGCCCAGCTGCGCGAGCTGATCAGATCGCGCGCACTCGAGGACCCGGCCATGGTCGGCATCCACACCGGCGGGGTCTGGGTCGCCGAACGGCTGCACCAGCGTCTTGGCCTGCAGGTGCCGCTCGGCAGCCTGGACATCTCCTTCTACCGCGACGATTTCACGCGCATTGGCATGAACCCGCAGGTGCGGCCGTCGGATCTACCTTTCGACATCGACGACCGCAACATCATCCTGGTCGACGACGTGCTCCATACGGGCCGCACCATCCGCGCGGCGCTCAACGAGCTGTTCGACTACGGCCGGCCGGCGGCCATCGTGCTCGCCGTGCTGGTCGAGCGCAGCGGCCGGGAGCTGCCCATCGAGGCCAACGTCGTGGGGCGCCGCATGGACCTCGGCCCCGGCGAGCACGTCAAACTCACCGGCCCCGAGCCGCTCACCCTGGAGCTGCAGAAACCCGCATGAATCCCGGCGACCTGCAAGTGGACGCGCAAGGCCGGCTGCGCCACTTCCTGACCATCGAGGGCCTCGGCCGCCAGCTGGTGACGGATATCCTGGACACCGCCGAGTCCTTCTCGGGCGTCACCGAGCAGACCGTGAAGAAGGTCCCGCTGCTGCGCGGCAAGACCATCGTCAACCTGTTCTTCGAGGCCAGCACCCGTACCCGCACCACCTTCGAGCTGGCGGCCAAACGCCTGTCGGCCGACGTGCTCAACATCAATATCGACGCCTCCAGCGCGGTCAAGGGCGAGACGCTGCTCGATACCCTGCGCAATCTGGAGGCCATGCACGTCGACATGTTCGTGGTGCGGCACGCCGAGTCCGGCGCCGCCCACTTCATCGCCCGGCACGTGGCCCCGCACGTCAGCGTCATCAATGCCGGCGACGGCCGTCATGCCCATCCGACGCAGGCCATGCTGGACATGTTCACCATCCGCCGTGTGAAGGGACCGGATTTCGGCCGGCTGCGCGTCGCCATCGTCGGCGACATCCTGCATTCGCGCGTGGCGCGTTCGCAGATTCACGCGCTCAACATCCTCAATACCGGCGAGGTGCGCGTCGTAGCGCCGCGCACCCTGACGCCGGCGGATGCGACGAGCCTGGGCGTGCATGTCTTCCACAATCTGGAGGAAGGCATCCGGGATGTGGATGTCATCATGATGCTGCGTCTGCAGCGGGAACGCATGCAGGGCGCTCTCCTGCCCAGCGAGCACGAATATTTCCGGTTGTTCGGACTGACCCAGAAGCGCCTGGCGCTGGCCCAGCCGGACGTCACGGTCATGCATCCCGGCCCGATCAACCGTGGCGTGGAAATGGACTCGCAGGTTGCCGACGGGCCGCATTCGGTGATCCTCGAACAGGTCACTCACGGCATCGCCGTGCGCATGGCGATCATGTCCATGGCCATGCGCCAGAAGGCGCAGACTCTGGAGGGCGGCGCATGATCCCGCTGCGCAAACGCGTCGCCTTCGTGATCCGTGGCGGCCGTATCATCGACCCGGCCAACAACGTGGATCGGACAGCGGATCTGTTCGTACAACGCGGCAAGATCGTCGGTATCGGCACCGCGCCGGAGGATTTCAGTGCCGATGCCGAGATCGACGCACGCGACAGGATCGTCTGTCCAGGACTGGTGGAACTCGGCGCCCGTCTGCGCGAGCCCGGCCAGGAGCACAAGGCGACCATCGAGTCCGAAACGCGTGCGGCCGCCGCCGGTGGCATCACGACCCTGTGCTGCCCGCCCGACACCGATCCGGTCATCGACACGCCGGCCGTGGTGGAACTGATCCGCCAGCGCGCCGATCAAGCCGGGTTCTCGCGCGTCGTCACGCTCGGGGCGCTGACCCAGGGTCTCTGTGGCGAGCGGCTGAGCGAGGCGGCGGCGTTGCAGCAGGCCGGCTGCTGTGGACTCAGCAACGCCCTGCGGCCGATGACCAATGCGCAGGTACAGCGGCGCGCCTTCGAATACGCGGCGAGTTTCGGCGCCACCGTATTCGTCCATGCCGAAGACCACTGGCTGGCCAACGGCGGCTGCGCGCACGAAGGAGCCATCGCCACGCGCATGGGTCTGCCGGCCATCCCCGCGGCCGCCGAAACCGCCGCCGTCGCCCGCGACCTCGCGCTGGTCGAGCAGACGGGGGTACGTGCACACTTCTGCCGCCTGTCGACGGCACGCGCCATTCAGATGGTCGCCCGGGCCCGGTACGACGGGCTGCCGGTGACAGCCGACGTCGCCATCCCCTATCTGTTCCTTACCGACATGGACATTGTCGGCTTCAATGCCCAGTGCCACGTGCGGCCGCCGCTGCGTACCGCCCACGACCGCGACGCGCTGCGCGCCGGTCTGGCGCGCGGCACGCTCAGCGCGATCTGCGCCGACCACCAGCCGCACGAGGCCGACGCCAAGCTCGCGCCGTTCCCGTCGACCGCACCCGGCATCTCCGGTCTCGATACGCTGTTGTCCCTGGCGCTGCGGCTGATCGACGAGAATCTACTGACCCTGACCGAGGTCATCGAGCGCCTGACCATCGGGCCGGCGAGCATCCTCGGCCTGGAGGCGCAGGGCATCGGCAGCCTGTCCGTCGGCAAACGCGCCGATATCGCGGTGATCGATCCGGGGCATCCCTGGCGGGTTGCGCCCGAAACGCTCCACAGCGCGGGCCGGAACACGCCGTTCCTGGGCTGGGAACTGAAGGGGCGGGTCACGCACACCTTCGTGGGCGGGAAGCTGGTGTTTCAGCGCGACGGATGAACACAGTGGGGCGGGCAGCTGTTCCCCGATAGAGGTACCGCACCAGACTATGGCGTGGGTTGCACGGGTTTCGTGGCCCACCTTTTTGCCGGAACACCGCACCCGAAGTGACCTACAGCGGCAGATCGCGGTCCCAGTAGGGCACGCCGGCGAAGCGCTCGGCCAGGAAGTCCACGAAGGCACGCACCCGCTGCGACAGATGGCGGGTCTGCGGATACAGTGCATACGCGGGGATCTCCGCATGCGCATAGCCGGGCAACAGCGGCACCAGTTCGCCGCTGCGCAGCGACGCATGGACGATGAAGCTTGGCGACAGCAGCAACCCGTGTCCGGCGACCGCCGCCCGGAACAGAAAATCCCCGTTGTTCGAACGCAGCCGTTCCTGCACCCGCACCCGCTGCGGCTGGCCGTCCGGGCCGTGCAGCGTCCACTGTGTCGGATCGGGCGAGTTGCTGTACACCAGTCCCTGATGGGCAGCGAGATCAGCGGGCGTGGCGGGGGCACCGTGCTCGCGCACATACGCGGGACTCGCACACAGCACCAGGCGGGTGCTCCACAGGCGACGTGCGACCAGACTGGAGTCTTCCAGCCGCGCGATGCGGATCGCGATGTCGATGTCCTCGGCCAGCAGGTCGACCTGACGGTCGTTGAAATCCAGATCGAAACGGACCTGCGGGTGGCGCTGCATGAACTCGGTGATCGCCGGCCCCAGATGCAGCAGCCCGAACGACAGCGGCGCCGCGACCCGCAGCCGTCCCTGCAATGTGCCGTGCGCCTGCGACACCGCCGCCTCCGCCTCCTCCACGTCGGCGAGGATGCGTTGCGCACGGTCGAAGTAACTGCGGCCGGTGTCGGTGAGGCTGAGCCGGCGGGTCGTGCGGCGCAGCAGCTGCGCCCCGAGCCGGCCCTCCAGCTCGCTCAGCCGGCGGCTGACGGCCGACTTGGCGATGCCCAGCTGGTCGGCCGCCGCGGTCAGGCTGCCGGCCTCCACCACGCGCACGAAGGTCTGCATGTCTTCGAATCGGTCCATATTGTTCTCATACAAATAACAGTAAGTTCAAATTATCGGTCTTTATCCCTGAATTAACAACGCGCAAACTGCCCTTCCATCGAAACATCGACTTACAGGAAGGCCACCCATGCAAACCCTCAGCAACCTGACCGTTCTGCGCATCGACGCCAGCGCCCGCCACGAGGGCTCGACCACCCGCCAGTTGACCGACGACCTGCTGGATGCCCTGCGCGAGCGGCATAACCGTCTGTCGGTCGTCACCCGCGACCTGGCGCTGAGTCCGCCCCCCCTGCTGGATACGGACTGGATCGCCGCGAACTACACCGAACCGGAGGCACGCACCGCCACACAACGCACGGTACTGGCCTATTCCGATCAATTGGTTGCGGAACTGATGGCTGCGGACGTGGTCATCCTGGGCGTGCCGGTCTACAACTTCGGTGTGCCGGCCGCGCTCAAGGCATGGATCGACCTGGTGGCCCGTGCCCGCATCACGTTCCGCTACAGCGAGAATGGCCCGGAAGGGCTGCTCAACGGCAAGCGCGCCTATGTAGTGCTGGCCAGCGGTGGCGTGGCGGCCGGCGGACCGACAGACTTCGCCAGCGGCTACCTTCGGCAGCTGCTGGGTTTCCTCGGCATCACCCCTGTCGAAATCATCGCCGCCGATCAAGCCATGCTGCGTAGCGACGCTGTCAGCCAGGCACGGCAACGGATCGGCGAACTGTTGCCGGCAACCGCCGCTTGAGGCAGCGGGCACCCGCCCCCCAGCAACGTGGAGACCGGATCCCCATGCTCAGAAACACCCCGACGGGCTACGGCCTGATCGCCGTCGCATTGCACTGGCTGGTGGCGCTGGCCGTGATCGGCCTGTTCGCCCTCGGCCTGTGGATGACCGAACTGGACTATTACGATGCCTGGTACAAGCGCGGGCCGGAATTGCACAAGGGCATCGGCATCCTGCTGTTCCTCGTCGTGGTCTTGCGGCTGGTATGGCGCCGTCTGGATCCCATGCCACAGCCCGAACCGACGCATGCGCCGTGGGAACGGCGGCTGGCCCGCTTCACCCACACGGCGCTGTACGTGCTGCTGTTCGCCGTGACGATGGCCGGCTACCTGATTTCCACCGCCGACGGCCGCCCCATCGACGTCTTCGGTGTATTCAGCGTGCCGGCCCTGATCAGCGGCCTCGACAATCAGGAAGATATTGCCGGCGAGATCCACGAACTGCTCGCCTTCGGACTCGTCGGGCTGGCCGCACTGCACGCGGCAGCCGCCCTGAAACACCATTTCGTCGACCGCGATCGCACGCTTCGCCGCATGCTCGGCCGCAAGAATTGATTTCTCAACCGATCTTACCCAACAAGGAGTGCACCATCATGCGTAAATCATCCATCCTCGGCACCGCCCTCGCTGCCGCCCTGACTCTGCCGACGCTGGCGCCGGCCGCCGACTATGCCATCGACATCGAGGGGGCCCATGCCTTCATCCAGTTCCGCATCCAGCACCTCGGCTACAGTTGGCTATACGGCCGCTTCAACGAATTCGACGGCAAATTCACCTATGACGAGAAGAATCCCTCGGCCAACAAGGTAGAGGTCACCATCCACACGGCGAGCATCGACTCCAATCATGCCGAGCGCGACAAGCATCTGCGCGGCGACGACTTCCTGGACGTGAAGAAATTCCCGCAGGCGCGCTTCGTCAGCAGCGGTTTCGAGGACAAGGGCGACGGCACGGCGGTGCTGACCGGCGATCTCACCCTGCATGGCGTGACCCGCCCGGTCGTGATCGATGTCGAGCACATCGGCCAGGGCAAGGATCCCTGGGGCGGCTATCGCGCCGGTTTCTTCGGCACAACCAGGCTGAAGCTCGCCGATTTCGGCATCACCCGCGACCTCGGGCCGGCGTCCCAGGAAGTCGAGTTGATGCTCTCCGTGGAAGGCATCCGCCAATAGGCAAGGAGGTCTGTATGGAAACGCGCGGCATCACCCGGCTGGTACGCGCTCACGAGGTCACCGAGGGTGCGGGGGTCAGCGTGCACCGCACCCTCGGTACACCCATGCTGCGCCATCTGGACCCGCTCCTGCTGCTGGACCACTTTTCCAGCGACGATCCGGACGACTATATCGCCGGATTCCCGGATCATCCGCACCGCGGCTTCGTCACCCTGACCTACATGCTCGACGGCCACATGCTGCACCGCGACAGCATGGGCAACGAGGGTGATCTGCGTACCGGCGGCGCCCAGTGGATGAAGGCGGCCCGCGGCGTGATCCACTCCGAGATGCCACGCCAGACCGGTGGGCTGATGCGTGGTTTCCAGCTCTGGATCAATCTGCCGGCGGCGCACAAGATGAGCGATCCCGCGTATCAGGACATCACGCCCGAGGCGATCCCGGTGCAGGAGGCGCCGGGGGCACGGGTGCGGGTGCTGGCCGGTGAGCACGCAGGCGTGCGGGGCCCGATCGACGATCCGCTCACCGGCTTGCAGTATCTGGATGTGGAACTGGCGCCCGCCACGCGGTTCATTCGCCGGAGCGCGGCGGATGCGGACCACAATGCGTTCATCTATGTCTTCGAGGGCGGGGTGGCGATCGCGGGGCAGCCGGTGCCGCGACATCACCTCGCGGTGCTCGGTCCGGGCGAGCGCGTGGAGGTGGCGGCCGGCGAGGATGGCACGCGCTTCATCCTGGTCAGCGGCCGGCCGATCGGCGAACCCATCGTCCAGTACGGCCCGTTCGTCATGAACACCCGCGAAGAGATCGAACAGGCCTTCGCCGACTACCGCGACGGGCGGCTGGTGCGATAGGAGTGAGGAGTGAGGCGTGAGGCGCCAAACCCATTATGGCCACGGAAGCACACGGAAATACACGGAATGTAAAAGCCCCACCGAAAAGGGGTCAGAGCC
>CAYWKV010000009.1:0-40162 GCA_964458835.1 uncultured Gammaproteobacteria bacterium | reverse complement strand
CGCGGAGGGCTTGCTTTGCGCCTGATGCTGTATATACTCCCAGGTACTGTACAGATCATCAGGTGACGCCAGCATGTCTGAGCTGACTCCGCGCCAGGCCGAAATCCTCGACCTCATCCGCGCCTCCATTGCCGAGCGCGGCTCGCCGCCGACCCGTGCCGAGATCGCCGAGGCCTTCGGGTTCCGCTCCGCCAACGCCGCCGAAGAGCACTTGAAGGCGCTCGCGCGCAAGGGGGCCATCGAACTGCTGCCGGGTTCTTCACGTGGCATTCGCCTGTTGGAGGAGCCGGGGCTGCCGGTGGTTGGCAAGGTCTCCGCCGGCTCGCCGATCCTGGCCGAACAGCACATCGATGCCCATTACGAGGTTGATCCACGGATTTTCCGGCCGAGCGCGGATTACCTGCTGCGGGTGCGCGGCATGAGCATGCGCGACGCCGGTATTCTCGATGGCGACCTGCTCGCCGTGCACCGCACGCACGAGGCGCGCAATGGTCAGGTAGTGGTGGCACGTGTCGAGGACGAAGTCACCGTGAAGCGCTTCCAGAGGCGCGGCAGCCAGGTACAGTTGCTGCCGGAAAACCCCGAGTTCGAACCCATTCACGTCGATCTGCGCCGCCAATCCCTGATTATCGAAGGATTGGGCGTCGGCATTCTTCGAGCCGGACAATCGCTATGAATCTCGATCACCTGTTGCAGCGCGCTGACATCTGGCGCGGCAGTGAGCAGTCCGCCCGTATGCCCGCCATCCCCACCGGCTTCGCGGAGCTGGACGCGGTATTCCCTGGCGGCGGCTGGCCGCAGGGTGCGCTGACCGAACTGCTGGTGCCGCGCGAGGGCATAGGCGCCTTGCAGCTGCTGTTGCCGGCGCTCGCGCGCCTGAGTCAGCAGCAGCGTTGGATTGCCTGGGTGGCACCGCCCTACATTCCCTACGCCCCGGCACTGGTGGCGGCAGGGGTGGACCTGTCGCGCATGCTGCTCATCCATCCCCGGGCTGGCAGCGATGGCCTCTGGGCCATAGAACAAAGCCTGCGTTCCGGTACCTGCGGTGCCGTGCTGGCCTGGCCTGTCGTCGGCGATGGCAAGGTCCTGCGCCGGCTGCAGCTGGCCGCCGCGGCCGGCCAGTCGCTGGGTATCCTGTTCAGGCCGGAGCAGGCCGCTGAACGACCTTCCCCGGCGGCACTGCGGGTGCAGGTCTCACGTCACCACGACGGTGTGGCAGTGCAGGTGCTCAAGCGTCGTGGCGGCTGGGCGGCCGGCCCGGTGCAGCTGTCGCTGGATCAGCTGCTGCGCCAAACGCCGGAGCCCCGTCTCTCCTGAAGCGGGCCGCAACGCGATATCAATAGCCCGCCCGAGGGCGGTTCACGGAGAAATCCCTTCGCATGACCCGTTGATCCCTCAGGGGTCGTAAGAGTTTCGCTGCATGTTGTTTCGTAAGTCCGCAGGCAGGCCATCTTCCTCGAGGGGTGCATTACGTCTGGTCGATCGTGGCGTGCCCAATGCGGATCATGCCGACCCCGGCGCGGATACCGGCGCGCGCTTGTGGCTGTGCGTGTATCTGCCGCAGCTGCCGCTGGAGGTCTATACCCGTGCGCAGTCCGCCCCCGGGGCACTGGCCGTCCATGACGGTCATACGCGTGCGCCCTGTGTAATCGGGATGACGGCCACGGCACGGGCGGCCGGTGTGCAGGTGGGTATGCGCCTGGAGGCGGCGCATGCTCTATGCGCCGGATTGCGGGTGCAGGCACGTGATGCCGTGGCCGAGCGGCGCTTGCTGCACAACTTCGCCGCCTGGTGCGGCCGGTTCTCTTCCTTGATCACCTTGGTGCTACCGGATACTGTTCTCGTGGAGGTGCGCGGTAGCCTGCGTCTGTTCGGGGGTGTCGAGCCGCTGTGGCGGGCCGTGCAGGATGGCGCGCAGGCCTTGGGTTTCACAACGCAATTGGCGTTGGCGCCCTCGCCGTTGGCTGCGACTTGGCTGGCGCGTGCTGGTGTGGCGGCGAGACTCGTCGGGCAGGGCGGACTGGTACGACAGTTGTCGCAGCTGCCGCTGGCCGTATTGAGGCTGGATGAGCGTGATTATGCTTCTCTGCGGGGCATGGGGCTGCGCTGTCTGGGGGACGTTTTGCGCCTTCCGCGTGCCGGTCTTGCACGGCGCCTCGGTCCGCGGCTGCTGAACAGTCTGGATCGGGCCTTGGGGCGCATTCCCGACCCACGGCCTGCCTTCGCGACACCGCCGCGCTTTGTCAGCGAACTTCTACTGCCCGACGATGTGGACGCCATGGAAAGGCTGCTCTTCGGCGTGCAGCGCCTGGCGCAGGAACTGGCCGGTTGGTTGGAGGCGCGCGTCGTCGGTGTGACGGCGCTGCGACTGTTGCTGCGGCACCGGAAGGGGCGCGACACCGTCGTCCGAGTGAACTGCGTCGAGCCAAGCCGGGACGCGCAACACATCTTCGCCCTCTTGGCGGCCCGCCTGGAGCGGATACGGCTGCCGGCCCCGGTGCAGGCCTTGCGGCTGATGGTGCTGGACAGTCGCCCGCTCGCCGGACGGTTCCCGGATCTCTTCGAGGGGGTGCATGCGCCCCGGCAGCTCCTGGAACAGGCGCATGCCGTTCTACTGGAACAACTGCGTGCGCGGCTGGGGGGCAAGGCGGTGCGTGGACTGTGCCTGCGTGACGACCATCGGCCAGAGCGTGCCTGGCGCTGGTGCGAGCCAGGGATGACGGATGCCATCCCTGCGTCGGTCCCGCTGCAGCGGCCCCTCTGGCTGCTGCAGGAGCCCGTGTCTCTGCGCATGCGCGACGGGCGTCCCTGGCTGATTGGGGCGCTGCAGCTGTTGTCTGCACGCGAACGCATCGAAGGCGGCTGGTGGGATGGTGCCGACGTGGCACGCGATTATTTCATCGCCGAAGACCGGTATGGTGCCCGTTATTGGATCTTCCGCGAGCTGCGCACGGAGGGGCGCTGGTTCCTCCAGGGAATATTCGCATGAGGAGACTCAGCGGCCTTTGAAGATCGCGCCGAGCACGCCGCGCAGGATCTGCCGCCCCAATGAGCTGCCGATGGAGCGCGCGACGCTCTTGGTGAACGCCTCACCAACGCTCTGGCGGTTGCTGGCCCGGCTGCCGCCCATCGACGGACTACCCTTGGCTTCTGCAACCGCCTGTTGGGTGCGCCGCTCCAGCAGTTCATGCGCGGACTCGCGGTCGACGGGGTGATCGTACTTGCCGCCGAGCGGGCTGCGGCCGATCACCTGCGTGCGCTCCTCCGGAGTCACCGGACCGATGCGCGAGGTCGGGGGCCGGATCAGTGCACGCTGTACGATGCCGGGGGTGCCCTTGGCGTCCAGCAGCGATACCAGGGCCTCACCAACACCCAGTTCGGTGATGGCCTGCTCCGTATCGAGTGCCGCGTTGGTTCTAAGCGTCTGGGCAGCGGCGCGCACGGCTTTCTGATCGCGCGGTGTGAAGGCGCGCAGGGCGTGTTGTACCCGATTGCCCAGCTGGCCGAGGATGGTGTCGGGAACGTCCAGTGGGTTCTGAGTGACGAAATACACGCCGACTCCCTTGGAACGGATCAGCCGGACCACCTGCTCGACCTGCTGCACGAGCGCCTTTGGCGCATCGTCGAAGAGCAGATGCGCCTCATCGAAGAAGAACACCAGCTTTGGTTTTGCCTGGTCACCGATCTCGGGCAGTTCCTCGAACAGCTCGGCCAGCAGCCACAGCAGGAATGTGGCGTAGGCCTTGGGCGTCTGCATGAGCTTGTCCGCCGCGAGGATGCTGATGACGCCATTGCCGGAAAAATCCGTGTGCATCAGATCGGCAAGGGCCAGCGCCGGCTCCCCGAAGAAGCGCTCGGTGCCCTGTTGCTCCAGCGTCAGCAGCCCGCGCTGGATCGCGCCCACCGAGGCGCTGCTGATGTTGCCATAGGTGTTTTTCAGTTCCCTGGCGTTGTCGGCTATGTAGGTGAGCAGTGTGCGCAGATCCTTCAGATCGAGCAGCAGCAGACCCTGGTCATCGGCCAGCTTGAAGGCGATGGTCAGCACCGCCTCCTGGGTGTCGTTGAGGTCGAGCAGCCGGGCCAGCAGTAGCGGACCCATGTCCGAAATGGTCGTGCGGATGGGGTGCCCTTGTTCTCCGAACAGGTCCCAGAGCAGTACAGGGTAGGCGCGCGGTGCCAAGTCCTCCAGCCCCACACGTTGGGCACGCTCCAGCAGCTTGGGCTTGGCTTCGCCTGCCTGGCTGATGCCGGACAGGTCACCCTTCACGTCCGCCATGAACACCGGTACGCCGCAACGCGAGAAGCCTTCGGCCAGTACCTGCAGGGTCACAGTCTTGCCGGTCCCGGTGGCGCCCGCGATCAGGCCATGGCGGTTGGCCATGGTCATCAGCAGATGCAGCGGGGTTTCACCGCGGCCGACCAGGATGTTCTCGGGGGTCTCCATATCGTTGATTCCTTGGTATTTATTCGTCCGGAATGCGGGGATGCGCCCGGTGTCGCCCGCAGTCTAATCATTGATTTGCCGGCGACCAACCCGTGCCGTGAGTAGCATTACCCGGAAAGTGTGACACAGGTCTCCAATCGGGTGACCGTGCGCGGCACTTTTGTACGTGCCGTGACGCAGGTCGCTAAGTTTGTCGGGCGTCGGTCGACAGATCTGACACACAAGCAGAACTGTACGGCGCGGCTGGTCCGCGTCCAAGAGGCCAGCGACAATGAATGAAGTCATGCCGGATATTCCCGAGGAAGCATCACGCTGGGCGCGCACCAAGGCCTTCTGGGCAACTCTTCCTCGACGGTTTGTCGAGAACCACCCCCAATCGTTCCTGGGGGTGGCCATCGCCGCGGCACTGATCGGCTATGCGGTACCCCTGCTGTTTCCCGTGGCGACGCTGGTGCTTGTCTTCGGGTTCATCGCTGCGCTTCTGGAGGGCGGGTTGGCTGTCATTCGGGAGCAGTGGGTCACCCTGAGCCTGCTGGTTCTGTGTGCAACGCTCACGGTATCGCTGTGGCGCCTGTGGGTGGACGATCCTCCCGGGGAATCGCTGACCGCCGAGCAGACTCCGGCGCTGTTCGCGCTGATCGACGAAATCCGTTCGGCATTCCAGGCACCGGTGATCAGCGATATCCATCTGTCAGATGATGCTCGCCTCACCGTGCATCGGGTACCGCGTACCGGCTACCCCTTCCTGTTTCGCCATGTGCTCGTGGCGGGGATGCCTGCCCTTCAGTGCCTGACGCTCGATCAGTTCAAATGCCTCCTGGCTGCCTGCATGGGCGAATTGTCAGCAGTTCGCACGGATGTGGCCGGCTGGATCACCCAATTGGCCCGGACCTGGCGCCAATATCGCTCGGCCGTTGCGGGGCGATGGTCGCCGGCAGCCATGCTGTATCGCGTGTTTCTGGCCGCGTATGAGCCGCTGATGACCGCATTGGCCGCACGTCTGGACGGAGCGCACCGGCTCAAGCGCGACCACTATGCGCTTGAGGTTGCGAGTGACGATCTGGTGGTCGACATGATCGTCGGTGAAGTGATCATGCAGCGTTTCCTGAAGGAGATCTATTGGCCTGCGGTCATGGCGGCAGCCGAGCATTCCGCCACACCGAATTTCAAGGTGTTCCGCAATCTGGAGGCAGTATTCCGCAAGCGCGTCAGTCCCGATACCGTCCAGACCTGGGTACGCGAAGCCTTCGTCGGCAAGTGGCGCGACGATGCATGCGATCCGGGGCTGAAGGTGCGGCTGAACGAGATTGGTCACGGCGACGTCCGTTATGTCCCTCCGGAGGCGGCAGGCGCGGCTCAAATGCTCTTCGGCGCAAGCTATCAGTGGGTCATTGATCGCTGCGATGCGCGCTGGGCAGAAGAACACCAGGAAGAATGGCGCAATCGTCACGAAAAGGCTCAGCGTCAATACGGCCGCCTCTATGCCTTGCGGGAACTGTTGCAGCGCGAGGGGCTGCGGGGCGATGAGGCAATGGAATACGCTGCCCTGGTCAAACGCTATGAGACCACGGAAGAGGCCATGAAGGCATACGAACGCATTCTGAATCTCAATCCGGACGATGCACGCATCAGGTTTGGTGTCGGCAAGTTCATGTTGTCGCGCAAAGATGTGCGCGGCGTGAAGCTGCTGGAATCCGCCATGCAGATGGACAAGCGCTTGGTCGACCCCGCCTGTCGACTGATTTCAGGCTTCGTGGTCGAACACAAGATGCAGGAAGCCGTGCGCGGCCATGTTGCCGGCGGCCCGAAAGATCGGCTCAGAACCGCCTGACGTTGCCGGTGTCTTTCCCCGCCGTGTACCCTCCCTCATGGAGGCACGGCGGGCGTCCGTTCAGAAATCCTGCTCGATCTTGGCGAGGACGACGCTCGGCCGGTCCCCGGTGCGGTAATACGTGAACTGCCGGGCCAGCCCGGCATAAGCCTCGTCCCGTGCCGCCGCACTGTCGTACCAGCGCGTCCATTCCCAGTTTTCTCCCAAAAGATGTGCGGCTCGCATCGGGTCTCCGGGCGGGAGTTGGCCGCGAATGCCATACCTCTTCATCGATCGTCCTCAGTGGGTACCCATGGCGGCATGATAGCGGAAACGGCCGCAAAGTCATCTGAAAAACGTTGATGTCACAAGGGCTTGAGGCGGGTCTTGTGCGAGGCATGGATACTGTATGAATATACAGCATCCCGATGCCGATGCCCACAGCCATGTATGCCCGATCCGTTCCCGGTTACGCCGAGTTGCACTGTCTGTCCAATTTCAGCTTTCTACGCGGCGCCTCCCGGCCGGAGGAACTGGTGTTGCGCGCCCGTGAGTTGGGTTATGAGTCGCTGGCGATTACCGACGAGTGTTCCGTTGCCGGAGTGGTCCGTGCCCACCGCGTAGCACGCGAGAGCGGCTTGAAGCTCATCGTCGGCAGCGAGTTTACCCTGGAAGGTGGTCGGCGCCTGGTGTTGCTGGCGCGTGACAGGGAGAGCTATGGAGATCTGGCGCAACTCATAACTCTGGGCAGACGCCGGGTGGGAAAGGGTACATATCGGTTGACGCTGGAAGATGTTGCGGAATGGGGAAAACGCTGTCTGCTGCTGTGGCTGCCCGATTTCAGGAACAGCGCGGACTGGTCGCTCTCCGCGGGCAGCGAAGCCGTACTTTCTTCTGCGGAGTCATCGTGGATCGCCGTCGAACTTCTGTGCGATGGCTGGGATCGGGTACGGCTGCAACGTGCCCAGCGTATGAGTGCAGCGACCGGCATGCCACTGGTGGCTGCGGGCGATGTGCACATGCATGCGCGTGGCCGCCGCGCCTTGCAGGATATGCTCACCGCCATCCGGCTCAATACGCCGCTGCCGCATATCGGCACCGCACTCGCCTCGAACGGCGAGCGTCATCTGCGCAGCCGCGAATCGCTGGCACGGCTGTATCCGGCAGAGCTGCTTGCAGAAACCCTGCGAGTCGCCGAGCGGTGCCGGTTTTCGCTGGACGAGCTGCGATATGAATATCCTGATGAGATTGTCCCGGCCGGCGAAACGCCCGCCACCTGGCTATGCAAGCTCACGGAAGAGGGTGTGCAGCGGCGCTGGCCGCATGGCGCGTCTCCAAAAGTGCGCAAGCGCATCGAGCATGAACTGGCGCTGATCGCCGATCTGCATTACGAACCCTATTTTCTGACCGTCCATGATATCGTACGGTTCGCGCGTGACCGCGGAATACTCTGCCAGGGTCGCGGCTCTGCGGCGAATTCGGCGGTGTGTTTCTGCCTCGGAATCACCGAGGTCGACCCGGATCGCATCGACACGCTGTTCGAGCGCTTCATATCCAGGGAGCGCGACGAGCCCCCCGATATCGATGTTGATTTCGAGCACGAGCGCCGCGAGGAGGTCATTCAGTATCTCTACGAAAAATACGGTCGCGATCGCACTGCACTGGCAGCGACCGTGATCACCTACCGGACGCGCAGCGCCATCCGTGATGTGGGCAAGGCGCTGGGCCTGGAGCGGGAGCAGATCGATCGCCTGGCTCACAATCAGAGCTGGTGGGATGGATGCTGGGGACGGCCGGATGCCATGCACGGCACAGAGGCAAGCGCTCCCGATCCAGTGGCCCAACGTTTGCGCGAATCGGGCTTCGATCCCGATAACCCGGTCATCAAGCGTTTGCGCAGGCTGGTCGGTGAGCTGCGCGGGTTCCCTCGACACCTCTCTCAGCATGTCGGCGGCTTCGTGATCGCCCGTGGTCTGCTGTCGCGACTGGTGCCGGTGGAGAATGCGGCCATGGCGGAGCGCACCGTCATTCAGTGGGACAAGGACGATCTCGATGAGCTGGGCCTGCTGAAGGTCGATGTGCTGGCGCTCGGGATGCTCACGGCCATCCGGCGCTGCTTCGATCTCATCGCTGGTTATTCGGGGCGCCGCTGGACATTGGCGACATTGCCGCCCGAGGATCCGGCGGTCTATCGCATGATCCAGAAGGCGGATACCGTCGGTGTGTTTCAGATCGAGTCGCGCGCCCAGATGGCCATGCTGCCGCGGCTGAAGCCGGCCTGCTTCTACGATCTGGTGATCGAGGTCGCCATTGTCAGACCGGGACCTATCCAGGGGGATATGGTTCATCCCTACCTGCGCCGGAGACAAGGCCTGGAGGCCGTGAGCTATCCTAGTGAAGCCGTCCGCGCTGTCGTCGAGCGCACGCTCGGCATCCCCATCTTCCAGGAACAGGTGATCAAGATTGCGATGGTTGCAGCCGGTTTCAGCGGTGGCGAGGCCGATGGGCTGCGGCGCGCCATGGCGGCCTGGCGGCGGCGCGGTGGGTTGCAGCCCTTCGAGCGACGCCTGATCGACGGCATGTGTGAGCGCGGCTATTCTGAGCGGTTCGCGCGCCAGATCTATCAGCAGATCCTGGGCTTCGGCGAGTACGGTTTTCCGGAATCCCACGCCGCGAGCTTTGCGTTGCTGGTGTATGCCTCGGCCTGGCTGAAATGCCACGAGCCGGCGGCCTTCACGGCAGCGCTGCTCAACAGCCAGCCCATGGGGTTCTACTCTCCATCGCAGTTGATACAGGATGCGCGTCGGCACGGCGTCGAGGTGCGTCCGGTAGATGTCAACAGCAGTGTTCGGGAGTGCTCACTCGAAGACAACGGAGGAGCATCGGTATTGCGCCTGGGTTTGCGGCTGGTCAAAGGTTTTCCCGTCGCGGCGGCGGAACGACTGATTGCCGCGCGCGCTCAGCGTCCGTTCGACGATGCCGGTGATCTTGCGCGCCGTGCGCGGCTCGCCCGCGGCGATATGGAGGCACTGGCTGCCGCCGGTGCCCTGCGAACACTCGCGGGCCATCGGCACCGTGCCCGCTGGGACTGTGCCGGTGTGGAGACGCCATTGCCTGTGTTGAAGGGCGCGAGCATCGCCGAGGCGACGCCATTGCTGCGCGCACCGACCGAGGCGCAGGATATCGTTGCCGATTATGCCAGCCTTGGATTGACGCTCGGCCGTCACCCGCTGGCCTTGCTGCGCGAACGGTTGGCGGCGCAGGGCATGTTGACCACCCGTCTGTTGTGGAGTGTGCCCTCGGGAGTATACGTGCGCCTGGCCGGTTTGGTGACCTGCAGGCAGCGTCCGGGCAGCAGTGCCGGGGTGGTATTCGTGACCATAGAGGATGAGGCCGGTACCGCGCAGGTGATCGTGCGGCCCAGGCTCGTCGAGCGTTATCGACGCCCTCTGCTCAATGCGCGTCTGCTGGTCGTTACCGGTGAGATTCAACGCAATGGTGAAATCCTGCACCTGATCGCGCGACGACTCGAGGATATGAGCATCCTGCTCGGCAGCCTGGAGGCTGTTTCACGGGATTTTCATTGAGCCGCGATCCATCCCCTAGGTCGGTTGGCGAAGAAACGCCACTGCCGCCCGGATCACGCCGGCATTGCGCAGGATGCGCACGTGCCCCAGACCTCTGGTGAGCAGCAGCTCTGAACCCGGCCAGGCCTGATGCAGTTGCTCGGCATGCCGACTGGGTACGTCCCGGTCATCGCGGTCGTGGATGATCAGCCCCGGCAGAACCTGGCCGCTCAGCATCTCCGCCGTTGCCAGCCGCAAGAAGATGTCCATTCCGAAGCGGCGTTCAATGCGCGCCCGCATCTGCACGATCACTGCATCCGGAATGTCCAGTTGTCGGGCAAAGCGTTTCAGCAGGAATTCCGCATGGGCGGGCGCGGCGATCGCGACCAGGCCGGGCAGGGCCAGCCCCTCCTGCATTGCGTGCACCGTGGCTGGCACCCCGAAGGAATGAGCGATTGCACCTGCGACGGTGCCACTGGCTGCGGCCACCGCCTGAATGGCGCCGGCAAATTCGAAGATATTGGTGCTGGAGCCGGGTGTCCGGCCGTGAGCGGGCGCGTCGAAGGCAATGGCGCGGAAGCCGGCAGCAGTCAGAGCACTGGCAAAGGCTCCGAGTTGCGGGCCGCGGCCATTCCAGCCATGCACCAGCAGGATGGCTGGGGCGGCGCTGTCGCCCCACTCGTATCGAGTCAGCGGGTAATCGCGCCATGCGAGCCGATCCATCCGTGCATTGCTGCACCAGGCCGTTTCGCGGGCCGGTTCCGGGAAGTGCCGCGTGGCGAACCAGAGACGGTAGGCCCAGCCTCCGAACAGTCCCGGTGCGATCGGCCCCGCATGGTGGAACGCCCATCGCATCAATTGCATGGCCAGGGGTTGGCGGGCGCGGGCCATCTCGTCTCCCGGTGCTGTGCGCCGAATCACACCGGCAGGTTAAAGCGCATTCCAGCCCGAGTCGATAGTTAAGATATTGCCGTGTAGTGCGTTCGGCAACGGATGCGGTTCCATCCTTTCCGTTCGAGAGGGGGTAACATGAGCCCGATCAGACGTGCTTCCGCATTTGCCCGGGATATGGGCAAATCATCGTCCAAAGGAAGGGGCGGGGAGGCGGCTCTCCGCCAGGCCATGGCGCGCCGCCGACTCGAGGAGCGCCGTGAGGCGCAAATGCTGAAACAGCAGCTGTACGACGTCTTTTCAGACGAAGCCCAGTCCTGAGTTCAGCCGGCTGCCCGCACACGCGGGCAGCCGTGTTCCTGCCGATCCGTCCACTCGAACCGACGCGGGCTGTGCCGGCGATCGGATTGCCTGACGTCGATCAGCGACGACGTGCCACCCCGATCAGTGCGACGAGGCCGGCGCCGAACAGCCAAACGGCGGCGGGTACCGGTACCGGCATGATGGCGGCATACAGCTTGGTCTTGATGCTCGCGCCGTCGCCGACGGTTAGGCTGTCATTGAAGGTCTGGCCGTCATCTTCGGACCAGCCGAGGAGCGTCAGAATGAAGCTGCCGCTTTCGGTCTGGAAGCCGAATCGCGATGTTTCGTTTTCGGGAACAAGCGCCAGTACATCTGAACCCTTGTTTTTCCGGTCGACCGATCCGGTTTCCGTCAGGGTGAGCCGGAAGACGAACTCGACCGGTGCCAGGGCGCCTTCCAGCATAAAGGACAAGGCCAGGTCGGCACCGATGAACCCGGTATCACCGATGCCCGTGCCATTGTGAAAACGCAGCTTGCCCAGGGCGAAGGGCTCGGCGAGGCTTGAGTAGCCTTGCTGTCCCTGCCCGGGCATGCCGAAGCCGTCGAACGTGATCATGCTGGCGCCGGTGCAGTCCTGGCACTCGCTCCAGTCGAGGGCGGAGCGCCCGGAAGGCTGGTTGGACTGAATCCGGTAATCGGTTCCTTCTGTCACCGAAACGGCCTCGAGCCGGCTGCCGACGGAATAGCCGTCGATGCTGGCTGCCTGGGCCGTGCCCTGGACCAGGGTTGCCGCCGCCATCATGCCGAACCCGACGTAGAGTCTTGCGAATTTCATAAGCTGCGCCCATCCTGCCTTGTCGTTGTCATGCCGGCTTCCGCGCACCCCGCGGATTTGGTGCGATCCTCTCGCGACCGGGGTAGGCATATTAGCAAAATTAAATGTGTCAAAATACCGTTGTAATTGTAACAAGACCTGCCTCCCGTGCCCCGAGGATGGGTGCGGGTAGCGGTGCATGGTCTCCCATCCAGCACCTCGCATGTGCTTTATTTTTAGTTACTTCAATGTGTTGTGTGCGTATATTGTATGTCCGGCCGTATAGCAGTGGGTATGGGACGTGCGTTCGGTGTTGCCTCGTGTGCGACGGCTGATTTTGTTGTAAGCCTTTGCTTAGAGTGCGTCACCGGTGCGTTTCCGACGATCTCCATGCAGCCAGCACTGTCGGCCGGCCGCTTCGAATCTGAATGGGACGTTTCAACATGATCGACAGGATAAGGGTGTGGCTCGGCCGGACGTGGGATGCCGGGTGGCGCAGTTGGCGGAGGGTGGGACGCCTCTACCATCCGGCAACACTGCGTGAAAAGGGAATGCTATGGAGTGCCGCCTTGCTGGTGGCCACCCTCTTCCTGATCGATGTGATCGTAGGCATCTATTGGAGCGCCGAGCCGGAGGGCTTTGAGGTCCGCAGCGTCGCCCAGGCGCGTGCCGGCGGCGAGGAGGTGCGCCTGGTGAAGGGCTATACCTTTACCAGCACGCTCATGCATATCGGTGAGGTGCTCCTCGACAAGCACGGCGGTTACCTCTCCAATGACGTGATGCCGCCGGGTGTGTGGCTGGATAACATTCCCAATTGGGAATTCGGCGCACTGGTGATGTTGCGTGACGCCGCCGGCGGGTTGCGCAACCACCTGTCGCGGTCACAGTCACAGTCAAGGGAGGACCCGGACCTTGCCCAGGCCGAGCCGCAGTTCAATTTCCAGAACGATTCCTGGATCCTGCCGGCCACCGAGGGCGAATACCGCACGGGTATCGAGGCGCTGGGTCGCTATCTCGTGCGCCTTCAGGACAGTGCGCAGCAGAACGCGCAGTTTTACGCCCGTGCCGACAACCTCGCCCAGTATCTCCAGATCGTGGAGAAGCGCCTGGGCAGCCTGTCCCAACGCCTGAGCGCGAGCGTCGGGCAGATACGTGTGAACACTGATCTCGCTGGTGATGCCGCGGCGCGCCAGGCAACCGAGTCGGCCGGCATTCTGGTGGTCAAGACGCCCTGGCGGGAACTGGATGACGTATTCTACGAGGCGCGTGGCGCGTCATGGGCGCTGCTGCACATCCTCCGCGCCATCGAGGCCGATTTCGAAGATGTGCTGATTCGAAAGAATGCCCTGATATCTCTCAGGCAGATCATTCGCGAACTGGAGGCCACCCAGCAGGCCACGATGAGTCCGGTGATTCTCAATGGCAGCGGCTTCGGGGTCTTTGCCAACTACTCCCTGACCATGGCCAACTACATCGCGCGCGCGGATGCGGCTGTGATCGATCTGCGCGATCTCCTGCAGCGCGGTTGAGGGGTGTCTCAGCGCGGCAGCCAGAATGCCAGGATCAGGCAGGCTAAGGCAACGAGGATGAAGAGCCAGCGGAACCGGCGTACGCGGCCGTGCGGCCGGATGTGAGTCGGTGCCTGGCAATGAGGGCAGCGGTCTGCCCCCAATGGGTAGGTCTTGCCACAATAGAGACAAGGCGCCGATTTCCCGTGATGTTCACTCATGAGAATGTTTCCGCTGTGGTGACGTGGCCAGTCTAACATCACTGATTCCGCGGTTGAGAATGCCGGTGCTTCCCAGGCTACAATGCGGAGCACGGTCAAACACGGTGGGTGGGGCGGATGCCTGATAACCTGACGGTGGTGCTGGATGGCGTGTCGCAACTGGAGTATCAGCGGGACAGGCCGCTGACCGGGAAACAGCGGCAGTACCTGGATAATCTGGATCGGGACATGGACGCCGGCGTCGAACTCGGCGGGCGACGGATCGAGTCGCCCAACGCATTGCAACGTGCGCAGTTTGTTGCAATGCAGTTGCTGCAGGCCGTCCGGGACGGCAATGAGCCGGTGGCGGCGGCAACTTGTGCCTATCTTGCCAACCGTATTTCCGATATCAAACAGGTTCGTGGCACCATGCGCGGCGGGCTGCTGTCCGTCGATCTGGTCTTCGACAAAGCCTACGCAAAGGAGATGAAGGTGGAGTTCGTCAAGCCGTCACAGCTGAATTGAGCCGGGCCATGGCCGATCACCTTTCCATATATCTCAACGGTACCGTCGTCTATGAATTCGACAAGCGCGAGGGGCTGGCGCGCATGCAGTTTGCGTATGTCCGTCGCATGGACGAGCACATGGATCACGGCATCGATCTCAATGGCAATCAGGTGCGCAGCCCGGACCAGCAGCAGCGTAATCATTTCGTGATCGGCCAGCTGCTGGACGCACTCAGGATAAACGATCGTCGCGACCTGGCGCTGTTCTGCCGCTACCTCGCATACCATGCGCCCACTCTAGATGCCATCCGCGTCGAAGAGAACGGCGACGAGTACACTGTTGGGCTGAAATTCGGCTGAGCGGGGGCGAATGTATCGCCCCCGTCCAGTCATCATCGGGTTTTGCAAGTCTTCAGACCAAACAGGCTGTAGGCCGGGCACCAGCCGAGCAATGCGGTGGCGACCGGTATGATGCCGATCCAGCCCCAGGGGGTCTGCGGGCCTATGAAGACGATGCTGATGAGGCCGAGGCCTACGATCAGCCGGAGTGCGCGGTCAATTCCACCAACATTGTGTGCCATAGTTCCTGCTCCTTCGGTTTGAACTGACCAAAGGCTAGGCCAACGGCTTGGCGGCTTCAGTGACTCGGTCACCGTCAGCCCGTGCGGGCCAGATCCTGCAAGGCGGAACGGTCCAGGACTTCGATGTTGGCGCGCCCGAGACGTACCCAGCCATGCTCCTCGAAGCGCTTCAAATGGCGTGAGACCACCTCGCGGGCCGAGCCCAGTTCCACGGCCAGTTCCTGGTGCGTCAGGTTGAGGCGGGCGTTGTCACGCGTCAGGCTCAGCAAGGTCGCGGCCAGGCGGCCGTCCACGGGGCCGAAAGCAACCTCTTCCATGCGGGCGATGACGTCGGCGAGGCGGCGACCGAGATTGCCGAATACGAACCGCCGAAAGCCTTCGGATTGTGCCAGGGCACGATTGAACTCGACCGCCGGCAGGGCTATGGCAGTGACATCCGTTTCTGTGATGCCGCCGGCCGGGTAACGCGTGGCGCCCAGCAGACAGGATGTCGTGAGCACGCAGGAATCGCCGTCACGGACATGGTAGAGCACGACCTCGCGACCGTTCTCCGTCAGTAGCTGCACGCGCACGCTGCCGCGTACTACCAGCAGATAGTTCTGACACGGTGCGCCCGGCATGAATACATGGGCGTGCGGCGGCAGAGTGATTGCATGGGCGCTCGCCAGGATGGGAGCGAGCGCGGGGTCCGTCCGCAAGTCGGGGAAATTGTGCCAGAGTGAATCCATCGGTGTTCGGGGCGTGAGATTATGGTTCCGGATCGGCGAGTATAATGACATCAATTGGGGCTGCGGGCCTAACGGGTGCGGCATATGACGGTTCGGCCGGCAGGGTGTTCGGGAGCGCCGCGGGTACGGGCCGGGACGGCGGTGTTGGAGGGGGGTCCAGATTTCCGGCCATCCCGAATCTTACTGTCATTCGATGGCCGTCGCGGCGGTATTTTACTCGTGTAATGTCGTCGTTGAGGCGGCCCGGCCTCAGGCGGCCAGTTGTCGCGCCATGGCATCCAGGGCATCGCTGGACTCGAACAGCGCGGCCGCGATCTCCCTGGCCGTTCGCGCATCGAGGCCCAGAGCGGTCAGGATCGTGGTCGGTGGTTCCGCTTCCGCGCCGTCACCCATGTTATGCGCGCGCAGCAGGTGGTCGGCGCACAATATCAGGTGGGCGTACTCCGCATGTTCACCCGTATAGGCTTCGTTGTGGTGTTCCCTGCATGCCACGATCACGGCCTCCGGCATATTCCACGCCTGCATCAGCCAAGCCCCCATTTCGGCATGGTCGACGCCCAGCACGCGCCGTTCTATCAGGGGTACCGGAACCTGGGGGTTGGCGGCCACCACCCGGTTGAGCAGGAAGAATTCCGCGCGGAACAGGTGTCCGGCCAGCAGAAAACCGAAATTGTGGAGGAGGCCGGCAAGGTAGGCGATACCCGGCTTGAGCGGTAACCGCGGCCCTATGGCCTTGGCCAGCGCCTGTGCAAGTGCGGCGCTGTAGGCCGCGTGCCGCCAGAAGCTCTGCAGTCCCAGGGGGCCGTCGGCCGGATTGCGGAACGTTCGGCTGGCTGCCAGGCCGAGGCTCATGTTCAGTACTGTGTCGAAACCCAGTACCCGCGTGATCGCCTGAGGCAGGGTGTCGATGTTGCCGCGGAACCCGAAGAAGGCTGAGCGTGCGTAGCGGATGATCTGCGCCGTCAGGCTGGGGTCGTACTGGATGACGTCGGTCAACTCCTGAATGCCGGCGTGCGGATCATTGCACAGGCGCAGCAGCCGGTTGGCCATCTCCGGCATGCTGGGCAGGCGGTCGACCTTCTCCACAATGCGCCGGATATCCTCGTGCGGGCGTAGCGCGGTCAGCGGATGGTGGCGGTTGAGTTCGCCGGGGAGCATGAAGTCGCGGATATCGCGGCTCTCCAGCACGCTCACCGGGCGTGCGACAGGGGCATGGAGGCTATCGGTATGAAGAGAGCGGAAATCGTACCCCTGCATGCGGATCAGGCTGTCGCGGAAACCCGCCTCGAAGTGGACGTGGCCACTGCGCGCCAACCCCTCGTCGATGACAGCCGTCAACCCGTATGCTGCACCAAGCGGCGGTACGCAGCCGGCCTCACAGTCCGGGAAGGTGGCGGCGATGAGGTCCGGCGCAGCGGGTTTCAGGTTGCGCCGCAGCCGCTCGCGGAGGATCTGGAAATCAATCAGGTGCGTGGCAGGCAGGACGGTCAGCAACAGGCCCTGTTCGTCTTGCAGCAGCACGGCCCGGATCATACTCTCGGGGTCTATATGGCTGGCCTCGGCCGCTTCTCCCAGCGTCCCTGTTCGCGGATGCGGCACCACCGCATACGGGGCGTGCAGGCGCTCGAGATGGGTCCGTACGCGTTCGGACAGATGCATAATCCCCCCTTGATGCATAAGCCTACGTCTGAGCCGGATTGACGGCTGTGCCGGCAATCACAGTAGTCTCGCCTGCCCGGGCGAAGTCAAGGGCCTTCGGGTGCGGCGGGGTGGCCAGCCCGGCGCTGGGATGGCGCTGAGGGCGGTGTGCCCGATGCCAGCGCGCGAGTGGCCTGGACATTATCAATAACTCGGCTCGATTCAACAAAGGTTTAGGCGTGGAGGCATGCTGTTGCCCCGCTTCTCGATCCGTATTGGGGGCGTGCTCGACGTGGCGAAGGTGCGTCGTCTGCGCTGAAGCGGCACAGACAATGACGAGGACATTTCCGACAGGTACGCTGTCGGCGCACTCGCGTCTCCCTGCCGGCCGGCAGGCCTCGAGCCGAGGATCGGATCCGTCAGTCGCCTCGGAACGGACGTGGTGAGCGGAATCCGTGACATTTCCCCTCGGCCCGTTGTGACGCGCCGTGCGTGCAACGCGGCCCGCGGCTCCGCCATCGCACCGGCGGACTTATGGACTTATAATGCCGGCCGTCCCACCGTCGGCGTCCTCGTTTTCCGGGCGGCGTTCCGACTCCGAGCTACCGTAAGCGGAGGTTTATCATGTTGGAAGCCGGGCAACCCGCACCGGATTTCGATCTACCGGACGCGGATCTGCGCAAATTCTCGCTGTCGTCACTGCAGGGCAAGCGGTGTGCCGTGCTGTATTTCTATCCCAAGGACGATACCTCAGGCTGCACATTGGAAGCGCTGGAGTTCACTAATCTTGCCGACGAATTCGAGAGTGCAACCTGCACCGTACTGGGGGTGAGTCGCGACGACTGCGGCAGCCATGCGGCCTTCCGCGACAAGCACGGCCTGACGGTGCAGTTGCTCGCGGATGTCGACGGCGAAGTGTGCGAACAGTTCGGCGTGTGGCAGGAAAGGGAAAAGGACGGCGTGAAGAAGCTGGGTATCCTGCGCTCGACCTTCGTCATCGACAAGGCCGGCGTCATTCGCCACGCGCTGTATGGCGTTACCGCCAAAGGGCATGCGGCCGCCGTCCTGGAGCTCGTCCGCGCATTGGGCTGAGCCCAGGAATGGAAACGCCGGCGCATGGCCGGCGTTTCCATCATGCGTTAGCAGGATCAGGATCAGACGCAACCGGTCGGCTTGGGCAGGCCACCCCACTTGCAGATCAGTTTCATAGGTCCTTTCTGGAAGACGTCGTACAGATGTTTGCTGTCGACGTTCATTGCCTTGGCGAATCTGCGGATCGGCGGTACGACGCCGTCCTCATCGTACATGCGACGCGCTCCCAGAATGTAATTCATGATCTCGTCAGAGATTTCCATTTCGTCGGCGCGTGCCAGCTCGCGGGCGACCTCTTCCGACCAGTCGTCCCGGTTGACCAGAAACCCTTCGCCATCGGTTTGAACAGATAATTGTGCGCTCATGACTGATTTCCTCGTCGTGTCGTTATTGCGTGCGGAGGCCGCACTGAGAGTTTTCGCCGCTCTTGAGGCGGGATCGTGGTGTGGCGGTAGTGTAGCAGGCCGAGGTCGTCGTGCGACATCAAAGGCTTTAATTACGCTAGCGAACATGGGTGTTTTTGGGGGCGAGCGGCAGGCGCCGTGAATCGTGTCGTATGTGGCGAATCGCCCGGCACCGTCACGGGAACCCAGCCGAGTTGGATGCATTGTCGGCTCCGCAGGAGACATGCATGCCTCGCCAGTCGATGAAGGTGTCATATACCGTTCAAATCCTGGCCGGACGGTACCCCGCTGCTGGGCGCACGGGGGGCATGATCGTATCGGAGGGCTTCTGCGTTAGTTACTCTACCCTCGTTAGCCTACCCCACGGGCGCAACTGGTAGGGTGCGTCGAGGTGTAGTCTGACGTATCGGATGCCACCCCATGGTGTGTCGCTGCGCTGTACTCGGAGCGATCCGAGGGGGCCGGATGCCGTACGCACCCTGGGGCGACCGAGCCCGTTGGGAATTTGCTGGCCTGGATGCCTCATGGTGGATGGGGCCTCAGGCGCTGTCCATCACCTTACTGTGCCGTCGCGGTAGCCGCCTGGGCTGGTGCCGCCGCGTCGCCGGAATCGTGCTCGCCGGCAAGACCGGGGATCAGATTCTTGATCTTCCCGATCGTCTGATGGATTGCCTGGGGTGCGGCATCAGTGCCGCCCAGCATGTAGGCGCCGAAGGCAACTAATCCGACTCCTAGTGTCGCCAGCAGCCCGAGCGCCAAACCGTGACCTCGGGCGGTCGGAGCGGCACCGCGACGGCCGGCCGCCGGTCTGGCTGATGCCGCTGCGGCGGTTCTGGTGTCGGTGCGGGTGGGGGCGGGCGTTCCGCGCGATGTGGATTTGTCCTGTTCGAGCTGAAAACTGCGGGTGGCCTGGCCGTCTCGGTTGAAGCGCGTCTTGCTGTGGCCCAGCAGGACGGCCAGTTCGAAGTCCTGAGCGGATGCTGCCGGTTGGGGCGCGGGCGTGGGAGGGGGCGTCGCCGCCAACCTGGCCCTCAATTCCGCCATTTCCTTCCCCGCCTTCTGCAGCATGCGTTCCGCCGCCGCGATGCGGTCGCGGGCGATATGGTGGGCCGAGCCTTGGCGCGCAAGTTCCGCCATGGCCTGCTCCCGCACCCGACGTGCCGTTTCGGCCAGGTGCTCGAGCTCGCGCAGGCGAGTCTCGCCGTTGAATGCGGACGGGGCGAGAGGCTGGTCGCCGCCGCGGGGTGCCGCTGTGGGCTGGTGCTGGGAGGTGGTCGATGACATATCCCGAATCTCTCGCTTCTGGGCACGCCGGCGGCGTCGGGTGTTCGCTGAATGCGAACCGAGATGCCGTTACGTTACTGATTTACTTAGCGGCAGGTTGCGCCTCGCCTGGGCCCCGAAAGCGGGAATGGGTCACAGTCCGAATGTAGACTGCGACCCAAAATCCGCCATTCCCCGCCTGCCCGGCCGGATATGGTCGGCCTGCGGGGCGGCGCAGGTATTTGACGAACCGGGTGCGAAGCTCCAGAGTATGCCCGCGTCACGCAACCAAACAATGTCTGGGGAATGGCTGGCTATGATTTCCGATGTCAATGATCTGACCGTCAACTACGAAGAAGACGGCGTGCTGTTGGTCAAGGAGCTGGACAAGAAGATTCTGTCCAAGGGGGCGTGGTCGACACTGATTTTCCGGTATCAGGATTGGGACAAGGCCAAGGGGGACTACGGACCCGACCGCTTCACCATCCGCCGTTATCAGAAGCGCAGTGGCGAATACGTGCAGAAGTCCAAGTTCAATATTTCGAGCAAGGATCAGGCACAGAGCCTGATCGAGGCCCTGCAGGGCTGGATTGCCGGCTAGCCGCCGCGACCGGCCTCCTGTAACCAGCCCAGCCAGTGTGCAGCCAGTTCCGGATCGGGTGACGCGACCACCGACCGCGCCACCAGCCGTGGAACGAACACCGGCTCTCCCGCCAAGGTGCGGCTGGCCCCGCCGGCCTCGTCCAGCAACAGGCTGCCTGCCGCGAAATCCCACAATTTCTGGCCACCGTGCAGATAGACCTGGCCCCGGCCGGCCGCCAGCCACGCCCATTCGAGGGCACACGAGCCGAAGTTGCGCTGAGAATGGTAGGGCGGGTGGTCGACCAGGCGTGCCCGCAATGCCGGTCCCAGGCGCTTGAAGTCCACCAGCGCGATGCTCCGCCGGAGATCCACGCCGGCGGCGGGTGCGGTGCGCAGCGCCAGTCCGTTCAGGGAAGCGCCGCCGCCGCGTCGCGCCGAGAAACACTCGTCACGCACCGGATCGTAGATCAGGCCCAGCTGCTGCATGCCATCCGCAAGGAGTGCGATCGAGACGCCGAAGAAAGGGATGCCCGCGGCGAAGTTGCTGGTGCCGTCGAGCGGATCCAGGCACCAGAGCTGGCTGCCCGTGGCCTGCAGCAGCCGCTCCTGCTCGGTTCGCTCCATCTCCTCGCTGAGCAAGGCGACCGCCGGCCAGCGCTGTGTCAGTTCGGCGCGCAAGCGGCCGTCGATGGCGAGATCGGCCTCGGTGAGGATGCTGCCGTCGGCCTTGTGCAGCTGTGTCACGCGGGTGAAGCGCGACAGCAGTTCCTCGCGAGCCGCCGCGCGCACCAAGTCTGCGAGTTCGTCCAGATCGGGCAGCATGACCTCAGGATGAGCAGCTTACGGTGAGCGTGCGTCCCCACTCCGGTGGCGGCTCCGCCAGATCCGCGTCTTCGGGGTGCTCGTCGAAAGGGGTCTGCAGGACGCGCAGAAGCCGGTCGATTTCGCTGTAGTCCCGCTGGTCGCGGGCGCGTTCGATGGCTGTCTGGGCCAGGTGGTTGCGCAGGACATACTTGGGGTTGACCCGGTTCATCGCGGCCTGCCGCGCCGGGTCGTCGCTGCGCTCGGCGTGCAGGCGTGCGCGATAATCCCTCGACCAGTGATCGAAGGCATCCCGGTCCATGAAATGATCCCGCAGCGTATCCCTGGCGGCCGGCGGCTGCGTGCTGCTGAACCCGGCGAGTCGACGCCAGGTGGTGGTGTAGTCACGGCGTTCCGCGGCCATCCGGGCCAACAGGCGCCCGGCGAGTTCCATGTCGCCTGGGTGGGTGTCACGCAGGCCGAGTTTGGCGCGCAGTCCGGTCTGATAGCATGACCCGAAGGTCTCCCGGTAGGTGTCGAACTGGGCCGTGGCCTGTTCCGCCGCCGCCTCGGGCCGCTCGTCGAACAGAGGCAGCATGGCCTGGCCGAGGCAGCTCAGGTTCCACAAGGCGATGTCCGGCTGCCGGTCGAAGGCATAGCGCCCATGGTGATCGGAATGGTTGCAGACGAAGCCGGGCTCATAGTCGTCCATGAATCCAAAGGGACCGTAGTCCAGCGTGAGGCCGAGTATGGACATATTGTCGGTGTTCATGACGCCGTGCGCGAAGCCCACCAGCTGCCACTTGGCGACCAGCCGTGCCGTGCGCACCACGACCTCCCGATAGAGGGCGAGGTAGCGGTCGGCACGGCCGGCGAGTTCCGGGTAATGGCACGTGATCACGTAATCGGCCAGCGCGCGCAGCGCATCGAAGCGGTTGCGGTAGTAGAACGCCTCGAAGGAGCCGAAGCGCACGTGGCTCGGCGCCATACGCAGCAACATCGCGCCCGTTTCGATGGATTCCCGATAGACTTCCTCGTCGGAGCCGATCAGGCACAGCGCGCGTGTGGTGGGGATGCGGAGCCCGTGCATCGCCTCGCTGCACAGGTACTCCCGGATGGTCGAGCGCAGGACCGCGCGTCCGTCGCCATCGCGTGAGAAGGGCGTCTGTCCGGCGCCCTTGAGCTGTAGTTCCCAGCGTGCCCCCTCCTGCGTCAGGACCTCGCCGAGGATGATTGCGCGGCCGTCCCCGAGCTGCGGGACGTAGTGGCCGAACTGGTGTCCGGCGTACAGTGTGGCGATCGGGACGCTGCCGGGCAACAGCTTGCCGCCATTGAAGATTATCGGGAAGTCGGCCCTCCGGGCTTCGGCCGGGTCGAGATCGATCAAAGCCGCTGCGGCCGGGTTGAAGCTGATGAGGTAGGGGGCGGCCAGGGGTGTCGGCAGCACGCGCGCGAAGAAATCTTGTGGCAGATGGGCGAAGCTGTTGCTGAAACAGAGTTGCTCCAGGGTTCTGAGTCGCACTGGCTGGCGGGCGGTATGTGGCATGCGGAGATGATGGCGAGCGCCGCAGTTCGCTGCAACCTGGATCGCCCTGGGGTTGGTCGACAGCCTTCTCGGCACCGTCTCGAATCGCGAGGCCCGTGTCAGTCCTTGATCAGATCCATCAATTCGGCGCGGGAGCGCGCGTTTTCGCGGAAGGTTCCGCGCATGGCACTGGTCACGGTGGAGCTGTTCTGCTTCTGCACGCCGCGCATCATCATGCAGAAATGGCTGGCCTTGATGATGACCGCGACCCCGTGTGGATTGAGTATCTCCATCATGGCGTCGGCAATCTGGTTGGTCAGGCGCTCCTGCACCTGCAGCCGGCGTGCGAAGACGTCCACGATGCGTGCGACCTTGGATAGCCCGATGACTTTATTGTCCGGCAGGTATGCCACGTGCGCCTTGCCGAAGAATGGCAGGATATGGTGCTCGCACATCGAGTAGAACTCGATGTCCTTGACGATGACCATCTCCTCGCATTTCTCTTCGAACACCGCGTTGCGCACGACGTCCTGAACGGTCATGTCGTAGCCGCTGGTGAGGAAGTCCATGGCCTTGGCGACCCGCAGCGGCGTGCGTCTGAGGCCATCGCGCTCGGGGTCCTCGCCGATGCGCACCAGCATCTGACGGACGATGCCCTCGAAATCCGGATCGTAGACCTCGTCGCTCTCGGTGTCGAAGTCGTCGAAGATGGGCGGGGTGGAGCGGGCGGGTGTGATGCGTTTGGTCATGGCTGTATCCATGTGGCGCATTTGGGCGGCGCTTGAGGCGGAATTATACGCAATTTCGCCCCGGACACAGCTTATGTCAATCGCTCAACCCGATGCGCGCTGGGGATTTCCCCGGTCCGGCGGACCGATATAATGCGCTACACATGTCCCCTTCCGGCGAGGCCCCATGGATACCAAGCCCGTTCAATTCATCAAGCAGCGTAACTACCAGCGCATCGGCAAGGACAAGGTCGTACGACTGCGGTATGTGGTCTTCGAGCAGGACAGCGAACAGGCGCTGGCCTACCGTGACGACCTCGTTTACCTGCATGGTGGGTATGGCGGGGCCTTTCCGAAGGTCGAGCAGGCACTCGAGGGGCTGGCCGTCGATGCCAAGATCGAGGTGCTGCTGGAACCGGACGAGTGCTATGGTGAGCGCGATCCCTCGCTCGAGATGGTGGTGCCTGTCGATGAGATCCCGCCCGAGGCACGCACGGTCGGCACGCAGCTCGAGGGCGAGGCTCCCGACGGCAGCGCCCGCCCCTTCGTGGTGACGGCCGTCGATAATGCGGGGGTGACCGTCGACGGCAATCATCCGCTGGCGGGCAAGCGCCTGCAGTTCATGTTCGAGGTCATGGATATCCGCGATGCGACCCAGGCCGAACTCGATGCCGGCTACGCCTTCGGTCTGTCCGGCTGAGTCCCTCGCCAGATGCATACGCGGGGCCGGGCGCCGCCGGTGCCCGGCCGATCTCAAGTGCCGCCCCACCTGGTAGCCCACCGCGGTTACGCGCGGCACTTTCCCGAGAACACCCTCCTGGCGTTGCGCGAGGCGGTGGCGGCCGGCGCGCGCTATCTGGAGTTCGATGTGCAGCTGAGCGCGGATGGCGTCCCCGTACTGCTGCACGATGCGGATCTCGCGCGTACCAGCGGCGCCCCGGGCTGCGTGTTCGATCTGCCGGTGGCTACGCTGCGGCAGTGTACGGTGGGTGAGTCCACGCGTTTCGGTGACCGCTTCCGGGGTGAAATGATCTCTACGCTGGCCGAGGTGGCTGCATGGCTTGCGACGGTGCCGATGGTGACCGCCTTCGTGGAGGTCAAGGGGGAAAGTCTTTGGCGTTTCGGCAGCGAGGCGGTACACACAGCCATATGGCAGGCGTTGGGGCCGGCCCGCGCGCAATCCGTATTGATCGCCTACGACGATGCCTTTCTGTTCGCAGCGCGTCTGGCGGCGCCGGTTCGTATCGGCTGGATCGTCCCCGTGTGGGACGCGGAATACGAGCGCCGTGCGCGGGCCTTGACACCGGACTTCCTCATTATCGACCGGACCCGACTGCCGTCGGCCACGTTGCCGCCGGGTTCTTGGGAGTGGATGGTCTACGAGGTCGACGACGCCGATCAGGCCCTCGCGCTCGGCCAGCGGGGGATCGGCTTCGTCGAAACCATGGCCATCGGCGAGCTGCTGGCGGATGCGCGTCTCCGCCCGCCGTGAGGATGGGGCAAGATCTTTACGCGTGGCCGCGCGGGTTCGGGGCCGGTGGCGGCGGCAGGGACTCCCGCCGCCATGTGGCTCACTCCCGGGAGCTGAAGGCCAGAGCCGCCGAATTGATGCAGTAACGCAGCCCGGTCGGCGGCGGGCCATCCGGAAACACGTGCCCCAGGTGGGCATCGCAACGCCGGCAGCGTACCTCGGTGCGGATCATGCCATGGCTGGTGTCGCGCAGCTCGTCGATGGCGGCGTCGGGTGCCGGCCGGTAGAAGCTGGGCCAGCCGCAGCCGGAATCGAACTTGGTGTCGGATACGAACAACGGCGCGCCGCAGCAGACGCAACGGTACTCACCATCGGTGCGTAGGTCGTAATATTCGCCCGTGAACGGCCGTTCCGTTCCTCCGCGCCGGGTGACCTGGTACTGCTCGGGCGTCAGTTGCGCGCGCCATTCGGCATCCGGTTTCTCGATCTTGTCGCTCACTGCGATCCCCTGGGAGGCTGTCGGACTTGAGACTGAGATGGCACGGCAGCCCAGCGGCCGGATCCCCGGCGCCGGCAGGCCGCGTTGCATTCCGATTATGCGACGGCAAGGGGGTGGGTTCCAAACCCGCGGGTCGTGTGCCTATTCCACTTGCCTTGGCGGCGGTGTGCTCGCTAATCTGCCGGCATGCCCGACACCCCGCAGCTTCCACCGATACCCGACCACGCCCTGGAATGGCGCGCCATCCGCGCGCCGGGTCCGGGCGGTCAGAATGTCAACAAGGTCGCGACGGCCATTCAGTTGCGGGTGCATCTGGGTAAGGCCGGGTTGGCACCGGCGGTGCGATCGCGGCTGGAAAAACTGGCGGGCCGGCGCGTGACCGGCGACGGCGTGCTTCTGATCGAGGCCAACCGTTTCCGCAGCCAGGAGCGCAATCGCGCCGATGCCTGGGAGCGCTTCGGGGCCTTGCTGGCCCGGGCGCTGATCCGGCCCAAGCGGCGTATACCGACCCGGGTGCCGGCCGGAGAGCGTCAGCAGCGCATGGACGAGAAACGCCGGCGCAGTACCACCAAGCGGCTGCGAGGAACGTCGCCGGAGGACTGAGTGGATGCCGCCACCGTTGTTCGTGGGCGTTTCCAGGCGAAATTTCTCGCCGTCGGAATCCGTGAACAGGTGCGGGTCCGTGGGTGACGCGTTCCGACCAGTGCTCCCGCCTCACGCCCTCGCGAAAGATTCCTTGCCCCGCGGCCGATGAACACGTCGGTGTGAAATGCAGAAGGACACGGGCGATGGCCCTCAGGCCGCGACAGAAGACAGGCTCGTTCCGCACGCTCCGTATCGCGCTGCTGTTGCTGATATTGCTGGCGGTGGCCGGCGACGCCTGGCTCACGCGCGTGCGCAGTACGGACTGGGACGAGCCCTTGTGGGTCAGCGTGTCCCCGATCAACGGTGATGGAAGCGAGGCCGCCGGCCGCTACATCGCGACGCTGTCCGACCAGAGTTTCGAACCCGTGGAGGCATTTCTGGCGCGCGAAGCGGCGCGCTATGGCCTCACGCTCCGCGCGCCGGCCCGGGTGCGTCTGGCGCCCGAAGTGCACGAGCATCCCCCCGCGCCGCCTGCCAACGGTCGGCGTGTGGCGATCATGGCCTGGAGCCTCGAGATGCGCTACTGGGCCTGGCGCGTCGCACGCAAATACGGGGGGCCGCCCGTCAATATTCGGATGTTCGTTCAGTATTTCGATCCCGGGCGTACCGATCGTGTGGCTCATTCTCTCGGATTGCAGAAGGGCATGGTGGGCGTGGTGAACGCCTTCGCCTCGCGCAAGCTGGCTGGACAGAACAACGTAGTGATCGCCCACGAGCTGCTGCACACCGTGGGTGCGAGCGATAAATACGACCCGGCTAGCAGCCAGCCGCTCTATCCTCAGGGCTTCGCCGACCGCGGGCGCACACCCTTGTATCCGCAGATGCACGCCGAGATCATGGGTGGCCGCATACCACTTTCCGCGCAGGAGTCGGCATTGCCCATGGACCTCAACAAGGTCATCGTCGGCCCCGAAACGGCCCTGGAGATCAATTGGGTGCGCCCGGCTTCGTAGCGCCGTCGCGGGCCTTGCAACCGCCGGCTGCAGCAATGATTCGCCGCGGTTAAAGTCGGCGGGCTGCCGCGCTACAATGCACGCATCCGGCAGGTGCCGCTTCAGCTGATCATGGCCAACCGTCCACTCATTCTACTGTCCATCGTCGAACTCGGCGGCTATCCGAATTTCGCACCCCTGTATGAACGGCTGGGTTGCCGGGCGATCATCGAAACGTCCATGCGGAAGGCGCTGGCCACGGTCAGGAAGTTGGAGCCCGAGATCGTGGTTGCGGAATTCAACTTCCAGTCGGATTTCCGCGACCGTACCAGCAGCCTGGAATCCCTGATGTCGGTGCTGCAGCAGCTGCCGGCCACGCGGGTAATCGTGTTCTACGAACGGGAATACGCCCATCAGCTGGCACGATTGCAGGCGCGCTTTCCCCTGTTCCGGACCATGACCTACCCCATCGATGAGACCGAGCTGGCTGCGAATGTGCGGGCTGCGCTGCCGACGTGAGCGCGTTCAGCGCTCGGAGTGGCGCATGCGTGGCTGGAAATGACTGATGTACTTGACGATGTCCTGATAAGGCAGCTGGTCGAGGCTGCCGAAGCGCGTCTGCGCGGTGTTCAGCAGGCCGACGACGTCGTCGACGGTTTCGCTGGTGGCACGTTCGGGATGCAGCAGCGCCTGCAATCCCAGCATGCCGCCGACCTGTACCTTGATCTCCTTGTTGTGCGGCAGCGGCCCGCCGATATGGGCCATCTGCAGGGCGAACCGTGCGTTGTCCCGCAGGATGCCGAGCAGCGCCTGGCAGCGTTGCTGTGCGGCGTCGGACTTGCAGCCGACCACCTCGCGGTCGGCGAGCAGGATACGCTGGGCGCAGCTGCAGGTCGCCTTGCGGGAATTGAGTGCCTTTTCCAGCACGCAGCGGCGGTCATTCACCGTACGGTAGGTTGAGCGGTATTCGTCTTCTTCCATGTCAGTCGGGCGCTACTTTTCCCACTCACGCAGGATCGGGGCCTCACGGTGCTCCAGGAGCTTTTCTTCGGCTTCCAGTGCGGTGGCCGTGAAGATGACCTTGATGGTGACGTCGGTTTCGGAGCCCAGTTCGGCACGCAGGGCACGTGCATGGTTTTTGGCGTCGTTGAACTTGTCGAACTGGGTCAGCAGTTCGAGCTTCTTGACCATCTGGGTCGGGCCTGGCGTGATCTTGTAGATGAAATAGGGCATGTGCTGCATCCTCTGCGGAATCGGTGCGGCGCAGGGAGGGGCGCCGTGCCGGCTGTCGATTATCCCGGCATCCGTGCGCCCAAGTCCAGAATCCCCGACTGCCGGGCCGGAAACGGCGGCAGGCGGACCGCCAGGCTCACCGAACGGGGTATGGCGGCACGGGTGTTTTTGCGTTTCCATTTGGCGAGGCAACCGGCGCCCGGCTCATTGCCGTACCCGGAAGCGGCCGGTACGGGTGGACACCCGGCGACGGTTCGCCCGCCGTGCACAGAGGATTCAAACCATGTTGAACAAGCCCGATATCAAACGCGCCATCCCCCAGCGCCGCTACAAGTTCGGTGAATTCATGGTGGTGGTACTCGGCGACATCGAGAGCGGGGATGCGGTGCGTTATCGCTACATCATGGCCGTGGTGCGCGAGGGTGACGCCGAGCCAGGCATCTATCTCACCTGCGAACAGGGGCGCGCCCCGGCATACCGGCTGCGGGTGGTGATGCACGATGGCGCGCAAGTGGTGGCCGAGGATGCCGGATACCGGGACGAGAATGTCTTCACCGATGCGGGCCTGGAGATCGTGCGCCAGATCCTGAATCTGGGTGATGAAGAGCCTTATCGCCTGCTATAGAAGATGCCGTACCCGCACCGTGGTGCCATACCCCAGGAGTCCTCATGACAGTCAAGGTCAGGCTGCTGCCCAGCGGACACGAATTCCCGGTCGAGCCGGGCGAGAACCTGCTCGAAGCCGCCCTGCGGGCCGGATTGTCGATCCGCTACAGCTGCAACAGCGGCAGTTGCGGCGAATGCCGCGCGCGCCTGGTCTCCGGGGAGCTCGGCGACACGCTGCATCACGATTACCCCCTCAACGAACGCGAGCGCGCGGATGACCAGTTTCTGATGTGTCGCGCATCGGCGGCCTCCGACCTGGTGATCGAGGCGGTCGAGGCACGTGGGGCGGAGGACGTGCCGGTGCAGACTTTGACTACTCAGGTAAGCAAGCTGGTGCGGCTGTCCGAGGACGTGATGGAACTGCAGCTGCGCACGCCGCGCAGTCAGACCCTGTGGTTTCTCGCCGGACAGCACGTGCGCCTGAGCATCCCCGGCATCGCGCCGCGCCACAAGTCCATCGCCAGCTGTCCGTGCAACGGGATGGTGCTGCAGTTCCACGTGCGGCGCCGGCCCGGCGATCCCTTTTCCGATCACGTGTTCACACGCATGAAGGTGCGCGACGCGGTCGGCATCGAGGGGCCGTTCGGCAATTTCGTGCTGGACGAGGAATCGGACCGGCCACTCATCTTCGTCGCCTTCGAGACCGGCTTCGCGCCCGTCAAGAGCCTCATCGAACACGCCATCTCCCTGGAGATGCGCCAACCCATGCGGCTCTACTGGATCACCGGCAGCGCCCGGGGTCATTATCTGGAGAATCATTGCCGTGCCTGGCAGGGCGCGCTGGACGACTTCGAATTCGTCCCGATCGGCGGCAGCGACCATTCCGGCGAGATGGAAACGGGCGCGGAGCTGGCCGTGGAGCGGGCCGTCGACCAGCTGCTGACCGACCACCCGGATCTCAGCGATAGCGACGTCTACGCCAATGGCCCCGAGGTCCTGTTCGCCGGCCTGTCCGCGGTCTTGCTCGCGCGCGGCCTGCCGCCGGATCGGCTGTTCGTCGACCAGGTCCAGCGCTTCTGAGCCGGGCGCGGGGCCCGGCGACCGCTATCCGCCCGCCACGCCTGCGCTTTCCAGGCGCAGGCCCAGCATCAGCACGAAGCCGCGTTCCCGTAGATAACCGTCACGGGTGTACTCGAACTGGTAGGTGCGCTGCAGCGCTACGTGTCCGGCGGGGGCGCGCCGCAGCCGCAGCCCGTTCAGAGCCACGGTACCGTCGAGGAGTTGCAGGCCCTGGTGGCGGCACAGTTCCTGGGCCGTGCGGATGGCGATCTCGCGGGCCCTGAGGCCTTGCAGCCAGAACCACAGCAGCAGGGCGACACCGGCCAGAAGCAGGAGCGGTTCCATGGCGCTCAGGCGTCGAGATTGGGGATGAGTGCGCTCTCGATGCGGTGTATCAGGTCCTTCAGGACGAGTTTGCGCTTCTTCAAGCGCTTGAGCGCCAGCTGGTCCATGTGCGGGTCTCCGGCAAGGCGCGCGATCACGTCGTCGAGGTCGCGGTGCTCCAGGCGCAGTGTCTGCAGACGTTGGCGCAGGGCATAGAGGTCGGCTTCACTCATCTCGGACATGCTGGTCGGGTTCCGGCGATCTTGCGCGGTTGCGCACATTACCACAGTTCCAGGCCGGGATTGGCGTATTCGGCCGGCAGGGGCGAACTGCTATACTAGCGCGACTTTTGCCTTCGACCCACTGACCCCTGGCGGCTGCCCGGGGACCCGGGTCGATCGCCGCTCCAGAGTGCCGCCCCGATGTCCAGCGCCAAACTTCTGTTTTCGTATCGTCCCTATTGGGCCCGGCGGTTCGGCATTGCGCCCGTCCTGCCGCGCAGCCGCGCTGAGATGGAAAGGCTCGGCTGGGATTCCTGCGATATCGTGCTGGTGACGGGGGACGCCTACGTGGATCACCCGAGCTTCGGCATGGCGGTCATCGGCCGGGTGCTGGAGGCGCAGGGTTTCCGCGTCGGCATCATCGATCAGCCTGACTGGACCTGCGTGGACGACTTCCGCAGGCTCGGCAGGCCGAATCTGTTCTTCGGCGTGACCGCCGGCAACATGGATTCGCTGGTCAATCGCTATACCTCCGACCGCAAACTGCGTTCCGACGACGCCTATACCCCGGACGCGGCTGGCGGCCGTCGCCCGGACCGCTCCGTCATCGTCTACGCGCAGCGCTGCCGCGAGGCCTGGGCCGACGTTCCGCTGGTCGTCGGCGGCATCGAGGCCAGCCTGCGTCGCATCGCGCACTATGACTACTGGTCGGACAAGGTGCGGCGGTCGATTCTGGCGGACTCCAAGGCCGATCTGCTGGTATACGGCAACGGCGAGCGCCAGATCGTCGAGATCGCCCACCGCCTGGCCGCCGGCGAGCCCGTGGAGAACCTGACGGATATCCGCGGCACCGGCTTCATGCGCCGTGGCCTGCCGGACGGCTGGACCGAGATCGATTCCACGGAGATCGATCTGCCCGGTCCCGTGGCGCCGCATCCCGATCCCTACGCGGGCGCCTCGGCGCCCGTGCCGCCGGCTGCCGGCGCAGCGCAGGAGGTCCCGGTGCGATTCCAGCGCGGTCCGCGCACCGACCGTGCCCGCAGCGTGGTGCGCCTGCCCGACTTCGAGAAGGTGCGCGACGATCCGGTACTGTATGCGCACGCGTCGCGTACCATGCACCTGGAGACGAACCCGGGCAACGCCCGTGCGCTGGCGCAGCGCCACGGCGACCGCGATGTCTGGTTGAACCCACCGCCGCTGCCGCTCACCACGCCCGAACTCGACCGCATCTTCGAGCTGTCCTATACGCGCCAGCCGCACCCGGATTATGCCGGCCGGCGCATCCCGGCCTACGAGATGATCCGTTTCTCGGTGAATATCATGCGCGGCTGCTTCGGCGGCTGCACCTTCTGCTCGATCACCGAGCATGAAGGGCGGATCATCCAGAGTCGCTCGGAAGAGTCCGTGGTGCGCGAGATCGAGACCATCCGCGACACCGTGCCGGGCTTTACCGGCGTCATCTCCGACGTCGGTGGTCCGACCGCCAACATGTACCGCCTGGCCTGCAAGAGCCGTGAGATCGAGGCCGCCTGCCGCCGGCCGTCCTGCGTCTACCCGGGGATCTGCTCCAACATGAGCACGGATCATACATCCCTCATCAGCCTCTACCGCCGAGTGCGTGCGCTGCCCGGCATCAAGAAGGTGCTGGTGGCGTCCGGCCTGCGCTACGACCTGGCGGTACAGGCGCCGGAATACGTGAAGGAACTGGTGACCCATCATGTGGGCGGCTATCTGAAGATCGCACCCGAGCACACCGAGTCGGGCCCGCTGTCGAAGATGATGAAGCCCGGCATGGGCGTATACGAGCGCTTCAAGGAACTGTTCGAGAAATACTCCCGCGAGGCCGACAAGGAACAGTATCTGATTCCGTACTTCATCGCGGCCCACCCCGGTACGACCGACGAGGACATGCTCAACCTCGCCCTCTGGCTCAAGCGCAACGGGTTCCGCGCGGATCAGGTGCAGAATTTCCTGCCTTCGCCGATGGCGACCGCCACGGCCATGTACCATTCCGGCCGGAATCCGCTGCGCAAAGTGACGCACGACAGCGAGCCGGTGGCGGTGCCGAAGGGATTGCGCGTACGGCGGCTGCACAAGGCTTTCCTGCGCTATCACGACGCCAACAACTGGCCATTGCTGCGCGAGGCGCTCAAGCGCATGGGCCGGGAGGATCTGATCGGCAACGGCAAGCGCCATCTGGTGCCGGCCTGGCAGCCCAAGGGGACCGGTGATGCGGCGGGCGGACGGCGCTGCGCCAAGTCGCAGGCCGCCGACCGGCCGTTCCGGACGCAGCACACGGGGTTGCCCCACACACCGCAGCCTCCTGCCCACACATCCGGTGCGACGCCGGAGCGCTCTGCGCGCAAGCCGCAGCGGGGGCGGTCCGCGCGGCCGGATTCCAGCCGCTAGCCGCGCGTTCTACTGCGGGGTCACGGGGGCGGTATTCTCCGACAGCAGGGTATCGATCTCCTGCTCGGCAGCCAGCCAGTCTTCCAGCGGATCGCCGATCACGAAGCCACGCCGTTCGGCGCGCAGGTAGGCGGCCTCGGCGATCATCTGGTGGCGTCGTTCCGCGGAAACGCGTGTACTGCGGGGTGTGTTGGCGCGCGGCTTTCGGGCTGCGACCGTACGCGATGCCTTGGCGGGGGCTGATTTCGGCCGTGCAGAGGTCTTGTGGGGGGTGGCCATGATGTATCGGCTCTCCAAGATGATGACGCTGGCAGAAAGGAATCGGCAGACCCACGCCGGGCATCCAGGCTCCGCGGCTGCCGATCGATGCTTCGTTCCTCAGTCTAGTCGATGTTGGTCGCGTCGCAACCGCGCCTCAGGGAGCGCGGAAGACGGAAGATTGACGTGGGAATCCGAGAGGACGCGGGGCCTTTCGCCAGCCGGCCCTGCCGTCGCGCACGTTCAGGCGTTCGAGGCCTGGCGAGGTTCTTCCACACCCGCTTCGTATTGCCGACTGACGATCTCCTTCTCGTACACGCTCTGGGTTTCGAAGGGCCAGTTGCGGATGCCGCCTTCCAGCGAGACGACGTCGACTTGATTCTGCGCCATGATCAATGCGGCCACCGCGCTGCGCGCACCGCCGTGGCAATAGACGATGTACTTGTGGCTCCTGTCGATCTCGTGCAGGCGGTTGCGCAGCTCGTAGAGCGGGATCAGCGTGGCGCCAGGTATGTGGTGCTCGTCATACTCCTCAGAATAACGCACGTCGATCAGGCTGTAGCCGGTCTCCAGCATGGTCCGGGCAATGTTCGGATGCACGGTCTTGATCAGCGGTGTGCTGATCAGTTCCTCGAAGGCTGTCTTGTCGAGTACCAGCACATGGCCATCGGACGTCATGCGCACCGTTTCGCAGCGTGTGCTGCCGGATATCAACGCCTCGCAGCCGAAGGCGTCACCGGCCTTGAGGTCGGCGATCTTGTGAGGCTTGCTGTCGTAGACACCGAGCTGGTACACCTCGGCGGTGCCTTCGGTGATGATGTAATAGGCGTCGCCCTGTTCCCCCTGGCGGATCACGTCCTGTCCCTTTCCCACCTCCTGGCACCTCATGCGCTTGAAGGCCAGTTCCACGGTCTCCAGCGGCAGGCGGCGGAATACCAGCGAGTTGCGGACCCGCTCCATCAGGCGATACATTTCGGCGTCGGTATCCTCCATCATGTGGACCACTTCGTCCCAGGAGATCAGCTTGTCGAGCAGATCCCGGTCGGCATGGCAGATGATGGCGTCTTCACGGGCGACCAGGGTGCTGGTGGCCGGGGACGGCGGCAGCAGCACGGGGCGCCGGCGGGTACCCTCGGGTCCAGCGATGGATTTGACCGCGCCGGAATAGATGACCTCCAGCCGGCCCTCGACCACGAACAGATAGTCGTGCCCTTTGCCACCGGTGATCTGGAAGATCTCGCCCTTGCGCATCTCGATGAAGCGGACGACGTTCACTACCTCGCACAGGCGCTCCGGCGACAGTAGTGTGAAGGGCTGGTAATGCCGTGACAGACTGTCGAGCACGCGCTCCAGTTTGACGCTCATCATGATGTTTGGCCTCCTCGGGTGACGGCCCCGGTCTGTTCGGCTGGGGGTCAGAGATAGTTCAAGGGGATCTTGAGGTAGCTGACGCCATTGCCTTCCGCGGCGGGCAGCGCGCCGGCATTGATGTTCGCCTGCAGACTGGGAAACAGCAGGCGCGGTGCCGACAACGTCCTGTCACGGGCTTCGATCCGGCGCACGAACGCATCTTCGGAAATGCCGGCTGGCAGGTCGACGTTGTTGCGCTTGGATTCTCCGATCGTGGTCTGGAAGCGCAGGTCGCGGCCGTTCGGGTAGTCATGACCCACGTAGACCCGCGTGTCGTCGGGCAGGATATACAGGCGTTCGGTGACCGATCTGTACAGGTCGCGGGCACTGCCGCGCGGAAAGTCGCAGCGGGCCACCCCCACGTCAGGCATGAACAGCACGTCGCCGGTGAAGACGGCGTCGCCGATCCGGTAGGTGCTGCAGGCCGGGGTGTGCCCCGGCGTGTGCAGGACCCCGATGTGCAGGGTCCCGGCTTCGAGCATGTCTCCGTCCCGGAGAAGACGGTCGAACTGGCGGCCATCGGTGGGGAAATCCTGCGGCAGGTTGAATGTCCCTTTGAAGATCTCCTGCACTACGGCAATATTGCTGCCGATTGCGGCTCGTGTCCGCAGGCGCTGTTTGAGTTCATGGGCGCCGGAGAGATGATCGGCGTGGACGTGGGTCTCGAGGAGCCAGTGGACTTTCAGCTGCCGGTCCACCACGAATCGGGCCACTTTGTCTATCGATTCCGTGAAGGTCCGCCAGGGCGTGGTATCGAGGTCGAGAACCGGGTCGATGATGACGGCATCCCCGCTGATTGCGTCATAGACGACATACGTGAGGGTGGAGGTGCGTCCCTCATCGTAAAAGGCTTCAACCTGCATGCGACATCCTCGTGGCCGGCGCTAGGGGGCTGCCGGTGGCCTTTTTCGGGCCTCGTCCCGGCCGTGCCCGCGTTGATTTTTGTCAGGTCCGAACAGTGGGCTGTAACGGCCATGCCACGGCCGACTTTACCGTGCGTGGATGAGCCGCTGCCCGCGCCGGGTGCTGTCCCGTGCCGGGGCGTTGTGGATTTTTCGATGAAGGAGAAGGTGATGCGTGTGGGTACCCCATTGTCGGCCACGGCGACGCGCGTGCTGCTGCTCGGCAGCGGCGAGCTGGGCAAGGAGGTGATCATCGCCCTGCAACGACTGGGCGTGGAGGTGATCGCCGTGGACCGCTATCTCAACGCTCCCGGCCATCAGGTCGCCCATCGCGCGCATACGGTCGACATGACGGATCCCGTCGCCCTGCGCGCACTGATCGAGCGGGAGCGGCCGCATCTGGTCGTGCCGGAGCTCGAGGCCATCGCGACCGTGGCCCTGGCGGAGGTCGAGGCGGCCGGCCTGACGGAGGTCATTCCCACCGCCCGCGCGGCGCAGCTGACCCTGAACCGCGAAGGGATCCGGCGGCTGGCCGCCGAGGAACTGGGGCTGCCGACTTCGCGCTACGTCTTTGCCGAGAGTGTCGAAGAACTGCGCGCGGCCGCGGATCGGGTGACGGGCTACCCCTGCATCGTCAAACCGGTGATGTCGTCGTCGGGCAAGGGCCAGTCGAGCGTCGCAGCGCCTGCCGACATCGAGGGGGCGTGGCACTATGCGATGCAGGGCGGTCGGGTGCAGAGCAGCAGGGTGATCGTCGAGGAATGCATCGACTTCGATTTCGAGATCACCCTGCTCACGGTCCGTTCCCTGGGCGAGGACGGGCAGGTGCGGACCGACTTCTGCGAGCCCATCGGCCACGTGCAGGTCAAGGGCGACTATGTCGAGTCCTGGCAGCCACAGCCGATGTCTGCCGCAGCGCTGGCGCGCTCGCGGGAGATCGCAGCCGCCATCACGGGCAGTCTCGGCGGCCGCGGCATCTTTGGTGTGGAGCTGTTCGTGAAGGGGGATCAGGTCTGGTTCAGCGAAGTCAGCCCGCGCCCGCACGACACCGGCATGGTCACGATGGCCAGCCAGGTTCAGAGCGAGTTCGAACTGCACGCGCGCGCGATCCTGGGGCTGCCGGTCTCGGTGGCGCTGCGCCGGCCGGGCGCCAGTGCCGTGATCTACGGCCGACTGGAGGCGGCCGCTATCGCGTTCGAGGGTGTGGACGAGGCGCTGCGGGTGCCGGAATCGGATCTGCGCCTGTTCGGCAAGCCGGAATCCTTCCGGCGGCGGCGCATGGGTGTGGCGCTGGCCTGTGCGGATACGGTCGACGAGGCGCGCGCGCGTGCCAAGACGGCGGCGGCCAGGGTGCGGCCGGTCGAGGGCTGACGCAGCCGTATGCCGCACCAACGAAAAACCCCGCCTCAAGGGCGGGGTTCATGGTTCCGGGACGGCCTTCTCAGGCGCAGGGCGTAGCGGTCGATCCGGACGCGGCCCAGGCGAACGAGCAGTCAAGGTGGGTGCGTACCGCGATGACGCCATTCAGGCCGTCTTCGATCATGAGGTCGACCGGGGTGCGGCGGCGGAAATGGCGATTGCGGCGGTGCATCCACAGGGGGCCCATCTGTGGATTGCGGGGAAATGTGGTGCGCAGCGCGTCGGCGATGCCGATCAGGTGCTCGACACGCTCCATGACATCGGGGGAATCCGGGAACGGCGTATCCATCCGGTAGCGGTGCATGCCGCGAACCGTCGTTTCCTCGGGCAGCGCGAGAATCATGATCGCCTCCTGGGGCCCGACGCCCCAGCTCTCCAGCAGGCCGATGACAGCTCGGGTGAGACAGATACGGTCTTCCTGCGTGGCATTGCCGAAATCACTCATGTTTCCGGTCCTCGAAGTGCGGTTTTGCGCACTATAGTCCCACAAGCCCGGCGAAGCCAACAACCGGGTATTTTGCGGCATTATTCAGTGCGGTCTGTGTTGTGGCCGCGTCGGAGCGGCCGCGTGCGGGTCTCAGTTGTCGCCGGCCGGCTTGTGCTTCTTCAGCGAGTCCAGCGGCACGACCACGGTTTTCTTGGGTTCGTCGATGAAGTGCGGCCGCATGTCCATGGATTTGCCGCGCGCCTCGACCAGCTCGCGTTCGCGGGCCGCGATCAGCGCCAGGCAATCGCGGATGCCCTGGACGGTGTTGTCCGACAGGGGGTGGCGGAAGCCGGGCTGGGCGTGGGTATCCTTGGCCACGTCCGTGAGAACCTTCTTCATCATGCGCAGGATGCGCTCTTCCTGGGAAATCTCATCACTGGACATCGCTGGGGCCTCCGCTGGCCGGACGCCTGGCCGGCGCCGGTCCTTAGAACAGGGCGGGCATTGTCGCACAGGCGGGGTGGCGGATTCATCCGCAGAGGAAGTCAGTCTTCCGCGTAGAAAAATCCCCAGGAACTGTCTGTGCAGCGGGCCAGGGTCTCCAGCAGTGCGTCACCCGGCACGGCCTCGGCCGGGTGGATCCCCCAGATGTCGAGGAACACACACGCATAGCCGCCGGCCTGCCGCCAGTTCAGCCGCTCCAGGTCCGACCGGCATCCGCACACCGGGCAGGACAGCGTGCCGCTCTGCACCGCCGCTGCGGCGAGCAGGGCCGGTTCCACCGGCCGGCGGCATTGGCGGCAGCGGGGCGGGGGATCAGTCCCTCCGCGCAGGCGGGGCGCGGCCGTCGGAGGCCGCAGTTCGACATGACAGAAGCGTCCGGCCCGCGCATGGGCGTCACGATCGTCGGCCGGCGGATCGAGTTCGACCACCGGCGAGCAGCCGAGAAAGGTCAGGTAGTCGAGGAAGCATGGGCCGGTCTGGAAATGCCGGCGCCCGTCCAGCTCGAAGGCCGGACCCAGGAATCCCATCCCGTGCAGGGCGGCCAGCAGGGCGTCGAGGGAGCGCGGTCTTGCGGCGGCCGGCAACGGGTGGAGTACGAGTTTGTAGGCGCTCATGCGGGGGGTGGTCAAGTCCGCTTCGGGTCGAGGATCGCCAGGGCGGCATTGATCGCCTGCAGGCGGTCACGGTCGCCGCCGCGGTCGGGGTGGTGCCGCATTGCCAGACGCCGGTACTGGCGGAGGATGGCGTCGTCGTCGGCGTCCGCCGGCAGGTCGAGCACCGCCAGGGCCTCGCCGCGGCGGTCGTAGCGGCCGAAGCGCGCCCAGAACCGGCCGAGCATGCGGTCGATATCGGCGGTGCTGGTGCCATCCAGGTTGGTGACATCCAGGTAGTAGGCGCTCAGCGGCTCCGGCGCGGCCAGCGCGGTAGAAGCGTCCGCGGCCGCCGGCCGCAGGCGGATTCCCAGGGCATGGATCTCCAGATCGCCGCTGCGCGTCCGGCGCAGCGTTTCGCGCAGGCGGTGCAGATGATGGAACAGCAGGAAGTGCGTCCGGAACAATGTCCTGGAGTCGTCCAGCCGCTCGGCGCCGAACGCCAGCCGCTGATCGTCGCGCAGGCGCTGCAGCAGGTCGAATTCGCTCAGTCCTTCCGGGTGGAGTCGGAGGATCTCCAGCAGGATCGCAAGGAATGCATCGGCGTCGGCTGGCTGCATGATTCGGGCGGTGCGGGCTTCACGATCTCGGGCGGTAGATGTATATTTCAGAGAATTCAGTTGCTTGGTGGTGCGATGTGGGCGGCCTCGGCGCTCTCCGTCCGCTGCATTAAAAGGCATGCGCCGTCTGCCGACAAGGTTCCACGGGTATTGTCTCGGCACTTCTTCGCCATGCGCCACCGCCGCGCCGAATGCGGCGCCGATCACAGTCGTACAGGGACAGGCTTGGGTACAGTGTGGAAAACGCAGGATACCGCCCATGAATTATGACGACTACCTCTATCAGGATCGCACCTGGTTCGACCAGATTGCCGAACGGCTGATGCGCTGCTTCATGCAGTGCCTCCCGCGCCATCAGGGACGGCTCTGGACCGGCGGTTTCGCCCTGTTCGCGTCGCTGTGCGTGGCCTGGGCCGCGGGGCTGGCTTCGCACGCCGTTCTCGCCGAGCTGTCGCGAAACCAGGCGGTGGCGCAGCTTCTGGCGGCCCTGCTGCTGCTGGCCGCGGCGCGCCACTTCCTGGCCGTCACCGGACTGAGCGCGGCCGATGCACAGCCGCGGCACAAGCTCATCCGCCGTTCTGCCCCCCGCCGCCCGGAGGCCGTCGGGTTGGCCGCATCGGCGGTCGAAACGCATGCCGTGCCGCCCTCGATACCGCCGTCGACCCACGATGATGCGCAGCAATTTTTCCGTGAGGTCAGGGCGGCCGGCGTGAATGTGCGCATCGCCCGCGCCCTGTATGCGGCCGGTTTCCGCAATGCCGAACAGGTGCGGGCCGCCGACGACCGGCATCTGCTCGCCATGCCCGGCATCGGCGCCGCCACGCTGCGCAAGTTGCGGGTGAAGTTCGGCCTGCCGCGGATCGCGGCCTGATCTCCGGAGTTCACTCCAGCGGGCGATAGCATTCCGGCGTGAAACGCGGCGTGCAGATTGCGTAGAAAATCAGATCATCACTGCCGGTATTGGTGATCCGTTGCCACTCCCCTGGCGGGATCACGACCACATCCCCTGCCCGCACTTCCTCCGGTGGTTGCACGCCGACCTCGACACGGCCGCTGCCGGCCACGATCAGATACCGCTCCGTCACGCCCGTCAGGGTATGCCAGCGTGTGCCCGTACCCGGCGCCACCCGGGCGCGCGCGATGGATGCCTGTGGGGCGGAGGCGTCGTTCCAGGATTCCAGGATGTGGCAACCTTCCGGGAAGAAATACTCCGCGTCCGGGGCGGGGCGGGTGATGCGGGGTTTCATGA
>CAYWKV010000008.1:0-45126 GCA_964458835.1 uncultured Gammaproteobacteria bacterium | reverse complement strand
AACCACCGAACAACAAGATCCTGGCCAACTACCGCAAGAAGATGCGGGCCGGTGATCCGGACATGCCCTGCGTGAAGGTGCCCTGTCCGTGCTGGACGGAGGCGGAACTCGCCGCCATCACGGTGCGCGCGGCTTCCGGCGATGCGATTTCCTGCCGCTCCAGCGCCACGACCGCGCAGCTACTCAATACGACCAACCTGCAGTTTGCAATGATCGAGGTGGGTCGCCAGCCGTCTTTGTGCAACTACACAGACACGACAGTGATGCCGGAAGCCTCACGGCGCTTCTGGATCGACTCACCGGACGTGGCGCAAAGCTGTTACACTCAAGTCGCCGACGCCTGCAGTTCGCTGGGATACTGAAATAACGGTCGGGGCGCCCGGCCGCTTCGCCGGTGATGGCGCATAAGACTGACAACACAGATCACGAAGAAGCGGTTTTGGAGGAGAGATCCATGTCGACGTTCAGAAAGACGGCTTGTGCCGCCCTGGTTGCAGGCTGCATGGCAGTGGGGGCGACAGGTGCCCAGGCGGCGCTGGTCAACTTCACGCTGATGGGAACCACCAGCACGTTCACGACCGTGCCGAATGTGTTCGGTGTCGGCGTCGGTGACACGGTTACCGTCACCGGCACGTTTGACGACAGCGTGCTGAGCGGCGGCACCGGCCTGGTCTACTTCGACTCTAACCTCTCGGGGACGAATTCCTTCGAGCTGTCGATCGGCACGTACACGTTCTCCAATACGGCTGACCCAGCCTATAGCAGTGGAGGCTATCCCTACTTGGATATCACCGGTCCCACTTCAGCTGGGCTCATGTTTGTCGTGGAGTTCGACGGCCATGCGTTCGACTCCTGGGGCAATACCTTCGTGGGTTGGGAATCTGGCTTTGACCGGACCGTGTTTGGCGGCTGGAACACATTTGGGATGACCCCCGTGCCAGTCCCGGCCGCCGTCTGGCTGCTCGGCTCCGGCCTGATCGGGCTGGCGGGCATCGCCAAGCGCAAGCGCGTCGCCTGACGCAACCGGTCCATCCACTGCGCGTATGAAAAAGCGGCCTCCGGGCCGCTTTTTCTTGGTGCCCAGCCCCTGTCAGTTCAATGATCGGCGGAGCGTGCCGGCGGCGTGGCATCTGCGGAAGGCGGCGTGCGGGAAGGCCGGTCCGGTGGTGCCCGCTAGGTCTTGGTCCCGGCCTTCAACCGCACTCTGATCGCCTCCTCCTGATCCAGGTCGTCGAGACGCTCCTCGAGATCGCGGATGGCCGCCTGGGTCTCGGGCAGCAACACGTCCTCCAGCGCCCTGGCGCGCCGCTCGGTGCGGCGGTAGTCGTCGATGAGTCGATGCAGATTTCCGGACAGCAGGGCCAGATCGCGCGCCCGCAGCAGCAGGCGGTGAAACACCTCGGCACAGCGCCGCGCCTGCGGTGAGGGGTCTTCGGCCGGGGCGGTCTCCGGCAGCGGCGGATCGGCATCGTCCGCACTTTCGAGCAGCGGCACGCCCAGGAAGCGGTAGCGGCGCGGTTCGGCAGGCCCGGCGGGCGGGGCGCTCGGATACAGGCTGAGCGCCTCCAGGCCGTGGCGGCCGACCGCGGCGCGCAGGGTCTCGGTGGCCTGCTGCTGCAGGGCACGGAACTGCGCCATGTGCTCTTCATAGCGCCCGAGCTGCCGGAGTATCTCGGCCGCCAGCAGCAACCGCTTCTCGTCCAGGAAGCGGTAGCCCTCCTGCATGATCTGACGCTCCTCGCGCAGCTCGAGCAGGGTGGAGCGGGTCGGCAGGCGGTCAGGACTGAGCATGCGCAGTTGTCCGCAGCGGTTCGATGTGCGCGGCGATCTGCGCGTCGCTCAGGCGGTGCAGTTCACCGCGCGGCAGCACGCTCAGCAGCCGCCAGCCGATCGCCATGCTCTGTTCCAGTGCGCGTCGCTGGTTGCCCTGATTGGCGAATTCGCCTTCGAAGCCCTCGCCGAAGCGCAAGTACAGCCGGTCGATCTCGGTGAGTCCCTCGCTGCCGACCACGCTGGCGAGCACGCGCACCTGGGTGGCGCGCGCATACGCCGCGTAGAGCTGGTTGGCGAGGTCCGGATGGTCGGTGTCGGTGAAGCCCTTGCCGGTGCCGTCCTTCATCAACCGCGACAGGCTCGGCAGCACCTTCACCGGCGGATACAGATCGCGGCGCGTCAGTTCGCGGTCGAGCACGATCTGGCCTTCGGTGATGTAGCCGGACAGATCGGGGATCGGATGGCTGATGTCGTCCGAGGGCATGGTCAGGATCGGCATCTGCGTCAGCGTGCCGGGCCGGCCCTGCACGGTGCCGGCACGCTCGTACAGCGTCGCCAGGTCGGAATACAGATAGCCCGGATAGCCCTTGCGGCTGGGGATCTCGCCGTGGCTGGCGGAGACCTCGCGCAGCGCCTCGCAGTAGTTGGTCAGGTCGGTCATGATCACCAGCACGTGCCGGCCGAGCTCGAAGGCGAGGTATTCCGCGGCGGTCAGCGCGAAGCGCGGCGTGAGCAGACGCTGCACGCTGGAGTCCGAGGCGAGGTTGAGGAACAGGGCGGTGCGCGCCAGGGCGCCGCTCTGCTCCATCGCCTGGCGGAACGACTCCGCGGTATCGTGCGGGATGCCGATGCCGACGAATACGATGGCGAAACCCTCCGGCACGGTGCCGGCGCCTTCGCCGCGCAGGCGCGCCTGCTGTGCGACCTGGATGGCCAATCGGTCGTGCGGCAGGCCGCCGCCGGAGAAGATCGGCAGCTTCTGGCCGCGCACCAGGCTGTTCATGATGTCGATGGTGGAGATGCCGGTCTCGATGAAGTCGCGCGGCATGGCGCGCCTGGCGGGGTTCACCGTCAGGCCTTCGATGCGCAGGCGCTGGTGCGCGGCGATCGGCGGACCGCCGTCGATCACCCGCCCCACACCGTCGAATACGCGGCCGAGGATGTCCGGCCCGAGACTGAAGTGCAGCGGCTCGCCGTGGAAGCGCACGCGCGTTGCGCCGAGCGTGAGGCCCTGGGTGGATTCCAGCACCTCGACAGTCATGAAGTCCTCGTCGAGCGCGGCGATGCGGCCGAGGCGGGCGCGGCCGTCGACGCCGATCACCTCGACGGATTCGTTGAGGCCCACATCGAGCATGCGGCGCAGGAACAGCAGCGGCCCGTCGATGCGGGTGGCGGCGCCGGCCAGAGAGAGTTCAGCGTGCATGTTCGGCGGTTCCTTCGAGTTGACCCAGCTCGGTCTCGAGCTGGCGCGCGAGGGCCTGGAATTCGTCCAACGCCTGTTCGGTGATGTCTTCACCCATGCGCTGCAGCCTGCGCAGCACCGGCAGCTCAGTGACGGCCGCGAGCGGCACGCCGGCATCTACCAGCCGCAGCGCCTCCTCCACGAAACGGACGATGAGATTCATCATCGCCGTCTGCCGCGCCGGTGAGGCGTAGCGATCGATGGGCGAGAAGGAGGATTGGCGCAGGAACGCCTGATTGATCAGGTCGCCGCACAGCAGTACACACTGCTGGCGCGGCGGCAGCGAATCCTTGCCGACGATCCGCGCCATCCGCTCCAGACGCGTCTGCTCTTCGAGGATTTCCAGGAACCGGCGTCGGTGATCGGCCCAGTGCGGGCTGCCCTCGGCCTTCCACCACACGGCCATGCTGTCGACGTCCTCGGTGTACGACTGCAGCGGGTGCACCGCCGGATAGAAGCGGGCCTGCGCGCGGCCACGGTCCAGTGCCCAGAAGCTGCGTACATAGCGCTTGGTGTGCGTGGTCACCGGCTCGGAGAAATCGCCGCCCGGCGGGCTCACCGCACCGATGATGCTCAGCGAGCCTTCCGCGCCGCACAGCGTCTCCACGCGCGCGGCGCGTTCGTAGAAATCCGCCAGGCGCGAACTCAAGTAGGCCGGATAGCCGCTTTCGCCGGGCAGTTCGCCGAGTCGGCCGGAGACTTCGCGCAGGGCTTCGGCCCAGCGGCTGGTGGAGTCGGCCATCAGTGCGACATGCAGGCCCTGGTCGCGGAAATACTCGGCGACGGTCACGCCGGTATAGATGCTCGCCTCGCGCGCCGCCACCGGCATGTTCGAGGTGTTGGCGATGATCACCGTGCGTTCCATGAGTGCGCGGCCGGTGCGCGGATCCTGCAGCTGCGGAAACTCGTGCAGCACGCCGGCCATCTCGTTGCCACGCTCGCCGCAGCCGACGTAGACGATCACGTCCGCGTCGCACCATTTGGCGAGGCTTTCCTGTAGCACGGTCTTGCCGGTGCCGAAGCCGCCGGGCAGGGCGGCCTTGCCGCCGCGCGCGATCGGGAACAGCGCGTCGAGGATGCGCTGGCCGGTGAGCATGGGCCGGTCGGCGGGCAGGCGCCTGCGGATCGGGCGCGGGATGCGCACCGGCCAGGCGTGGCCCATGCGCACCTCGTGGCGCTCGCCGCCGTCCTCGACCACGCACACGACTTCGTCTTCGCGGTAGCTGCCGGCCGGCCTGATCTCGGTCACGGTGCCGCGCACGCCCGGCGGCAGCAGAGCGTGCTGGCGCATGGCCTCTTTCGGCAGGATCTCACCGACCAGCGCCCCATCTTCGAGTTCGTCGCCCGGACGCACCTTGGGCGTGAAGGGAAACAGTCCCGGTGCACGCTTCCACATGCCGGGCTGCACATGGATGGATTCCATGCCGGCCAGCGGCCGCAACAGGCCATCGAAGATGTTGCCGAGCAGGCCGGGGCCGAGTTCCACTGCCAGTGGCCGCCCGGTGCCGTGCACCGGCGTACCGGGGCGTAGGCCGGTCGTGTCTTCGTACACCTGCACGACGATTTCGGTCTCGGTGAGGCGGATGACCTCGCCGAGCAGCCGTTGCTCGCCGATCAGTACGGCCTCATTGACCGCGAACGGCCCCTGCGGACGCGCGCGCAGCACCGGGCCGCTGATCCACGACAGGCGTGCCTCGCTCATGACGCTTCTCTCCGCAATGTCGCTTCGTAGCCCGGAGGGAGCACAGCGGAATCCGGGGTTTGGCGTTCACATGAGCGTGCGGAGATTCCCGGATTGCGCTGCGCTCCATCCGGGTTACGCGAAATGATCGTCCGATGGTCGAAATGGCTCATGTTCTATCTCCGGCACTCGACTTCGGCAGCGCTGCTTCCAGTTGCGCCAGCAGTTTCGCCTGCACGGCGCGTTCGTCGGCGAGCAGGCCGGCCAGTGTGCCGTCGAGGCAGGCGCCGCCGGCCTGGATGCGCAGACCCGCGGCGATGTGCTTATCGCTCGTGAGGGTCGGACGCACGCCGGTGTGTTCCGCGACGCGCTCCAGCCAGGCCGCGAGCTCATGGCTGTCACCGCCTTCCGCATGCTCGATGATCCAATGCGCCCTGGGCAGACGCGCGAGTGCCTGGCCGAGCAGATGCTCCAGCCACTGTTTGCGTTGCGCCGCGTCGTTCCAGCGCGCCAGCAAGGCCGCGCCGAGGCGGTGTCGCGCGCGCGACAGCAGGTGCTGCACGGCATCTTGATAGCGCTGGCGGTTATGGGTTTCCAGGCGCGCCTCGTTGACGGTGAGCAGGCCACGCGCGCGCACGCGCTCCTCGTCGATGGCGTGGCTCACACGCTGGCGCGCCTCCCGAAAGGCGGCATGGATGCGCGCCTGCGCCTGCTCGCGTGCCTGACCGAGGATCTCGGCGCTGCGCGCATCGCGGGTGGCTATGATCAGTTCGATCAGTCCTTCGTGCGGGGTGTCGACGGCGTCGCTCATGGGTTCAGGCTCCGGCCATGCCGAGCTGGCCACGCAGCCAGCTGGTGAGATCGGGTGGCGCGGCCGTACCGGCGATGTCCGGTACCACGACCACCCGCGGCTTGAGCGCACGCAGCAGCGCGTGCAGGCGTTCCGGTGGCAGGCCCGCCGCCACGCCCGCGCCGAGCAGCACCAGCGGACTGCGCGCGACGGCATCTTCGATCAGCTCTTCGACGTTGATCGCGCTGCCGGCCACGACGGTCTCCGCGCCGGCCAGCCGGTAGCCGGCGGCGCTCAGTTCTTCGCCGATGTAGACGGGCGCGTTCATCAGCCGAGGCGATTCAGGATCAGGATGGACACGATCAGGCCGTAGATCGCGATGCCTTCGGCCAGACCCACGAAGATCAGCGTGCGGCCGAGCAGTTCGGGCTTCTCGGTCACTGCGCCGATGGCCGCGCTGCCTACGCTGGCCACAGCGAAGCCCGCGCCCAGCGAGGACAGGCCGGTGGCGAGCGCCGCGGCGAGATAGCCCCATTGCACGATGCCCGGATCGAGGAGCCGGGCGGTAGCGGGCTCCTCGGCGGCCACGGCGGGCCCCAGGAGCAGCAGCGCAGTGCCGACCGCGCACAGCACGCCGGCGAACAATGTCAGAGCGATGGCGATGACAGGGCGTTTCATGACTGACTCCTTGTTGCGGTGAACGCGAAATAATCCGGGGCCGGCAGCGGGGTGAAGCCACGTCCCTCGCCGCGCAGGAAGCGGATGAAGAACTCGAACAGTACCAGGCGCGTGGTTTGGATGAGCACCACCAGTCCCTCGAGTGCGAGGATGAACACGTTGCCCAGCACCAGCACCAGCCAGGCGGCATTGCCGGCGATGTCGGCGAGGCCGACGACGGCCTGGGACAGGCCGGCGTGCGCCAGGGCGAAGGCGCCGACACGCGAGAACGACAGGGTGTTCACGGCGAGCTGGAAGATCTGCTCGACCAGCTCCCCGATGGCCAGACCGATGCGCGCGAGGGAGCGGCCGTGGCCGACAACCAGCGCGCCGATCACCAGCCAGGGCAGACCCACCAGGTGGACGTAGATGGCGCCCGGATGGATGAACAGCGCGAGCAGGCCGACATACAGGGCGATCACGGGCGCCTCACGCCACCACCAGTGACGCACCTCACCGCGCCAGGCGGCTTCCAGGCCGTTGAGCAGCAGGCCCAGCAGCAGCAACGCCACGCCGAACCCCAGCGGGATGCCCAGCACCAGCAACGGTTCACTCAGCGGGTGCAGCCACAGCGCCGGCAGCAGATCTTCGCGCGCGAATACGCTGCCGAACAGCAGGCCGAACAGCATCGCGCTGGCGCCGGCGGGGATCAGGATCGTCGCCGCCGGCAGGCGTCGGCGCAGGAACAGCCCGGCGAGCAGCAGCACCAGACCCTGCCCGAGATCCCCGAACATGTAGCCGAACAGCAGCGGTACCACCAGGGCGAGGATGCGGCTGGGATCGGCCTCCTGCGCGGAGGGCATGCCGAGCAGGCGCGGGAAGACTTCGAAGGCACGCGCCCAGCGCGGGTTGCGCAGCACCAGAGGGGGCGTGCGGTCCGGCGGCGCCGGCGCGAACCGGACCAGGGCGCGCACGCCTGCGTCGGCCAGGTCGGCCTGCAGCGCCTTCGCCGCCGGTGCGCTGCTCCAGCCCCGCACCCAGGCGAGGTTCACGCCGCGGGTCTGATAGCGCACATGGCGCAGGAACCAGTCGAGGCGCGCGATCTCCCCGAGCATCGCGGCAACGTCGAAGGCCTCGTGCAGGGCCGAGAGGGCATGCTGCAGATCCCGGCGGCGCTTGGCGTGTACCTGCAGCCTGGCATCGATCTGGCCGCCGGCCGCGCGCGGCGTGCCGTGCAGCCGGCCGGGCAGCGGAATGCGACGCACCCGCTGCGCGCTGAGCTCGTGCTCCACCGCTTCACGTTCCACCGCAGGGCCGATCAGCAGGGTGTAATAGCCGTCGGCCTGGGGGATGTCCCAGCGTAACCAGGTGGGGGGCAGTGCGGGGAGTTCGGTCTGTGCGGCGACCCGGTACAGCTGCACGGCCAGCAGCGGGCCGCTGTTGGCCAGCGCGCCGATGTCCAGGATCGCGCCCTGGCGCTGGACGGCGGCGAGCCATTCGCGCAGGCGCTGCAGATCCCTGTCTTCGGCCTCCAGCCGCTCCAGTTCGGTGATCACGGGCTCCGCCTGCACGGCCCAGTCGTGCAGCCCCCGCAGGACACGGCGCAGGGTCCGGCCCGGTGGGCCGGCCACGCTGGCCGGCGGTGCCGCCGGTGGCCAGTGGAGGTGATAGCGCTGGAAGAGCCGGCCATAGTCCTCGAGCGGCGCGCTCAGGTCGGTGAGGGTCTCCGTGTCCTCCTCCGGGACGTCGGTCTCGAGCTGGATCTGGCCGCCGGCGGCCAGCGCTTCCAGGGCCGGCGCCAGATCGTCCCGCGCGATGAGGCACTCGAACCAGTGCGCGGATTCAGGCCGCAGGCTCATGGGCGTTGTCCTGAGCGGTGCCCGGGAACAGGCGGCGCTGCAGCAGTTCGCCGCGCAGGCGCTCCATGTCCTGGGCCAGTGCGAAAAGGTGCAGCAGGCTGGTGACCGGCGCGCGCGGCAGCTGCCGGAAACGCAGGTTCAGCCAGTCCCGCCAGCGTTCCCGCTGCAGGGCGTCCTGAGCCGGGGTGGCGGCCAGGCTGTCCTGGGGCCGTTCCAGGGCCGTGGCGAGACGTTCGACCTGCGACGCCCCACGAAGTGGTCGGAGCCGGCGCCAGCCGGCAAACCAGGCCGCACGCACCGTCCCATGCCCCCGTCCGAGTTCCGTCCCGAGATCGGTCCAGCGGCTGTGCTGCAGCGCCTCGGTGCGCGCACGCCGCGGCAGGTGTGCGAGCGGTCCGTAGTCGGGATCGTCCAGCATCCATTCCGGCGTCTGTTCGTCGCGCAGTAGTCCGCCGAGGGCGGGCAGGTCGATCCAGTGAGCGACCCAGGCGGTGGCGGCCCGCCAGGGTTCCGGCTGCCAGCGCGCCACATGGGCGGCCTCGGCGCGGAAGCGCTGGCGCAGCAGCTGCTCCATCCGGTGCGCGGGCGTCTCCGGTGTGAAGCCGTCCAGCCAGGGGCGCAGGCCGCTGGCACGGGCCGTCTGCAGGAACAACGGGAGATCGCGCAGGGCGCCCAGGCGTTGCCACAGCGCGGTATCGGGGCGCTGGCCGTGCCGCGCCTGCAGACGGGCCTGAATATAGTCGTAGCGGCCGTGGTTCATGCGTCGCCTTCGCGCTGCGGCGCGCCCCCGGTGAGTTCGGCGGCGAGGGTCCCGACGATGGCATCGATCTGCGCGTCGCCCAGTTCCAGGCGCTGACTGAGTTCGGCCAGCTGGCGGTGGTGGGCGACGATCTGGGCATCGATGGCCCGCGCCACGCCGTGGCTGCAGCGCAGATGGGTGAAGGTGATGCGGGCGTCGGCGCGCTGCAGGATGCGGGCGGCCCGCTGGCGGGCGGCGTCCAGCATGCGCCCGGCCTCGGCCTTCGCCTCGGTGATGGCCTGGTTGGCCTCGCGCTCCGCCGTCAGGACGCTGTCGATGGCGTCCGCGGTGGGCTGTCCCGTGTCTTGCCTGCGCAGGCTCATGGCGGATCCCTGGGGCGTGGGTTCGAGGCCGCCGCGGTGGCGGTCTACGGCTTCATAGTAGAACCGCCGCGAGGTCGCAACTTTGATTTGGCGCAAAGGCGGATGCGAACGTCGGTTTTCCGGTTGCGCCGGGCTGGCGGGCCGGATGTCGGAAAGTGGGCGATGCGGATCCTGACGCGGGGGGCCGGTGCAGCGCAAATCCGCCGGGCGTCTCCTACACTCAAAACCGGGGCGTGGGCCCCCTGTGCAAGACATCACTGAAGGAGGGTCAGAACAATGGCGAAGGAACACAAGACCGAACTGCAGAAGGGCGGCAACGGACCGCAGGCGATACGCGCACCGCATGTGTTCAGCCCTGTCGAGGAATGGGACCGCTGGTTCGAAAGCGCTTTTCCGAGCGGCTGGCTCCATCCCCTGCGCGCGGGCTGGCCGCAGCTTAAGATGCCGTTCGAAGGGCGCCTGCCCAAGGTCGACATCATCGACCGTGAATCCGAGATCGTCGTGCGGGCGGAGGTGGCCGGCGTCGACAAGAAGGACCTGGATGTGTCGGTCACCGACACCACCGTGACCATCAAGGGTTCGACGCGCCAGGAGAGCAAGGAAGAGAAGGGCGACTACTATCGCTGCGAGATCAGCCAGGGCAGCTTCGCACGCACGGTGGCGCTGCCGGGCGACGTCGACAGCAGCAAGGCCAGGGCGAGCTTCAAGGACGGCATCCTCGAACTGATGTTGCCGAAGAAAGAGGCGGCGAAGCGCCACAGCATCAAGGTCGAATGACCACCGCCGGTCGTGGTGCGGGACGCCATCGTGACGAGTGGCGGGGCGGTCGCGTGCCGGCGCTCATTCAGCCATCTCCACTTTGAGCCACAGCGTCTGCTGGGCGGCGTCACGGCCGCGCGTGCTGCGCAGCAGGCCGCCGCCCTCCTGCGTGCGGTGTTGGGCGGTGCCGCCGAGCTCCAGCCAGTCGCCTAGCCGTCCGCGCACCGTGGTGACGAGCGCGGTGCTCTGGATGCGGCCGCTGCCGTGCGGGTCGAGGACTTCGCGCTGCGGGCTGATATCCACGGTAACCTCGCCATCGTGCGCGTGGGCCAGGGCGTAGAAGCCCGAGCTGAGCTCCTGGTAGTCGATGCCTTCCACGATGACGATGCGGCCGTCGACGACATGGCTGCTCCGGGACGGCACGGGAAACGCCTCGCCGGTGTGGATGAACACGGGTGTGCCTTCGAGGGCGGAAACCTCGTAATAGTTGCGTTCGCTGCCCTTGTCGCGGGTGCTGCGGACGATGGCGCGTCCGCGGGCCTCGATCTGCTGGCCGCCGCCCGCACCGATATCCACCGAGCCCCGTGCACCCTCGCGCTCGATCTCCTCATGGGCCGCGCGGCGCACACTGATGCGCAGTTGCCGCGCAGCCTGATCGAGCTGCGCGACCAGGGCGCGGATATCCTCCAGACGCTGCGGCGCGGCACGCACGATGAGCCGATAGCCGGTGCCGCTCAGCGCCTCGTTCTCGTCCAGCATGGGCCGGATCAGCGGCATGAGTTCCTCGGCGCTGCGGTTCTGCAGCGGAATGACTTCGATACGGTCGGCCGCCATACCGGCCGCGCTCAGCAGCAGGATCAGCAACGCAGCCAGGGCGGCGAGAGAGCGGGCCGCGGTCACAGGTGCAGACGCCGCAGGTCGGCGTGGGGTTCGCTGCGGTCCCAGACCTCGTCGAAGAAGGCACGCAGGCGTCGGACCTCGAGCGGCGCCTTGCAACTGAAGCTGCCTTCGAAGCGTGTCGCGTACCGCCGGTGCAGCAGTCCGTAGTCGTCGACCAGCAGGAAGGATTCGTTGTTCTCCTGGTAGTCGGAATGCACCTTGCGCAGCTCCACGTAGCTGCTCAGGCGCCGCGCCAGTTCCACCAGGCGGTGGCCGTCTTTGACGATGCGCTCGAAATCCTTGGCCAGCACGCGCACGCGGGCGCGGGGGCTGCTCAGGCACAACTGGGTCAGCGCATCCAGGAATGGCGACTGGTCGTACAGTGCCGGTTCCAGATCGGGAGTGAACAGATCGATCTGCCGGCGCGCCTGGGCGGCGAGCAGGGCAGCGGCCTGGCGGTTGTCGTCGCGGCCGGTGAGCGCGTACTCGCCGGTGGTCTCGCCGAGGATGCAGCCGGTTTCGGGGCGCTCAGTGAAAGGCGGCAACGGCATGGCGTGGCACCTCGTGTGTCGTCAGGGATCGGTGGTGAAGCGCGACATGCGGATATGCGGGATGCCGGCGGCCTCGAATTCCTCACCCGAGCCGATGAAGCCATGGCGGAAATAGAAGGCGGCTGCAGCAGTCTGCGCGTTCAGGAACACCTCGTCCAGACCGTGGGCCGCCGCGAGGTCGATCAGCATCAGCAGCAGAGCACTGCCGACGCCGCGGCCGCGCCATTCGGGCAATACGGCCATGCGCCCGATATGGCCGTCGGCCTGCAGGCGCGCGGTACCGATGGGGTTGCCGGCCATGTCGTAGGCGAGCAGATGCGCGCAGTCGGGATCGAGGCCGTCCCACTCCAGGTCCGCGGGAATGCCCAGCTCGCGCACGAACACCGCGTCGCGAATGCCGCGGATGGCCCCGGCATCGCCCGCCCAGTCGGCGGGTGCGACCAGATAACCGGCATCGTCGGTGTCAGCGGAATCGGCTGTCATGGGCCGATGATGCCGCAACGGCGAGGAATTTCAAGCAAACGATTTCAACACGAAGGCGCCGAAGGCGCGCGAAGGGAACGCTTGAATGAATGAAAGACCACGAGCTGCCTCTCCCCTCGCGGGAGCAGGTCAGGGCGAGGGGAGGGGGAATGGCGTATCACCGTCTCCGCCGTCTTCTTCGTCAAGAGGGAGGACGCTCTTCCTCCGGATTCGTTAGGGGTTTCCTTCGTGCGCCTTCGGTGTCTTCGTGTTTCAGCCTTTTGAATTCAGATCTTCCGTGCCTGCTCGGCCGCGTTGCCGATATAGCCGGCCGGGGTGAGGTCGCGCAGGCGTTGTCTGGCATCGGCCGGGATGTCGAGGCCGTCGATGAAGGTGCGCAGGGAGTCCGCATCGATGCCCTTGCCGCGGGTCAGTTCCTTGAGCTTCTCGTAGGGCTTCTCGATGCCGTGACGGCGCATGACCGTCTGCACGGCCTCGGCCAGAACCTCCCAGGTGGCGTCCAGATCTTCGGCCGTGCGTGCCGGGTTGGCCTCCAGCTTGCCGATGCCGCGCAGCAGCGATTCGAGGGCGATCACGGTATGGGCGATGCCGACACCGAGGTTGCGCAGCACGGTGGAATCCGACAGATCGCGTTGCCAGCGCGAGATCGGCAGCTTGGCGGCGAGGTGATCGAACAGCGCATTGGCGATGCCGAGATTGCCCTCGGCGTTCTCGAAGTCGATGGGGTTGACCTTGTGCGGCATGGTCGACGAGCCGACTTCGCCGGCCACGGTCTTCTGCTTGAAGTAACCGAGCGAGATGTAGCCCCAGACATCGCGCGCGAAGTCGACCAGTACGGTGTTGTAGCGGGCGATGGCGTCGAACATCTCGGCGATGTAGTCGTGTGGTTCGATCTGGGTGGTGTAGGGGTTCCAGTCCAGGCCGAGGCCGGTGACGAATTTCTCCGCGAAGGTCTGCCAGTCGACTTCGGGGTAGGCGATCAGGTGGGCGTTGTAGTTGCCGACGGCGCCGTTGATCTTGCCGAGCATGGGCACCTGGGTGAGCTGTTCTCGCTGGCGGCGCAGGCGGTAGGCGACGTTGGCCATCTCCTTGCCGACGGTGGTCGGGGTGGCCGGCTGGCCGTGGGTGCGCGCCAGCAGCGGCAGGTCGGCGTTGGCGTGCGCCAGTGCAATGACGGCGTCGATGACGTTGTCCATCAGCGGCAGCAGCACCTGGCCGCGGGCCTCGCGCAGCATCAGCGCATAGGCGAGGTTGTTGATGTCTTCGGAGGTGCAGGCAAAGTGGATGAATTCGCTGACCGCCTCCAGCTCGGCGTTGCCGGCGATCTTCTCCTTGAGGAAGTACTCGACCGCTTTGACGTCATGATTGGTGGTGCGCTCGATGTTTTTGACTCGGCGCGCGTCATCCTCGCCGAAGTTGGCGAAGATAGCATCGAGGATGTTGGTTGCGTGTGCGCTGAGCGGCGGTACTTCGGGAATACCCTCGTGCGCGGCCAGCGCCTGCAGCCAGCGGATCTCCACCAGTACGCGGTGGCGGATCAACCCGTACTCGCTGAAGATCGGCCGCAGCGACTCGGTCTTGCCGGCATAGCGCCCGTCGACGGGGGAAACAGCGGTAAGGGATGTCAGGTCCATGGTCGTTCTCTTGAGATCTTTAATGTTGAACCGCCAAGACGCCAAGGGCGCCAAGAAAACCCGGGGTGAACCGCCAAGACGCCAAGACGCCAAGGCGCCAAGAATGATTAATTGAAAGGCAAATACGTGGTCGCTTTTACAATCATTATTCTTGGCGGTTCAAAAAATCCTTTTTGGCGTCCTCCGCGTCTTGGCGGTTCCAAATATCACATCACGCCGCCAGCTGCCGCAGCACGTATTGCAGGATGCCACCGTGGCGGTAGTACTCGACTTCCTGCGGGGTGTCGATGCGCACGCGGGCGGTGAAGGTCTTCACCGAACCGTCCTCGCCGGTCGCCTTCACGGTGACGCGTTTGGCGGAGCCGTCGCCGAGGCCCTCGATACCGAAGGTTTCGCGGCCACTCAGGCCCAGCGACTGCGCATTGTCGCCGTCGTCGAACTGCAGCGGCAGGATGCCCATGCCGATCAGGTTGGAGCGGTGGATACGCTCGTAGCTCTCGGCGATCACGGCGCGGATGCCGAGCAGGCGCGGGCCCTTGGCGGCCCAGTCGCGCGAGGAGCCGGAGCCGTATTCCTTGCCGGCGATCACGATCAGCGGGACGTGCTCGTCGCGGTATTTCATGGCGGCGTCGAAGATCGACATCGGCTCGCCGTCGGGCAGGTGCAGGGTCACCCCGCCCTCGGTGCCGGGAGCGAGCAGGTTGCGCAGGCGGATATTGGCGAAGGTGCCGCGCATCATGACCTCGTGATTGCCACGGCGCGAACCCAGCGAGTTGAAATCGGCCTTCTGCACGCCGTGTTCCAGCAGGTACTTGCCGGCGGGGCTGTCGGGCTTGATGGAGCCGGCCGGCGAGATGTGGTCGGTGGTCACCGAGTCGCCGAGCAGGGCCAGTGCGCGCGCACCATGGATATCGGTGACCGCATCGGGCGTCTTGCTCATGCCCTCGAAATAAGGTGGGTTCTTGATGTAGGTGGACTTGTCGTCCCAGGCGAACAGCTGGCCTTCCGGCGAGGCGAGGCTGGTCCAGCGGTTCTCGCCCTGGAACACATTCGCATACACCTGGGTGAAGTCCTCGCGCTTGACGGCGGAGGCGACCACGTCACTGACTTCCTGCTGCGTGGGCCAGATGTCCCTGAGAAAGATCTTGTTGCCGTTCTGATCGACGCCGATGGGGTCGTTGTACAGATCGATGTCCATGGTGCCGGCCAGCGCGTAGGCGACCACCAGCGGCGGCGAGGCCAGATAGTTCATGCGTACCTCGGCATGCACGCGGCCCTCGAAGTTGCGGTTGCCGGACAGTACCGAGCAGGCGGATAAGTTGCCTTCTGCGATGGCCTTGGATACCGGTTCCGGCAGCGGACCCGAGTTGCCGATGCAGGTCGCGCAGCCGTAGCCGACGACGTGGAAGCCGAGTGCTTCGAGCGCGTCGAGCAGGCCGGCCTGCTTGAGGTACTCCGTCACCACCTGCGAGCCGGGCGCGAGTGAGGTCTTCACCCAGGGCTTCACCTTGAGGCCCCACGCGGCAGCCTTCTTCGCGACCAGCCCGGCGCCGAGCATCACGGAGGGATTGGAGGTGTTGGTGCAGGAGGTGATGGAGGCGATCACCACGGCGCCATCGTGGAGCTCATGTGCACCACCGCCGATGTTTGCGACCGCCGGCTTGCTGGCGAGATTGCGTTCCTTCTGCAGCGCCGCGAGCGCAGCGTTGAACATCGTCTTCGACTGCTTCAGCGGCACGCGGTCCTGCGGACGCTTCGGGCCGGCGAGGCTGGGTTCGACTATGGCCATGTCGAGTTCGACCGTGCTGCTGTAGACGGCGTCGGGCTGCCCCCGGGTGCGGAACATGCCTTGTTCTTTCGCGTATGCCTCGACCAGCGCGACCTGATCCTCCGGCCGGCCGGACAGGCGCAGATAGTTCAGCGTCTCGCCATCGATGGGGAAGATGCCGCAGGTCGCGCCGTATTCCGGCGCCATGTTGGCGAGCGTGGCGCGGTCGGCCAGCGACAGGTGGTCGAGACCGTCGCCGTAGAACTCGACGAACTTGCCGACCACACCGTGCCTGCGCAGCATCTCCACCACGGTCAGCACGAGGTCGGTCGCGGTCGCGCCTTCCGGCAGTTTGCCGGTGAGTTTGAAGCCAACCACCTGCGGGATGAGCATGGACACCGGCTGGCCGAGCATGGCCGCTTCCGCCTCGATGCCGCCCACGCCCCAGCCGAGCACGCCGAGACCGTTGACCATGGTGGTGTGCGAATCGGTGCCGACCAGCGTGTCGGGATAGGCCTGCAATACGCCGTCGTTCTCTTGTGCGAACACCGTGCGCGCGAGGTATTCGAGATTCACCTGATGCACGATGCCGGTGTCGGGCGGCACGACCTTGAAGTTCGAGAAGGCCTTCTGGCCCCACTTCAGGAACGCGTAGCGCTCTTGGTTGCGCTGGTATTCCAGCCTGGCATTGACGTCCATCGCGTCTTTCTGGCCGAAGGCGTCGATCTGCACCGAGTGGTCGATGACCAGCTCCGCCGGCTGCAGCGGGTTGATCTTGTCGGGATCGCCGCCCAGCGCCTGCATGGCGTCGCGCATGGCGGCGAGGTCGACCACGGCCGGCACGCCGGTGAAGTCCTGCATGAGCACGCGCGCGGGGCGGAAGGCGATCTCGCGGCCGCCGGTGACGTTCGGATCCTCCTGCGGATCCCAGTTTGCCAGTGCGCGGATGTCGTCGGCGGTGACCGTCTTGCCGTCCTCGAAACGCAGCAGATTTTCCAGCAGCACCTTCATCGAATAAGGCAGGCGGGAGACCTTGAAGGCCGTCTCCAGCGCCGGCAGGCGGAAGACCTCGTAGGTACGTCCTGCGACACTCAGGCTGCCGCGCGCGGAAAAGCTGTTGGACATGCGTACTCCTGGGATTTGGCGTGTTAAATCCGTGGCTTGGTTCGGCCCCGTGGGAGCGCGCCATTATGCGTTATTTGGCCGGTACGGGCCAGTCCCGGCGGCGGCCGGCGCTGTTCGGCGTAGGGCGCAACAAGCGCGGCGCACGAGAGTCTGCGGCCTGATGCGCCGGCGGGGGTTCGTGCGCGGCGCTCGGATGCAACGAGGCGCAATGCGGGAGACAGGCGTTACCGGATTCCGGCCTGATGGCCTCCATCCCGGCGACGGGCTGCACGGGACTTGGTACGGGCACCGCCCGTTACTGGTGAAGCAGCCGTCGGGCCGTTTCCAGGATCCGCCGGCGACCCAGCAGCAGCTGCCAGCGGTTGCCGCCGAGCTGGCGCCAGAGGACCGCCGCGCGTATGCCGGCGAGCAGCAGGGCGCGGATCAGGCTCGCCCGGGCGGCGTCGGCGAGGTGGGTCGGTTCACCCTGCACCATGATGCGCGGCCGGAGCGTACTGATGGTCTGCTGATACAGTTCGCCGAGTGCGGCGATGACATTGGCGTGGGTGGACGAGGCGAAATAGTCGGCCTGGCCGGCGATGCGCCCGATGCCGGAGCGCAGGGCATTCTGCAGCGGCCGATTGCGCGCCAGCTTGCGTTCCAGATGCAGCAGGGACACGACGTAGCGGGTGACTTCGAGTTCCTCCGCGCCGCCCCCGGTGCCGAGCCGTGCCAGCAGCGCGTTCAGGCCCGTCGCGAGACCGGTGCGGCCTTCGGGATCGGCGAAGATCGCAGCCGTGGAGGGCGCATCGATCTTGAACAGGCTGTCTAGGCAGGTGCTGACGTCAGAGTCCACGGCCTGGCCGCGGCGGGCGACCTGCTGGACGAGCTGTGCGGCCTGGAACAATGCGGCCAGTGCCAAGGTGCGGTCGGTGAGGCTGTGAGTCATGGTGGTGATGTTGAAAACAATGTACGGGTCCGTCAATCGAGGGCCGCAGCAATGGTGGCACCGCCCAGGCAATGCTCTTCGCGATAGAAGACGACGGCCTGGCCCGGGGTGACGGCGCGCTGCGGGGTGTCGAAGTCGACCTGCAGGGTACCATCGCGCTCACGGCGGACCGTACAGGGCTGATCCGCTTGGCGATAACGTATCTTGGCGGTGCAGCGCAGCGGCAGGCGCGGCGGCCGGGTGTCTATCCAATGCGGCGCTCCGGTGCGCAGGGCGGGGTGAGACAGCGCCGGATGATCCTTCCCCTGCACCACGATGAGACGGTTGCGATCGAGATCCTTGCCGGCCACGTACCAGGGTTCGCCGGTGTCGCCGCGGCGTCCGCCGATGCCCAGTCCCTGGCGCTGGCCGTGGGTGTGGAACATGAGCCCCTGATGGCGGCCGACGACCGTGCCTTCGAGGTCCACGATGTCGCCCGGACGGGCCGGCAGATAACGCGCCAGAAAGGTATTGAAGCGGCGCTCGCCGATGAAGCAGATGCCGGTGCTGTCTTTTTTGGCATGGTTGGGAAAGCCCGCCCGTTCGGCGATGCGGCGGACCTCCGGCTTGTGCAGTTCGCCGAGCGGAAAGAGCGCGCGTGCGAGCTGCGTTTGGTCGAGCAGATGCAGGAAATAGCTCTGGTCCTTGTTGGGATCGCGGCCCTTGCACAGTTGCACACCATCTTCTGAACGTTCCAGGCGCGCGTAGTGGCCGGTGGCGATGAAGTCGGCGCCGAGTCCGACCGCATAGTCCAGGAAGGCGTGGAACTTGATCTCCTTGTTGCACATCACGTCCGGATTCGGTGTGCGGCCGGCACGGTATTCGGCGAGAAAATGGGCGAACACGCGGTCCCAGTATTCGGTGGAGAAGCTGATGCGGTGGAGCGGGATGCCGAGCCGCTGCGCGACCGCCTCGGCGTCGGCGAGATCCTCGGCGGCGGGGCAATGGCCGGCCATGTCGTCCTCGTCCCAGTTCTTCATGAACAGGCCCTCGACCGCGTAGCCCTGTTCCAGCAGGCGCAGGGCGGCGACGGCCGAATCGACGCCGCCCGAGAGTCCCACGACGACGTGCCGGCTCATGGGTTCACCGCCGCGGGTTTCCAGCCTCGGCGCCAGGCTCGCAGTTCGACGATGTGGGGAGGGCGGCCGTTCGCCTCGAACCAGCTGTCGACGGCGTAGGCCGTGCCGGTGCCGTGCTCGGTGACGACGGCGGTGGTGTGAGGCCACCAGCCGGCGGGGATGGGCAGACGAGTGGCCGGCGCCGCGACTCCGTGGCGGCGCAGCCAGCCCGCGCGCGCGAACAGCCGCAGATAGCGGGTGGTGTTGGTCGACTCGTCGATGCAGTCCATCTGTCCCTGCCGGAAGGCGCCGGGGAAAGTACCGCCGAGGTCGCGGTCGGTGCCCGTGCGGCTGCCGACGTAGCGTTCCAGCAGGGCGATGCCGTGCGCGATCGCCGCCCGTTCCCGGGGGCCGTCGTCCGCGCGCGCGAAGATTCCTTCCAGCTCAGCCCGGATTTCCCCGCCCAGGGCCACGACGGCGGTCGAGGCGCAGCCGTGCTGGAAACAGATTTCCAGGGAGGTGCCCCTGGCCCCCGGGTGGTCGCCCCCCCACGCCGAAGGCCATACGCCGAGGCCCGCCAGCAGCAAACCGGAGGCCAGCAGTCGCAGGTAATCAGACATCGGGCAGCAGGCTGACCAGCAGTTCGAGCGGGTAGCGGCGTCCGGCCAGGTAGTCGTCGATGCAGCGCAGCACCAGCGGGCTGCGCCACTGAGGCTCGCGTGCCAGTATCTCGTCGCGGGTCAGCCAGACGGCACGTTCGATGCCGGCGTCGAGGGTGGCGGTGGGATCGGGCGCGCCGATCTTGCCGCAGAAGGCAGTGCGCAGATAAGTGAGATCCGAGGCCGGCACCCGCCACAGATACGTCCCCACCACCGCCTCCGGCTCGAAGGGATGGGCGGTCTCCTCGAGCGTCTCCCGCCGGACGGCCTCCGCCAGCGTCTCGTCGGGTTCCAGGTGCCCCGCGGGCTGGTTGATCCGCAATTCGCCGTCGACCTTCTCCTCGACCAGCAGGAAGCGGCCGTTCCGGTGAACGACGGCGGCGACCGTGACGTGGATGTTACGGTTCATCGACGCGTGCCGGTGTCAGCCGAGTGCTCGGCGCGGCGTCCGAACGGCGTCTCGCGCGCATGCCGGACGCTCCATTCATCTACTTGAAATCGCATAGGCATATATCTGAAATCACATAAAGAATCATTTCTTCGCGCGCCGTCCCGCCGGTGCCGGGAAATTGCCGGATGCGGCATCCACGAGCTTGACATTGCGCGGTGAGAAGGTAATAACTACCCGCATGACCTTGAACCGCCTTCGCGCGGCTGCGGCATCCCGGGCGCCGATCGCAAGAATATCAGGCCCCGGCGGTGTGGCGGTAAAGCAGGGCATAAGAAAGTTCCCGGGCGGCGTGAGGCCCCCTGCGGACATCACAATAAACATGCGGAGGAGTTGCATCATGTTCCCATCCCTGAAGAAAGTCTGTCTGGCTGGAGCGATCTTTTTTGCCGCGGCGGGTACCAGCGTAGCCGCCGAGACCCTGAAGCCGTTCACGCTTGCCTACACCACCTCCGGCGATATCCAGCAGGTCGCCGACGAGGTCAAGCAGAAAATCACCGGCGCCGGCTTCGAAGTCGTCGGTTCCTACGCCCCCTACGAGGGTGCCCTGGTTCTGGCCATCACCAACGACGGTCTGAAGCAGGCGGCCGCCAGCTCCGAGTTCGGCGGCTACGCGGCCGGTCAGCGCGTCACCCTGACGAAGGTGGGTGAGGAGATCCAGGTGTCCTACACCAACCCGCTGTACTTCGGCAGCGCCTACCGGCTGGAGGATACGGCCGACCTGCAGGCCGCCGCCGACGCGCTGCAGACGGCGCTGGGCAAGAAGGAGGCCTTCGGCACCGGGGAGAAGCAGCTGGCCGAGAAGGATCTGCGCAAGTATCACTACATGTTCGGTATGGAGTACTTCGACGATCCCAGCGAGCTCGCCGAATACGACAGTCAGGAAGAGGCCGTCGCCGCCGTCGAGGCCGGCCTGGCCGCCAACAAGGGCGGTGCCAGCAAGGTCTACCGCATCGACATCCCGGGCAAGCAGGAAACCGTCTTCGGTGTCGCCCTGACGGACGGTTGCAGCGGTGACGAGTACATCATGAGCCGCGTCGACCGAGATCAGCTGCGTTCCACCGGCCACCTGCCCTACGAGATCCTGGTCTCGGACGGCAACGTCTATGCCCTCTACGCGCGCTTCCGCATTGCCATCAGCTGGCCGCACCTGCCGATGGTCGCGAGCGAGACCGGTGCCACCTTCTTCAACATCATGTGCGCCCCGAACGCCATCGAGGAAGCCCTCATCAAGGCGGCTGGCGGCGAAGTCTGAGCCCCGGGCAATTGCCTGACCCGAACCCCCGCTTCGGCGGGGGTTTTTTTTGCGGTGCGCCCCGCGCCGCGGCCCCGGACCACAGATGATGGAAAGAGTGACGGCTGGCCTCGCCCGGGCCGTAACGGGCGCTCAGAAACTGCCTGCCGTGCAGTTCGGTGGCGCGCTCATCGCCACCAGGGTCTGAAGAGAGGGACGGCGGGCAAAAACGCTCTTACCGCCCCTTGCATCTGCGGCAGGGGGCGGAGGAGAAGCCCTGGATGCTGCAACCCGCTGGTGCGGGCTGGTGTCAGGCGCCTGGCGCGCGGATCCGCGAGGCCTGCAGCCCCTTCGGGCCTTCGCTGATCTCGAACTCCACTTTCTGGCCTTCCTTCAGCGTGCGATAGCCTTCGGCCTCGATCGCGGAGAAGTGCGCAAAGACGTCTTCCCCGCCCCCATCCGGAGAGATGAATCCATATCCCTTGGCGTTACTGAACCACTTGACCGTACCTGTTGCCATGACTGCGGTTACCTCGCTCACACCTGCGGATTTCTCTATCCGCTTCGTATTGTTCCGACCCCGGCCGCCGGGATGCCTGTGCGGCGTCCGGAATCTCCTCCTTCTCCAGCGCGCAAGAATGCGCCGCTTACAACTTTCATCCAACAGACTAAAATAGTCAAGTATTCAGCGGCTTCAACCCTCCGGCAGGTGCGGGTCCACGCAGTGCCGGTTCGTGCCTTCGGCGGATCACGGTTTGTGGCACGAATTGCGCCCGGCACTCGGACTGTGATAGGTCTAGACGCACGGGTCCGCTGGCACCGCATCGCAGGTGGAAGCCCTGCGCCGACAGGATTCGGTTAGACTTGGCACATGGCAAACGAATTTACGCAGCGGGGCAGTGAAGAGGGGCTGGCCGTCCAGGAGTCGAAGCCCAAACTCAAACCGCCGCCGCTCTACAAGGTGGTACTGCTCAACGATGATTACACTCCCATGGAGTTCGTCGTGCAGGTACTGGAAACTTTTTTCGGCATGAGTCGGGAAAAGGCGACCCAGGTCATGCTGCATGTCCACACACGCGGTAAAGGCGTGTGTGGAGTTTTCACCCGGGAAATCGCCGAGACCAAAGTTGTACAGGTCAGCGAATTCGCGCGGCGTCACCAACATCCCCTGCTGTGCACCATGGAAGAGGCCTAGGGGAGGGCGAGGTACATCTTATGCTGAGCAAGGAACTGGAATTCACCCTCAATCTCGCGTTCAAGGAGGCGCGCGAGAAGCGTCACGAGTTCATGACCGTGGAGCATCTGCTGCTGGCCCTCCTGGACAATCCGGCCGCGGCCGAGGTGCTGCGGGCCTGCGGTGCGGACATGCAGGCACTCAAGCGCGACTTGGTCAGCTTCCTGGAAGAGACCACGCCGGTGCTGCCGATGCAGGATACGCGCGAGACCCAACCGACCCTGGGGTTCCAGCGCGTGCTGCAGCGCGCCGTGTTCCATGTGCAGTCGTCGGGCAAGAAGGAAGTCACGGGCGCGAACGTGCTGGTGGCGATCTACAGCGAGCAGGAATCGCAGGCCGTCTATTTCCTCAACAAGCAGAACGTCAGCCGTCTGGATGTAGTGAACTACATCTCGCACGGAATCTCCAAGGTCGCCGGCGAGCAGAACGAGGAACTCTCCAGCGGTTCCGGCGAGGAGGGCGAAACGGCCGAGGCCGGGCCGCGCAAACCCCTGGAGAGCTTCGCCACCAACCTCAACGAAATGGCCCGCCGCGGCAAGATCGATCCGCTGATCGGCCGCCGTGAGGAGATCGAGCGCACCGTGCAGATCCTCTGCCGGCGTCGCAAGAACAATCCGCTGTTCGTCGGCGAGGCCGGCGTCGGCAAGACCGCGCTGGCCGAGGGCCTCGCGCGCATGATCGTGGATGGCGAGGTTCCGGAGATCCTGCGGGATGCGACCATCTATTCACTGGATCTCGGCGCCCTGGTTGCCGGTACCAAGTACCGTGGCGACTTCGAAAAGCGCCTGAAAGGCGTGCTCGCCCAGTTGAAGAAGGAGCCGGGTGCGATCCTGTTCATCGATGAGATCCACACCATCATCGGTGCGGGTGCGGCCTCCGGCGGCGTGATGGACGCCTCCAATCTGATCAAGCCCATGCTCGCCTCCGGCGAGCTGAAATGCATCGGCTCCACGACCTACCAGGAATACCGCGGCATTTTCGAGAAGGACCGTGCCCTGGCGCGGCGCTTCCAGAAGATCGATGTGCGCGAGCCCACGGTCGAGGAGACGGTGCAGATTCTCAAGGGTCTGAAGACGGCATTCGAAGAGCACCACAACGTGCGCTATTCGCCCAAGGCCTTGCGCGCCGCGGCCGAGCTGGCGGAGCGCTACATCACCGACCGTCATCTGCCCGATAAGGCCATCGACGTGATCGACGAGGCCGGCGCCAACCAACGCATGCAGCCGCCCTCGAAACGCAAGAAGACCATCGGCACGGCGGACATCGAGTCGATCGTCGCGAAGATCGCACGCATTCCGCCGAAGAGCGTCTCCTCGTCCGACAAGGACAAGCTACGCACCCTGAGCCGCGACCTCAAGATGGTCGTCTACGGCCAGGACGAGCCCATCGAGGCGCTGGCCTCGGCCATCAAGATGTCGCGGTCCGGCCTGGGCAACGAACAGAAGCCGATCGGTTCCTTCCTGTTCGCCGGTCCGACCGGTGTCGGCAAGACGGAAGTCAGCCGCCAGCTGGCCATGACGCTGGGCATCGAACTCATCCGCTTCGACATGTCCGAGTACATGGAGCGGCACACCGTGTCGCGACTGATCGGCGCGCCGCCCGGCTATGTCGGCTTCGATCAGGGTGGATTGCTCACCGACGCCGTGCTGAAGCATCCGCATTCCGTGCTTTTGCTTGATGAGATCGAAAAGGCACACCCCGAGGTCTTCAATCTGCTGCTGCAGGTCATGGATCATGGCACGCTGACGGACAACAACGGCCGCAAGGCCGATTTCCGCAACGTCATCATCATCATGACGACCAACGCGGGCGCGCAGGAAATGGACCGGCCGTCCATCGGCTTCACCGCGCAGGACCATGCCAGCGACGGCATGGAGGCCATCAAGCGGCTGTTCACGCCGGAGTTCCGCAACCGGCTGGACGCAATCATCCAGTTCAAGCCGCTCGATCCGACGGTGGTCGCGCAGGTGGTCAACAAGTTCATCTACGAGCTGGAGGCGCAGCTCGCGGACCGCAACGTCAGCATCGATATCGACGAGGCGGCGCGGTTGTGGCTGGCCGAGAAAGGCTACGATCCGAAAATGGGCGCCCGTCCGATGGCGCGGGTGGTGCAGGAGCACATCAAGCGCCCGCTCGCCGACGAGCTGCTGTTCGGGCGGCTCGCGCACGGCGGGCATGTGGAGGTGCGGATCGAGAACGACGCCCTGGTGCTGGACATCGAGACCGAGGCGGAAAAGGCGTAACGACACTCTGCGCCGGAATGCCCGGCGCTGCGCGGCCGTTCAGTGATGCTTGCAGATCGCCTTCATGGCCATGACGGCGTCGTCGTAGGACAGTTCAGGGGCGCCCAGGCCGCGCACACCGCGTTCGGCACAGGCGATTACGTCGTCGAGCGACAGCATGCCCTGAATCTCGCCATCACCGTTCACCACCGCCAGGCGCCGCACCCGTTCCCGCTGCATGGTGTTCAGCGCGGCCAGGATGTCATCGTCCGCCACGCAGCGCGACACCGGGCGGCCGGTCAGAAAATCTTCCGCGTTCAGTTCCCACAACGCCTTGTGGCGCGCCGCGGCCGCGATGGCGATGTCGCGGTCCGTGATCATGCCGATGGGCTGGCCCAGCTCATTGGTGACCGGGATCGATCCGCAGTCGTTGTCCATCATCAGCAACGCCACGGTCTCGAGGCTGTCCTGAGGTCCGCAGCAGCTGACGGTCTTGGTCATAACGTCGCGTACATTCATGGGGATGCTCCATGCAACTGGGCGGAGGCGAGGTGTTCATCGCTCAAATCCGCGGGGTGGAAACGACGTGCCGCCCGTCGCGGTGAGCGGGGTTGTGCGCTCGACGGGCCGGCACTGCCGCATTCAGCCTAAACCATAGGTCGGAGCGGATACTTGTCAAGCGCGTTGGTGGTGCGGGCAAAACGGTGCCCGGCTCGCCCGGATCGGCGCGTCCGTTAGGGAGCGATCAGCGGGAACGGCTCAACGGGCGCGGTAGGTGATGCGGCCCTTGGTGAGATCGTAGGGCGTCAGTTCGACGGTGACCTTGTCGCCGGTCAGGATGCGGATGTAATGCTTGCGCATCTTGCCGGAGATGTGCGCGGTCACGACATGGCCGTTCTCCAGCTCGACGCGAAACATGGTGTTGGGCAGCGTCTCGATGACCTTGCCCTGCATCTCGATATGATCTTCCTTCGCCATGAAAAACCTGATTGTGGATGAATGAATCGGGGCATTATAAAGAAAAGCGCCCGAATCCGGAATGACCGCGGGTGCTTTAGTTGGCGTTGCGCCGCCGGGGGCCGTCATCGCTCAGGTCAGCGCCTCCCAGCGTTCGCCCCGGTAGACCTGCAATGGCCGGAAGCGGCCCTTGTAGGCCATCTTCCGCGATTCGGCGATCCAGTAACCGAGGTAGAGATAGGGCAGCCCGAGGGACCGGGCCGTCTCTATCTGCTTCAGGATGGCGAAGCTGCCCAGGCCGCGCTCGGCCAGTGCCGGATCGTAGAAGGTGTACACCGCCGACAGCCCGTCATCCAGGCGGTCCGTGACCGCCACCGCCACCAGACTTCCCTCCAGACGCATTTCCAGAAACCAGGTGTCGCACCAGCCGCCCAGCAGAAACTGGCGGAAATTCGCCGGTGTGGCGTCGTCCATCCCGCCGCGCGGATGCCGCGCCGCGAGATAGCTCTGATAGAGGACGAAATACTCCTCGGTATAGCGCGCCCTGACGATCCCCGTTTCCACCTCGGCGTTGCGTCGCTGGCAGCGCCGGTCGCGGCGGTGAGCGCGGAACTCGGCCACGGGAATCCGGACCGGGACACAGGCCTCGCACTCCGTACAGGCAGGGCGGTAGACGTGGCTGCCGCTACGGCGGAAACCGAGGCGGGCGAGCTGACCGTACAGGGCATTGGTCATGGTGCCCGGCTCGGCAAACAGGCTGATGGACTCCCGCTCGGGCAGATAGGAGCAGGGCTGGGGCGGCGTCGTGAAGAACTGCAGGAGGCGTGGGGAGTTCATGACGCTGTGTCGGTCGAAATCAGTACACTCTAGCCTAGCAGGCCGGGTGCGCACCCGCTGCCACGCATTTCATCCGCCAGGTCGGGGTCCGGAATCCAGGGGCCATCGTGACCGGCGGCCTCGGCGAGCCGGTCGAGCCGGCCGTTGAAGGCCGCACGGGGGATCAGGATCGCGCCCAGGCTGGCCAGGTGGCCGGTATAAACCTGGCAGTCGATCAGTTCGTAGCCCCAGCGCACCAGCTGTCTGACGAGGGTCACGAAGCCGACCTTGGAGGCATCACTGACCTGCGTGAACATGGATTCCCCGAAGAATACTCTGCCGAGCGCGACGCCGTAGAGGCCGCCGACCAGCCGGTCCTGCTGCCAGACCTCGACGGAATGGGCGTGGCCCAGGGCGTACAGGCGGGTATAGGCGGCCGCCACGTCACGGGTGATCCAGGTGCCTTGGCCGTCGCCCCGCGGTGCCGCGCAGGCGGCGACGACGGCTTCGAAGGCCGTGTCCAGCGTGACACGGAACAGGCCCCGGCGCAGTGCCTTGCGGAGGCTTCGCGAGATCCTGAGGTCGGCCGGAAACAGCACCAGGCGCGGATCGGGTGACCACCAGAGGATGGGCTGGCCGGCGTTGTACCAGGGAAATATCCCCTGCCGGTAGGCGCGCAGCAGACGCTGCGGCGACAGGTCGCCGCCGACGGCCAGCAGCCCGTTGGGCTCCCGCAGGGCCAGTTCGACCGGCGGAAACGGCGCATCCGCCGGACGCGCGTCGAGCCAGAATGGCGCCAATCCGTTCATGGACGTTCCTTCGGCTGTCCCGATGCGTCGGCCGGGGTGCCGGCCCGGTAGGGGATGTGCCCGCGCAGGTCGTCGACGTAGTCGCGCATGGCGCGGTCCTCGCGCTGCAGGAAGTCGGCGATGGCGGTGCGGAAGCGGTCGTCCGCGATCCAGTGGGCCGACCACGTCGATACCGGCACGAACCCGCGGCTGATCTTGTGCTCGCCCTGGGCGCCAGGCTCGAACAGCGTCAGGCCGTGCCGTATGCAGTAGTCGATGCCTTGATAGTAGCAGGCCTCGAAATGCAGACTGTGATACGCGGCCGCGCAGCCCCAATGGCGGCCGTACAGGGCTTGCCGGCCGCGCAGGTTGATGGCGCAGGCCACCGGCCGGTCGTCGGCATAAGCGACCACCAGCACGACCCGGTCACCCATCGTCCGGCCGATCTCGCGGAAGAAATCCAGGCTCAGGGTGGCGATACCCGACTTCCGTTCGAAGGTCGAGGCGTAGAAGGCATGGACCGTGCGCCACAGCGCGTCGTCGGCCTCGTGGCCGTGCACGATGCGCAGTTCGATGCCGGCCTCGGCAACGCGCCGGCGTTCGCGCCGGAGTTTTTTGCGCTTCTCGGCCGTGAAGCCGTCGAGGAAGTCGTCGAAGTCGCGGTAGCCGGGGTTGTGCCAATGGAACTGCACGCCGCGGCGCGGCAGAAAGCCGCGCGCCCGCAGGCGCTCGGTGTCGGCGGCGTCGGTGAACAGCCAGTGCAGCGAGGACAGCCCGAGCTCGCCGCACAGCGCCACGGCCGCGCCCGTGAGCAGATCGGCGGCGCGTTCGGCATCCGCGGCCGGATCGAGCAGCAGCCGCGGCCCCGTCGCAGGGGTGTAGGGGATGGCGACCACCGCCTTGGGGTAGTAGCGCAGGCCGGCACGCCGGTAGGCATCGGCCCAGGCGAAATCGAACACCAGCTCGCCGTAGGAATTGTCCTTGAGGTACAGCGGCACCGCGCCGATCAGGCGTCCGCCGTCGTAGAGGGCGAGGTGCCGCGGGCGCCAGCCGAAATGCTCGCCGACGCAGCCGTGGCGCTCCAGGGCGGCAAGGAAGGCGTGCGACAGGAATGGATTCGCATCGCCCGCCAGGCGGTCCCAGTCCGCCGCCGGGAGGTCATCGAGGGCATCGACGATGCGCAGTTCCATGGCCCTACGGCACGCCCGCAGGCGCGCCCGGCGTCACTTCTTTTCTGCCAGCGCGTCGAGGTAGCGCTCGGCGTCCAGCGCCGCCATGCAGCCGGAGCCGGCCGAGGTCACAGCCTGACGGTAGACGTGATCGGCGACGTCGCCCGCGGCGAACACCCCCGGGACGCTGGTCGCGGTCGCGTCGCCGTCCAGGCCGCTCTTGACGCGGAGGTAGCCATGCTGCATGTCGAGCTGGCCCTCGAAGATCTGGGTGTTGGGACGGTGGCCGATGGCGATGAACACGCCCATCAGCTCGACATCCTTGGTGGCGCCGGTCTTGACGTTCTTGATGCGCATGCCGGTAACGCCCGACTGGTCGCCCAGCACCTCCTCGAGCACGGAGTCCCACTCGATGCTGACCACACCTTCCTCGACCTTCTTGAACAGCCGGTCCTGCAGGATTTTCTCCGAGCGCAACTGGTCGCGGCGGTGCACCACAGTGACGTGCGAGGCGATGTTGGCCAGGTACAGCGCCTCCTCGACGGCGGTGTTGCCGCCGCCGATCACCGCGACCTTCTGGCCGCGGTAGAAGAAGCCGTCGCAGGTGGCGCAGGCCGACACGCCCTTGCCCTTGAACGCTTCCTCGGAAGGCAGGCCCAGGTACATGGCCGAGGCACCGGTGGCGATGATCAGGGCGTCGCAGGTATAGATGCCGGAGTCGCCGGTGAGCGTGAAGGGACGGTTCTTCAGATCCACCGTGTTGATGTGGTCGAAGACGATCTCGCAGTCGAAGCGCGCCGTGTGCTCGCGCATCGCCTCCATGAGCTGCGGACCCTGCAGGTCGTGGGCGCCGCCGGGCCAATTCTCCACCTCGGTGGTGGTCATGAGCTGACCACCCTGTTCCAGGCCGGTGATCAGCACCGGCTCGAGGTTGGCGCGCGCCGCGTAGATGGCGGCGGTATAGCCGGCCGGGCCCGAACCGAGGATAAGGAGACGGCAGTGCTTGGTTTCGCTCATGTATAATGGCTCCGGCCTGCGCTCGGGCAGGGTCTCGAGACAATTTCCAACGCTGACAGACGATTGGGCGCGCCAGCGGCTGGTCCCCGGGGTGCTTCGTCCGAGGACCGCGCTCAGGTATGTGGTGGTCGCGGGTATCCTAAGGGCTTTGGTTGCGAGGGTAAAGGAGAAGGCATGCGTATCGGGGTTCCGAGGGAGATCAAGCCGCTGGAAGGGCGCGTCGGGCTGGTGCCTGCGGCCTGTGCGGATCTCGTCCAGGCCGGACACGAGGTCGTCGTCGAAACGGGCGCCGGCCTGCAATCGGGCTACCCGGACGCGGCCTATGCCGGTCTGGGCATCCGGATCGTGCCGAGCGCGGAACGGGTGTATGCCGAGGCCGAGCTGATCGTGAAGGTCAAGGAGCCCGTCGACGACGATCTGCGCTGGCTGCGGCGCGATCACATCCTGTTCTGCTATCTGCACCTCGCCGCGAACCGCGAGTTGTCCGACCGGCTGCGGGCGATCGGCCTGACGGCCGTGGGCTTCGAGACGGTCGAAACGCCCACCGGGCTGCTGCCGCTGTTGGCGCCGATGAGCGACATCGCCGGGCGGCTGTCGGTGCAGATCGGCACCCATCTGCTGATGCAGCCGCAGGGCGGCAAGGGCCTGCTTCTGGGCGGCCTGCCGGCCGCCGAGCGCGGCCGCGTAACGGTCATCGGTGCGGGGCAGGCGGGCGGCAGCGCCGCGGCCATGGCGGCGGCCATCGGTGCCGAGGTGACCGTCTTCGACCGCAAGCACGACCGTCTGCAGGCCATGCGTGCGCTGGGCCCCAATGTAACGGCGCTGTACCCCTACGCCGAGGCGGTCGATCGGGCCGTGCGTGACGCGGATCTGCTGATCGGGGCGGTGCTGATCCCGGGCGCCCGGGCGGCGCATGTGGTCAGCCGCAGGCAGGTGCTCACCATGGCACCCGGCAGCGTGGTCGTGGACATCTCGGTGGATCAGGGCGGCTGCATCGAGACTACGCGCCCCACCACCTACGCGGAGCCGACCTACAGCGTCGAGGGCATCGTCCATTTCTGCGTGACCAACATGCCCGGGGCGGTGCCGCGCAGTGCCTCGCAGGCCCTGTCGGCCGTGGTCCTGCCCTATGCCCTGAAGCTGGCCGGCGACGCCGACTGGCGCCGGGACCCGGCCCTGGCGCGGGGCGTCAACATCGAAGGCGGCGAACTGGCGCACCCGGCGGTCCGGGCGGCGGTCGGCTAGCGCCGCACCACCGGCACGCCCTGCGCAGGCGGTGGTCAGCGACCCCGATCGAACATACAATCCCCCAATTATTCCGACGAGTTAGAGACAGGTTTTGGCACAGGCACGCAAGAAGAACCCCAACCCGGTACCCCTCACACATCACGTCAGTCGTGGCGTGCGCGAGGGGGCGCTGATCGTGTTGAGCGCCGTCGCGGTGTATCTGCTGGTATCGCTGCTGAGCTACAGCAACGGTGATCCCGGCTGGTCGCACAGCGGGCCACGCGGTGCGGTGCAGAACGTCGGCGGTGCCGCCGGCGCCTGGTTCGCCGACGTCTTTCTGTATCTGCTCGGCTTCCTCGCCTACCTGTTTCCGGTCATGGTGGGCTACAGCGGCTGGCTGGTGTTCCGCGGCCGCACCTCGGACGGTGATATCGACTACCACACCCTGGCGCTGCGCTGGCTGGGTTTTTTCCTGACGGTGGGCGCCGGCTGCGCGCTGGCCAGCCTCCACTTCGAGATCCGGCCGGGCGTGCTGCCACTGAGCGCCGGCGGCATCCTTGGCGATCTGCTGGGTGCGGCGCTCACCGAACCGTTCAGCTTCGTCGGCGCGACGCTGTTCCTGCTGGCCCTGTTCCTGGCGGGCGTGACGCTGTTCACCGGCCTGTCGTGGCTCGCGCTCATGGATCGGACCGGGCGCTGGACCTTGCGCTTCCTGGCCTGGGCGCGCAGCCGCGTGGCCTGGCTGCGCGAACACCTTGCGACCCGACGGGTGCGCGCGGCCCGTGAGGTGGCGGTACAGGAGGAAAAGAAGAAGGTCGAGAAGCGGATCCCCCCGCGCATCGAGCCGGTGATCAAAAAGGTGGAACCCAGCGAGCGGGTCGAGAAGGAACGCCAGGTGCCGCTGTTCGATCCGCCCGCCGATTCCAAGCTGCCGCCGCTGGCGCTGCTGGATCCCGCGCGCCCCAGCGAGGGTGGCTATTCGGAGTCGGCACTGGAGGCGATGTCGCGGCTGGTGGAGATGAAGCTCGCCGACTTCGGCGTCGAGGTGCAGGTGGTCGCCGTCAGCCCGGGGCCGGTGATCACGCGTTTCGAGCTGCAGCCGGGGTCCGGCGTGAAGGTCAGCCAGATCAGCAATCTCGCCAAGGATCTCGCGCGCGCGCTGTCGGCGATCAGCGTGCGCGTGGTCGAAGTGATCCCCGGCAAGTCGGTCGTCGGCCTGGAGATTCCCAACGAGCAGCGTGAGATCGTTTCGCTCTCGGAAATCATCACCTCGCAGGATTACGAGGCCGCGGCCTCGCCGTTGACGCTGGCGCTCGGCAAGGACATCTCCGGCCACCCGACGGTGGTCGATCTGGCGCGCATGCCGCACCTGCTGGTTGCCGGCACCACCGGTTCGGGCAAATCCGTGGCGGTGAACGCCATGATTCTGAGCCTGCTGTACAAGACCCTGCCGACCGACGTGCGACTCATCATGATCGACCCCAAGATGCTGGAGCTGTCGATCTACGAGGGCATCCCGCACCTGCTCACGCCGGTCGTCACGGACATGAAGGAGGCGGCCAACGCGTTGCGCTGGTGCGTCGCCGAGATGGAGCGGCGCTACAAACTGATGGCCGCGCTCGGCGTGCGCAACATCGCCAGCTACAACCGCAAGGTCAAGGAGGCCGAGGACCGGGGCGAGCCGATCCCCGATCCGCTGTACAAGCCCGAGGAGCAGCTCGATCCGGAGGCGCCGCCGCCGAGCCTGGCACGCCTGCCCTATATCGTCGTCATCGTCGACGAGCTGGCGGACATGATGATGGTGGTCGGCAAGAAGGTCGAGGAGCTCATCGCGCGCCTGGCGCAGAAGGCACGCGCCTCCGGCATTCATCTGATCCTGGCGACGCAGCGGCCGTCGGTGGACGTCATCACCGGCCTGATCAAGGCGAACATCCCGACGCGCATCGCCTTCCAGGTCTCCAGCAAGATCGATTCGCGCACCATCCTCGATCAGATGGGTGCCGAGGCACTGCTCGGCCACGGCGACATGCTCTACCTCGCCCCGGGCACCGGCCTGCCGACGCGCGTGCACGGCGCCTTCGTGTCGGACCAGGAGGTGCACCGGGTGGTGGACCATCTGAAGAACAATTCGTCGCCGGATTATCTGGAGGAGATCCTGCAGGGCGACACGCCCGGCGGCGAGCTCCCCGGCGAGGCGGGCTTCGGCGGCGAGGGCGGCGACAGCGAATCCGATCCGCTCTACGACCAGGCCGTGCGCATCGTCACGGAGTCGCGCCGCGCCTCCATCTCGGGCGTGCAGCGTCGACTGAAGATCGGCTACAACCGCGCCGCGCGCATGATCGAGACCATGGAGATGGCGGGTATCGTCGGGCCGCTGCAATCCAACGGCAGCCGCGAGGTGCTGGCGGCGGCGCCGCCGGAGGACTGAGTCCTGTCGGAACCGCCGGGTGTGGCGCCTGTCGAACCGACAAGGTGCCGGTAATCCCTGGCGGTGACAGCGGTGACGGCGGTGGGTGTGGCGGTTTTGGCGGTCGTTATCCCAGGCGATTCCATCACGAGGTACCGAAACAATGTCGAATGTCGCGCGCAGCATCCACAGGTGGATCGCCGTCACGCTGATGTGGGCCCTGGCGGCGACGGCGCTGGCCGCCGATCCCGCCGTCACGTCGATGGATCGGTTCTTCGACGGTCTGCAGACGCTGTCCGCGGATTTCGAGCAGACGCTCTACGACGCCAAGGGCAGCCTCACGCAGACGGCACAGGGGCGGCTGTCCATCCAGCGCCCCGGGCGTTTCCGCTGGGACTATTCCAGCCCCTACCGCCAGCTGGTGCTCGGTGACGGTCAACGCCTGTGGACCTACGATGCCGACCTGGAGCAGGCGACCGTCAAGCCGCAGGAGGACGCGCTCGCCGGCACGCCCGCATTGCTGCTCAGTGCCGACCAGCAACCGCACGAGCTGTTCAGCGTGACGCCCATAGCGCCGCGCGACGACGGACAATGGTATGAACTGCGGCCACTCGCGCAGGATACGCAGTTCAACCGTCTGCGGCTCGGGTTTCAGGATGATGTGCTGGTCGCGATGGAGCTGGTCGACGGCTTCGATCAACTGACGGTGTTCCGCTTCAGCAACGTGGTACGCAACGGCCCGCTCGCGGCGGGCCTGTTCCGCTTCGTGCCGCCGGCCGGCGTGGACATCATCGGCGATGCCGAATGAGCCGTTGCCGTCGGCTGCGGGCTGAATCCTAGCGCATCCCTTGCCATGCCGAACCCCGACCCCTACCGACCTCTGGCCGACCGGCTGCGGCCGCGGAACCTCGACGAGTTCGTCGGCCAGCAACATCTGCTCGGCCCCGGTAAGCCGCTGCGGCTCGCGATCGAGCACGGCCGCCTGCATTCCATGGTGCTGTGGGGGCCGCCGGGCACCGGCAAGACGACGCTGGCACGGCTGCTGGCACACACCGCCGGCGCGGAGTTCGTCACCCTGTCGGCGGTGCTCGCCGGCGTCAAGGACATCCGCGCGGCCGTCGATCAGGCGCGCACCCTGCGCGAGGCCTACGGGCGGCAGACGATCCTGTTCGTCGACGAGGTGCACCGCTTCAACAAGGCGCAGCAGGATGCTTTCCTGCCGCACATCGAGGACGGCACCCTCCTGTTCGTCGGTGCGACCACCGAGAATCCGTCCTTCGAGCTGAACAACGCGCTGCTGTCGCGCGCCCGCACCTATGTGCTCAAGCGCCTGGAGGAGGCCGATCTGCTCGATCTGCTCGAGCGCGCCCTCGGTGATACGGAGCGGGGACTGGGGGCGCGGTGCATCCGGATCGCCGGGGAACTGCGCCGGCGGCTGGTGCAGGCCGCCGACGGCGATGCGCGCCGGCTGCTGAACCTGCTGGAGATCGCGGCCGATCTGGCCGAACCGGACGGGGATGGTGGGGAGGTCGTCCCCGACACGGTCGTCAACGAGGTCATCGCCGGCGGTGTGCGGCGCTTCGACAAGGGTGGCGAGGCCTTCTACGATCAGATCTCGGCGCTGCACAAATCCGTGCGCGGCTCCGATCCCGATGCCGCCCTGTACTGGCTCACGCGCATGCTCGACGGCGGCTGTGATGCCCTGTATCTGGCGCGGCGCGTCGTGCGCATGGCCAGTGAGGATATCGGTAACGCCGACCCGCGCGCGCTTGAGCTGTGCATGAATGCCTGGGACGCGCAGGAGCGCCTGGGCAGCCCGGAGGGCGAACTCGCCCTGGCGCAGGCCGTCGTCTATCTCGCCTGTGCACCCAAGAGCAATGCCGTCTACGTCGCCTACAATCAGGCGCGGCAGGATGCCCGGGACTACGGCTCGCTGGACGTGCCCCTGCATCTGCGCAATGCGCCGACCCGGCTGATGAAGGAACTCGGCTACGGCCATCGCTACCGCTATGCCCACGACGAAGCGGAAGGCTACGCGGCCGGTGAGCGCTATTTCCCGGAGGAGATGCCCGAGCGGCGCTACTACCGACCAGTCCCGCGCGGCCTGGAGATCAAGATCGCCGAGAAGCTGGCGCATCTGCGGGAACTGGACCGGAAGGCGGGCAAAAAATAGGAGCGGGCTGAAGGTGAGGCGCTTGCGCCGAGAGGCCGCCCTGGGGCGTTGCACGCGGAAGTTCGGAGAGTTGCCGGTTCACGGCCGAAGGCCGCTCCTACAAAGGCAAACATGTGCACCTGTAGGAGCGGCCTTGGCCGCGAACGGTTCAGCGCGTTGTCGGTTCGAGGCCGAAGGCTGTGCCTACAGCTTGCGGCGCTGCGCGAGGGCTGTAGCTGATGTACCATTGTCCCCCGATGAACAAGAACCGTCGCAGAACCGTGTGAACCAACTCGTCGCCATCGCCGCCGGCGGCGCCCTCGGGGCGTTGCTGCGCTTCTGGGTCGCCGGCGGCGTGGCCGCCTGGCTGGGACGGGATTTCCCCTACGGCACGCTGATCATCAACGTCAGCGGCAGCCTCGCGATGGGCGTGCTGTATGTGCTGTTGCTGGAACGCTTCGATGTCAGCCCGCTGTGGCGGGGGGCGCTGCTGGTCGGCCTGCTGGGCGCCTTCACGACCTTCTCGACGTTTTCCATCGAGACGGTCAACCTGATCGAAGCGGGCGAGGGCATGAAGGCGCTGGCCAACGTCCTGTTCAGCGTGATCCTGTGCATCGGCGCGACGGCTGCCGGACTCGTGATCGGGAGACAGTTATGAGCGCCATTGAGGTGCGCTGCGTGCGTGTGTATCTGACCGAGCAGGACAAGTACCAGCGGCTGCTGGCGCGGCTGCACGACGTGGAAAAGGTGCGCGGGGTGACGGTGTTCCGCGGGATCAGCGGCTTCGGCCGGGACGGACACATGCATTCATCCCACCTCATCGACACGGCCCTGGATCTGCCCATCGTCATCGAATTCTTTGACGTGCCCCAGCGCGTCGAAACGATCATCGCGCATCTGCGCGAACTGGTGCCGCCGGGGCACATCGTGAGCTGGGCGGCGCAACTGGAGACATGACCCGCGTAGGCGTGGGCCTGCCCACGAACCGGATTGTCGCGCAAACGCCCGCGGGCAAGCCCGCGCCTACCCTAACCATTTCGTAGAGAGTGGCAGACTGAACCATGCTGGACCCGAAACGCTTACGCGCCGAACTCGATCAGGTCGCGGCACACTTGGCACGGCGCGGCTTCACGCTGGACGTCGCACGCATCCGCGCGCTCGAAGACGAGCGCAAGGTCATCCAAGTGCGCACCCAGGAGCTGCAGGCCGAGCGCAACAGCCGCTCCAAGGCCATCGGGCAGGCCAAGGCCCGGGGCGAAGACGTGGCACCGCTGCTGGAACAGGTCGCCGGACTGGGCACGGAACTCGAGGTCGCCAAAGGCCGGTTGGATCAGTTGCAGGCCGACTTCGACGCGGTGCTGATGGCGATTCCGAACATTCTCCATGACTCGGTGCCCGACGGCGCGGGCGAAGAGGGCAATAAAGAAGTGCGCCGCTGGGGCGAGCCGCGCGTGTTCGACTTCGAACCCAGGGACCACGTCGACATCGGCGAGAGGCTGGGGCAGCTGGATTTCGAGACCGCCACCAAGATCACCGGCACGCGCTTCGCGCTGATGAGCGGCGGGCTTGCGCGCCTGCACCGCGCACTCATCCAGTTCATGCTCGACACGCACACGGCGCAGCACGACTACACCGAGACCTACGTGCCCTACCTGGTCAACGCCGACAGCCTGCGCGGCACCGGGCAGCTGCCGAAGTTCGAGGCCGATCTGTTCGCGCTCAAGGGGGAACAGCCCTATTATCTGATTCCCACCGCCGAAGTCCCGGTGACCAATATCCTGCGCGACGTCATCGTCGAGGCCGACTACATGCCGCGCCGCTACGTCTGCCACACGCCGTGCTTCCGCTCCGAGGCCGGTTCCTACGGCAAGGACACCCGCGGCATGATCCGCCAGCATCAGTTCGAGAAGGTCGAGCTGGTGCAGGCCGTCCGGCCCCAGGACTCCTACCGGGCGCTGGAGGAGCTGACCGGCCACGCCGAGACGATCCTGCAGCAGCTCGGCCTGCCGTACCGGGTCATGGCGCTGTGCGCCGGCGACATGGGCTTCTCTGCGGCCAAGACCTACGATCTGGAGGTCTGGCTGCCCGGCCAGCAGAGGTACCGCGAGATCTCCTCGTGCAGCAACTTCGAGGACTTCCAGGCGCGCCGCATGCAGGCGCGCTGGCGCAATCCCGCGACCGGCAAGCCGGAACTGCTGCACACGCTCAACGGGTCCGGCCTGGCGGTCGGGCGCACCCTGGTCGCGATCCTGGAGAATTATCAGCAGGCCGACGGGGCGGTCGTCATACCCGAGGTGCTGCGGCGGTACCTGGGCGGGACGGAAGCGCTCCGGCCGGCGTAGGAAGAGGCGCTCCGCCATCGCATGGCTGCCGCTGCCGCGGGTTGCGTCGCGGGCTTTGCGGTGGCGGGCTTGCGACCACTTCGACCGCTACTGCGCCCGCAGCGGTTTGCACGCGGCGATGAAGGTCCAAAGCTCCCCGAAGGACGGCACCAGCACCTTCTGCTCCAGCACGTCGCCGAAATGGCGCTCCACGGCAGCGCGGATCGTCCCGATGAGTTCGCCATCATGGGTGCCGCCCGCCTGCATCGACAACACGCCGCCCGGCCGGAGTGCCGCGGCGATCTGCGCGACGATTTCGCCGATGAATGCCTCGCGGGACTGGCCCGCGCGCACCGGCTCCATGGTGAGGTCGTACACGACCGCATCCAGCGCGGACGCCGTCCGGACGTAGGCGAATGCGTCGCCGTTGAGGATTTCGGCCCTGGGATGCTCGAAGGCGTCTCCGGCTATCGCCCGCAGGTGGCGGCGGGCCAGGCGGACCACGTCGGGATCGATATCGATCAGCGTAACACGCTCCAGGACATGGCCGGTCGCGGCGGTCCCACGCAGCAGTTCATTGAGCACACCGCCGTCGCCGCCACCCAGAATCACGACGCGACGGCAATCCCTTCCCGCGAGCAGCGGCGCTGTCATGGCGGTGTTGTAGGCATGATCGCTCGCGGAGATCTGCAGATCACCATCGATGTGGAGCTGATTCCCGTAAGCCGGATGGCGCCGTATCTCGATATGCTGGTATGCGCTCTGCACGTACTCCAGGGCTTTCACCTGTGGGTTGCCAATGCGTTCGCTGTCGTCGCCACCCCGTTCCCGTTCGGTGGGCGTCCGTACCTGTACCGAGCCTCTTGCCGGCTTGAGCGTTTCGGGGCGGAACATGCGGAATTCTCTCGATGTCATTGTGTTTCACCTCGCGTATCGTGACATCGGCAGCGTGTCGTCAGCACCAGTGCGGGCACTGTGATCGGCCGTTCGACGAGATTGCCGCCTTGGGCGGGGGCGATGGCCGCGATGGCACCGCTCCACCCTGTCTCAACAGTGTGGTTGACCAAACATGAGAAGACCGCACCGGGTGGGCAAAGTTCCCGGTGTCGACGGAAACGGAGATCACCCCGTCGTGCAGCCGCCAGGCCGGGCAGATCGTCTGTTTGGGGTGTATTCCGACGCCGGGACGCGCCGCGCCGTCTCAGACTCGCTTCAGGAATTTTCTCAATTCACTCAGTCCGCGCGTGTTCAGCACGTCGCGGGCCTCGAGCCAGCCGCGCCGCGCCTGCCCGATGCCGAAGCGCATGTAGTCGAGCTGCCCGGTGCTGTGCGCATCCGTGGAGATGGCCACCTTCAATCCCATGTCTTTCGCCATTCTGCAGTGGACGTCGGTCAGATCCAGGCGCGCGGGCTGGGCGTTCAATTCCAGGAAGCAGCCGCGTTCCCTGGCTGCGGTCATGATCGCCTGAAGGTCGACCTCGTACGGCTCGCGCACGTTGATGAGCCGACCGCTGGGGTGCGCAAGGATGTTGCAGTGCCGGTTGTCCAGCGCGCGGAGGATGCGGGTGGTCTGTTTCTTTTCCGGGAGGTTGAACTTGTAGTGCACCGCGCAGACGACGAGATCCAGTTCCCGGAGCACGCTGTCGGGCAGATCGAGCCGGCCATCCTCGAGGATGTCCACTTCCGCGGATTTGAGTATCGTGATGCCGTCGAGCCGCGCGTTCAGCCGGTCGATGCGCCTGATCGCCGCCATCAGGCCGGCTTTGTCGAGGCCGTGTGCCACGGTGACGTGCTTCGAGTGATCGGTGACGGCGAGGTATTCGTAGCCGCGTTTCCTGGCCGCGGTGGCCATCTCCTCCAGCGTGTTGCGGCCGTCGGTAAGGTCGGTATGGCAGTGCAGGTCGCCGCGGATATCGTCGAGGGTGACGAGCTTCGGCAGCCGGCCTTTGGCGGCGAGTTCGATTTCGCCGCGATCCTCGCGCATCTCGGGTTCGATATAGTCCAGCCCGAGCGTCGCGTAGACGTCCCGCTCGGTCCGGCCGGCGATGCGTTTATCGCCCTTGAAGACGCCGTACTCGTTCACTTTGCAGCCCTTGGCCACGCCGATCCTGCGGACCGCGATGTTGTGCGCCTTCGCGCCCGTGAAATAGCACAGGGCCGCTCCGAAACTGACCTGCGGCACGACCCGCAGATCGACGTGCAGACCGGAACGCAGAACGACCGTGGAGCGAGTGTCACCTTGCGAGACGATCTCCGTGACCTCGTCGTACTCGACGAAGTGCCGCATCACGCGTGAATGCCTGGCGGCGGTCACCAGTATGTCCAGGTCGCCGACCGTGTCTTTGCGCCGCCGGAGGCTGCCGGCCACGCTGACGTCCTTCACGCCGGGCGCTTTCCGCAGATGGTCCACGAGCGCCGCGGCAATATCCTCGGCCTCGGCGAGACGCATGCGCTGGGTCGCGCCCAGGCGGCGGTCGAGGTGCTGCAGAATCATCGCCTCGGTCTTGGCACCGAAGCCGTCCAGTTCCCGTATCTTCCCGCTGCGCGCGGCGCGGGCGAGATCCTCGAAGCTGCGGATGTCGAGTTGCCGGTAGAGCGCCTTCACGCGTTTGGGACCGAGCCCGTCGATCTGCATCAGATCGGCCAGCGCACCCGGCGTTCGCGCCTCGACCTCCGCGAGCTGCGGCAGGCGACCGGTTTTCACGATGATGGCGATCTTTTCGGCGATGGCCTCGCCGATGCCGGGCAGTTCCGACAGATCCCTGCCCGCCGCCACCAGGCCGGCGACGCTCGGTCCGAGGCTGGCGATGGTACGCGCCGCGTTGCGGTAGGCGCGCACACGGAAGGGATTGGCGTCTTCGATTTCCAGCAGATCCGCGAGGCGGTCGAACAGGGCGGCGATTTCGGCGTTGTGGACGGGCATGGGACGTCACCGGACGGTGGCAAGGCGCACGATCGCCCGGTACTCACGGCGTGCGCCGCCGCGCCCACCCCTCGGCCAGGGGGCGCAGGCCTGCGCAGGGGGATTACGCTGATTGCTCTGGGGCGACGACCTGCCGGTAGGCGTGCCAAGTGGCGTGACCGACCAGGGGGATGACCACGATCAGGCCCAGATAGGCGGTAAGCATGCCCACCAGGGTGAGTCCCGCGATCAGCGCGGCCCACACCAGCATCGCCGGCAGGTTCTGCCATACGGCGCGGACGCTGGTCGCCACCGCGGTCAGGGTGTCGACCGGGCGATCGAGGAGCATCGGGAAGGACACGGCACTGAGGGTGAACACCAGCGCGGCCAGCAGACCGCCGCTCAGCAGAAACACGCCCAGCATGGCCAGGCCCTCCGGGGTCATCAGCAGCTTGTCGAGCAGCACCGGCAGGCTCGGATCGACCGCTGCGACCGACAACGCCGTCAGCAGCGCCGTGAAGCGGATCCACGCCAGCAGGATCACCCCGAGGACGACCACCAGCAGCGTGATCGACAGCAGGTTCTCGCGCAGGCTCGCCAGGGCGTGGCCCAGGGTCGGCGGTTCGTGCCGTTCCAGACGCCGGCTGAGATCGTAGAAGACCAGGCCGAGAAACGGCCCGGCCAGCAGGAAGCCGCTGACGAAGGTGAGTACCAGGATCGGCGACGACCAGGCGCCCCAGGTCAGGAGGTATCCGAACAGCACCAGGGCTGCGCCGATGGCGAGGCTCAGGCCCGAGACCTGGCGCAGATCCCGCCAGCCCAGGCGCAGCCAGCGCACGGGATCACGCAGCGCGGCGTGATGAATGTCCGGAATGTGCAGGGGTTCGGCGGGTGTGCTCGGCAGGGTGTGTTGCATGGCGTCCTCCTCGCAAGGCAGTGGGGAAGATCTGTGCTGTATCTGACCTTAGCCCAAGGGAGCAGGAATTCCAGGGCCTGGCCGGGGAGGGCCGGCCGGGGGGTCAGTCCGCGGCCAGGTCGCGGGGCCGGGTCCGCTGCACCAGTTTGGCCGCCCCCTGCCGCAGCTGCCGCCAGCCGCCCAGGCGCAGGTGCACCACGCCGGCGGTGGGCAGGCGTTTCTCGTCGGGGCGGTGTGGAAGGGGGCTGCCGGCGAGGTGGGCGACCAGGTCCTCCAGCCCCGGATTGTGCCCGACCAGCAGCAGCCGCCGGGTTTCCGCGGGGGTTTCCGCCAGGATGTCGAGCAGGAGCGGGAGGGCGGCCAGGTAGAGGCGGTCGTCCCAGAGGATGCGTCCGGCGGGGATGTGCAGCGTCTCGCAGACGGCCTCGGCGGTCTGGCGCGCACGCCGCGCGGGGGAACTCAGCACACGGTCGGGCTTGAGCTCATGGTCGGCCAGCCACGCGCCCATCCGCGGGGCGTCGCGACGGCCACGCGGGTTCAGGGGGCGGTCGAAATCGGCGCAGTCCTGTTTCCAGTCGGACTTCGCGTGGCGCAGGATGAGCAGTTCTGCGGGGGCTGCGGTCCGGCCGGACATGGCTGCAGTCAGGCCGCCTCGGGACCGCAGCGCATGATGCCGCCGCTGGGGTGCGCCTTGGCCTGATAGAGGGCACGGTCGACGCGCTCCAGGATATCGGACAGCGACGCGCCGTGCTGGGGCGCCTCACCGAGACCGATGGTCACGCTGTAGTCCAGATTGTTGGTTCTGGCACAGACGGCGACCTGCTCCTGGATGCGCTGCGCGACGCGTTCGGCCTGCTCGATGGATGTGTCGGTGAGTATCAGGACGAATTCATCGCCGCCGAGGCGCGCCGCGATGTCACTGCCGCGGATCGACTGACGCAGGATGTTGGAGAAGCGCTGCAGCACCGCATCGCCGGCGGCATGGCCGTGGGTGTCGTTGATGCGCTTGAACTTGTCCAGGTCGGCGAACATCACGACCAGTCGGCGGCGGCCGCGGGCCAGTTCGTTGAACAGCTGGTCGGCGGTCTCCAGGAGCCCGCGCCGGTTCATCAGTCCCGTGAGGGTGTCCATGCGGCTGCGGTATTCCAATTGGGCGCGCGACAGCTCGATCCGGCCCATAAGAATGTACGCATAGACCAGGATGATGCCGCCGAAGAGATTCAGAAACACCAGGCCGGGCGAGATGGCGTTGCCGCCGGCCGCGTAGCGCAGGGTCAGCACCAGCATGGCGGCGGCGAAACAGCCGATCAGAGCCTCGCGGAAGAGCCTCATCCCGTAGCGCATGCCGTTGCCCAGTACCACCATGATGAAGACCAGCAGCGAAGGCGGAATCGGATAGGGGTCGTTCAGAACGGAGATCGCCGTGATGACGATATCGATCCACATGGCGGCGCGGTAGCGCGCCGGACAGACGTGGTTGCGGCTGGCGTGCCAGAACAGCAGCGTGTTGCTGATGAAATACAGCGCGTAGGCCGTATTCAGCTGTGCCGCGCTCATCCAGGTCGGGGCGATGTCGCTGGTGAAGTTGAAGAACAGCACGCCCAGCGCGACGAACAGGTAGCGGGTGAGGAACTGCACCAGCTGTTCCGGCCACCCGGGGAAGCGCAGCTGCCGGATGCTGTCGCCCCGCTCGATGCGGCGGTCGGGACGGGCGCGCCGGTCGGCGGCAAAATGGTGGTCGCTCGCGCGGCGACGCTGGGGGGCGCGGGGCGGCTCGTTCATAGGAATGGTTGGTCAAGCACTGGAAGCGATCCTCCGCTTCGTCCCTGTGTCTGGTATTCCCTGTACCCGCCCTGCAGAGGGGCGCCCTGGGCGAGACGATGGACGTTAGCCCAAATGCCTGCTATGCGCAAGCTGTCAGGGCGTGTCAGACGACGGGCCGGGCTGCAGCGTGCGCAGGTATGTCTCCATCTGACGCAGGCGGGCCAGTGCGCGGCCGGCCCAGGGGGAATCCGTCGGCAATGCGCGCATTGCGCGTGCCGCGTCCGCGCACAGGAGGGTCAGCTGGTCCGCGTCGAACAGGGTGAGCGCGGCCGCCACGGCCGTTTCCGATTCGCTCAGCAAGGTGGCGGCGAGTTCGTCCTGGGCGATCGGCGAGTCCGGCCGGATCAGGTCAGCCACCAGGGGCTGCTCGAGGAGCTGTAAATGGAGGCGGCGCGCCGTCTCCTCTTCACGCAGGTTGGCCTGGGCGACGGGATCATCCTCCGCGCCGCGCCACACCGCCTGCATCACCACACCGATGAGTTTTCGCAGTGCGGCCTCGGTGTCGCCGTGCTCGCCCGGCAGTCCACAGCATTGTTCGTAGGCCTGTTCCAGGTCTTCCTTCAGCTTCAGCACGACCTCACTGTCTTCCTGCGGCTTCAGGTCGACCGCACGTTGCACCAGCGTGCGGAAGGTCTTCAGGAACACCGCGGCGTCCTCGCTGTCGCGACGCTGCGCCTGGGTGATCTCGATCTGGATGACCTGGCGGCGCTTGGCGTCGAACAGGGGATTGCCCGCACAACGCTGCAGCTGGCGCTCGCGGGCGCCCGGGTGGCGGCTGAATTCGAGATTCACGTCGGTTTACGTCTCAAAGGGTGCAAGGGCGTCAGTATACCGATCGGCCGGTGCGATGCTATCCACAGCCTGCGTCCCGCCCGTCGGCGGCGCGTGCGGCGGCGAGTTCGGCTGCGGCATGCTCGGCACCGGTGGCGATGGCCACGAGCAGCGCGCACTCGTGGCTGAAATCCTGCCCCGTGTCGGCGCCCAGCAGCTGATAGTGGAGTCGCAGGGCTTCCTTCACCATGGCCCGCAGGCGCTTGTTGTAGCTGCTGCGGCCGGGTGTCGCGGCAAATTCCCGTTCGAATGCATCGGCTGCATCCAGCATGGCCTCGCGCGCCACCAGGGCACAGTCCATGCCGCCGCGGGGAAACGCGACCTCGGTGTAATCCCGGATCGCGCGGACGAGTATATCTTTGATTTCCACCGAACAGGCGATCTCGATGCGTTTGTTCATCCGGGTGTGCTCGGCAAGGGTCCGTGGCGGGCGTCCGCGGCTCAAGCCGACAGTCTGCGGAACCGCTAAGAAGGGGCACGCAAGGATGTCCACGGACGACCGTGTCTGGATTCCCTGAGGTGTCACGGTCGATACAACTGCGGCAGGCGAACCGGTCCGGGTCCACCGTCTGCCAGCGATGATACAAGGGTGAATCTCATGGCACAAAACCTCTCACCGACGGTAGTCGAATTCCCCGGCGGCCGCGCCATCGAAGCCGGGACGCGGCAGCTCGCGCTGCGCCCCGACGGCGGCCTGCAGAATCTGGACGAGTGGACCCCGGCCGTGGCGGAGGCCATCGCCCGCCACGAGGGCATCACGCTCACCGACGAGCACTGGCAGGTCATCCGGGCGATGCGCGGCTATTACGAGGCATTCCATCTGTCTCCGGTCAGAAAGCTTCTGAAGCGCATGCTGCGCTCCCAGGGCGCGGCCGGCCTCGCCGACGACGGGATCCTGGACACGCTGTTCCCACGCGGGGTACTGACCCAGGCCGCACACATCGCCGGCGTGCCCGTGCCGCACCTGGATGTCGAACTGGAGCGGGAGAGCTACGGGCGGAGTACCGTCCTGCGCGGCAACGGAAATCCTACGGTGCCGACCCTCGATTTCGAGGGGCAGCCGATTCGCCTGACGCCCTCGGGCAATCTGCTCGAACCGCATCGCTGGAACGAGCGGCTGGCCGGCGTTCTGGCCGAACGCGAAGGCCTGAAGCTCACGGCGGAGCACTGGGAAGTGTTGAATTACCTGCGCTGGTTCTACTTCGAGTACGGCATCACGCCCATGGTGAAGATCCTGATGAAATACCTCGGCGAGGAGTACGGCCTCGCGAAGGCCGGCCGGGAACGTCTCTACGTGCTGTTTCCGCGTGGCCCCTCGCGCCAGGGCTCGCGGATCGCCGGTCTGCCGGAACCGCAGGGCTGCATCGACGGCTGATCGCACACCGGATACCGCGACGCGTACAGCAGGGTTTCGAGGGTGTAGCATTCCCTCCC
>CAYWKV010000007.1:47696-48171 GCA_964458835.1 uncultured Gammaproteobacteria bacterium | reverse complement strand
CGGCAGGCTGACCGCTGCCCTCAGGCGGTGCGCCCTCACCGCCGTTTTCGGCGACCGCATGCTCGCCGCCTTCGCGGCGGGCGCCGCCACGACGGCGGCCACCGCGGCGGCCACGACGGCTGCGGCTGCTGCGCTGCTGGTCACCGCCCTCGGCCGCCGGGGCCTCGGTGCCTTCCACGGCCTGCAGCTGGTCTTCCGCCACCGGCCGGTCCTTCTCGCGCGCCTCGACCGGCTCCTTCGGACGTTGCGGCACGCCTTCCCCGGCCGTGCGCCGCGGGTCTTCGGCGCGCCGGGCCGGTTCTTAGCGGCGCCCGTAGTCGCGCCGGGTCTCGCCCCCGCCCCCCGGCGCCTCCGGCCTCTGGGATCGGGTGGCGGCGGGCGAGCTGGTGGACCGCGAGGCGTGCCGGAGATACGCCGCCAACGCCCGCGCGCAGCTCGGGCGGCGCATCGCCCGGGAGGCGGCCGCCCCCTGACC
>CAYWKV010000007.1:0-47686 GCA_964458835.1 uncultured Gammaproteobacteria bacterium | reverse complement strand
CCGCGGGTCTTCGGCGCGCCGGGCCTGTGCTTCGCGGCGCCCTTCGTCGCGCCGGGTCTCGCCACCGCGCCGCGGCTCCTCGGTGCGCCCCTCCTGACTACGGCCTTCTTGGCTGCGACCCTCCTGGGGGCGGCGGCGACTGCCGTTGCCACGGCGGCTGCGGTCATCACCCTGCGCACGCTCACGGCGTTCACCGCGCTCGCCACGCTCGGGGCGGTCGCGGCGCGGCCGCTGCGGACGCTCCTCGGCGGCCTTCGGCGCTGCGATCGGGGCGGCGGCCGGTTCTTCCTCGCGGCGGCCGAAGAGATTGCCCCACAGACGCTTGATGAAGCCGGCCTGACCGGCCGTGGCGGCGACCGCTGCCGGCGGCGCTGCAGCCGGCAGCGGTGCAGCTGGCACGGGCATCGGTACCGGCGCCGGCGGGGCCAGGAACTTGACCGCCGGTTCGTCGCTGCTGCGGATGACCGCCTTGCCGAATTCCGCCGTCGCTTCCTCTTCGGCCGCTTCGGGCATCAGGGCGTAGCTTGCCGTCGGCTCCTCCGGCAGCTCGTCGGCGCGGATGCGTTGGATCTCGTATTCGGGCGTGTGCATGTGCGGCACGGGGATCAGGACGATATCCACGTGCTGGCGCTGTTCGACGTCGTGCAGGATGTGCCGTTTCTCGTTCAACAGGAAGGTGGCGACCTCGACCGGCAGGCGCGCGACGATGCGGCCGGTCTTGTCCTTCATGGCGTTCTCTTCGATGATGCGCAGCACCGACAGCCCCAGCGACTCCACCCCGCGCACCGTGCCCTGGCCTTTGCAGCGCGGGCAGACGATCTGACTGGACTCGCCCAGCGACGGACGCAGGCGCTGGCGCGACATCTCCAGCAGACCGAAGCGCGAGATGCGGCCGATCTGCACGCGGGCGCGGTCCATCTTGAGCGCCTCGCGCAGGCGGTTCTCGACCTCGCGCTGGTGCTTGGTGGGCTGCATGTCAATGAAGTCGATGACGATCAGACCGCCCAGGTCGCGGATGCGCAGCTGGCGGGCGATCTCGTCGGCCGCCTCCAGATTGGTGTTGAGCGCCGTTTCCTCGATATCGCCGCCCTTGGTGGCGCGCGCCGAATTGATGTCGATGGAGATCATCGCCTCGGTGTGGTCGATGACGATGGCACCGCCGGAGGGCAGGGTGACCTCGCGCTGGAAGGCCGATTCGATCTGGCTCTCGATCTGGAAGCGCGAGAACAGCGGCACGGTGTCCTTGTACACCTTGAGCTTGTTCAGGTTGTGCGGCATCACCAGCTGCATGAAATCGCGGGCCTTCTCGAAGATCTCGGGATCGTCGATCAGGATCTCGCCGATGTCGGAGCGCAGGTAGTCGCGCAGGGCGCGGATGATGACGTTGCTTTCCTGGTAGATCAGGAACGGCCCGGAGCGCTCCTTGGAGGCGGCCTCGATGGATGACCAGAGCTGCAGCAGGTAGTCCAGGTCCCACTGCAGTTCCTCGATGGCGCGGCCGACACCGGCCGTGCGCACGATCAGGCCCATGTCCTCGGGGATATTCAGGGCCGCCATGGCATCGCGGATGGTGCTGCGGTCCTCGCCCTCGATGCGCCGCGACACGCCGCCGGCACGCGGATTGTTGGGCATCAGCACCAGATAGCGGCCGGCCAGGCTGATGAAGGTGGTGAGCGCCGCGCCTTTGGTGCCACGCTCCTCCTTCTCGACCTGGACGACGATCTCCTGGCCTTCGCGCAGGGCCTCTCTGATGCTCGCGCGGCCGCCGGACTCGCGCGCCTCCTCGCTGAAATAACTGCGGGCAACTTCTTTCAGAGGCAGGAAACCATGACGTTCGGCACCGTAGTCGACGAACGCGGCCTCCAGGCTGGGCTCTACACGGGTGATCTTACCCTTGTAGATATTGGACTTCTTCTGCTCCCGGGAAGGGATCTCGATATCCAGGTCGTAGAGTTTTTGGCCATCTACCAGGGCCACGCGCAACTCTTCGGGTTGAGTCGCATTGATAAGCATTCTTTTCATAAGTCGATTCTCGCAGGCGCTCGGACCTGCCGATGGCCGTATGCCGAACGGCCCGGGCCCAGTTACGCGCCGTGGACAGCAGCGCGCTCAACAACGGGCCCAGGCCGACGCAGGCCAACAGGACAACCACCTGTTCGCCGTAGCGGGCGTCGGACATCAACATGGGAGCGCTTGAATTCATGTCAGGGATTTAGCCTGTCGCCAAACAACATTCGCATTCGTCGGCCGGCGGACCCGCTGGCTCGTCCACCCCGGGGTGAGCACGGCCGAAGCGGCGGGATCAGTCCGGGGCGGGTCCGTCAACGTGGGCGCTGCTGTCATCGCGGGATCGCAGCGATGCTGGGAAATCCCGGATCCAGGCATACGAAATACGCGGAAACCCGGCGTGTTCCGGCCCTTGTCCGGCCGGGGTCCCCCCGTACTGTCCAGATCACGGGGTGGCTCACGCGAGCGCCAATATATCAACGATCCCTCTTGCCAACAATCGGTTAGGCGATTTTTTTATGTCCGGCGGTCGAGACGGGGCCGGAACCGGCCTGGATATTGCTATCATGCGCGCATGACAGCACAGGCCCACATCGCTACGCCCCCGGGTCCCGGGGTCCGCATCCTGGCCGTGGACGCGGAGGATGCCGGTCAGCGCATCGACAATTTTCTGCTGCGCCACCTCAAGGGCGTGCCGCGGAGCCTGATCTACCGCATCCTGCGCCGCGGTGAGGTGCGCGTGAACAAGGGCCGCATCAAGCCGGAGTACCGGGTGCAGGCCGGCGATCAGGTCCGTATCCCGCCGGTGCGGACCGGTCAGCCGGTCCCCGGGCCCAGCGGCGGCCCGGGCAGCCGTCTCGAGGAGCGCATCCTCTACGAGGACGCACGGCTGCTGGTGGTGGATAAACCGGCGGGGATGGCGGTCCATGGCGGCAGCGGACTGAGTTTCGGTGTGATCGAGGCGCTGCGCGCGGCCCGGCCCGAGGCCAGGTTCCTGGAACTGGTGCACCGGCTCGACCGCGAGACCTCCGGCTGCCTGCTGATCGCCAAGCGCCGCAGCGAGCTGCGCATGCTCCATGAACTCCTGCGCGGCGGCGGGGTCGAGAAGCGCTATCTCGCCCTGGTGCGCGGCCGCTGGAGCCGCGGCGAGACCCTGGTCGAAGCACCGCTGCTCAAGAACCAACTCCGCAGTGGCGAACGCATCGTCACCGTGGATGCCGAGGGCAAGGCGGCCGATTCACGTTTCCGGCCGCTGGAGATCCATCGGGAGGCCAGCTTGGTGGAGGTTGAACTGGGCACCGGCCGCACCCATCAGATCCGGGTGCACGGTGCCCATATCGGCCATCCGCTGGCCGGTGACGAGAAGTACGGCGACGCGGAGTTCAACCGGCGCATGCGCGACCTGGGCCTGCGGCGCCTGTTCCTGCATGCACACAGCCTGGGTTTCGCTGATCCCGAGAGCGGACGCGAAGTGCACGTGAGCGCACCGCTGCCCGACGAGCTGCGCGTGGTGCTGGACCGCCTGGCCGAAGCGGGCGCCGTGTAGCCGCGGATGCCGTGGCAATTTTTTCCTCAAGTTGACGTGGACCGACAATGTACGACATTAGATTGGTGGTATTCGATTGGGACGGAACCCTGATGGACTCCGAGGTGCAGATCGTCGCCTGCATGCAGGCCGCCATCGCCGACCTGGGCCTGGAACCGCGCGGGACGGAGGCGGTGAAGAATATCATCGGCCTGGGGCTGCAGGAGGCCGTCGCGGTCCTCTATCCCGGTTCCGGCGCCGACCTGATTACCGCACTCGCCGACCGCTATCGCGCCCACTGGCTCGGCGGGGCTAGGCGCTCGCCGCTGTTTCCGGGCGTGGAGGAGACCCTGTACCTGCTCAAGGACGAGGGATTCCAGCTCGCCGTCGCCACCGGCAAGGGCCGCCGGGGCCTCGACAAGGTGCTCGGCGAAACGGGGCTGGGCAAGCTCTTCGACGTGACCCGCTGTTCAGACGAGACGCGCTCCAAGCCGCACCCCCTGATGCTGAACCAGATCATGCACCAGGTCGGTGCCGACCCCGGACAGACGCTGATGATCGGGGATACCGAATACGACATGGAGATGGCCCGCAACGCCGGCGCGCATCCCGTCGCGGTGTCCTACGGCGTCCATGAGGTGGAGCGCCTGCAGCGGCACGCGCCGCTGACCTGCCTGGACCGCATCACGGAACTGGGCGACTGGCTCGCGGAGGTTCGTGAAGTATCACCATCGCCTGTTGCGCCAGGCGCGCAGGCGTAAGAAGATCGGTCGATTGATAGCGGGGTGCCGCATTTCGCGCGGCCCCGCCGACATCCAACGGGAGAAGGCCCACGATGAGCGACGACTGGACCTCGGACAAGGCAAGCTACGGCGATGCGAAGGCGCCGACGGCTGGAAGCGGGGCGGACGGCAAAGATGCCGGCTGGGAGCGCGAGTTGCTCAACCGGCTCGCCTTCGCGTCGCTCAACGAGCAGCGCCGCGCCCGCCGCTGGAGCATCCTGTTCAAGGTGCTCGCCTTCTTATATCTCTTCGGGCTGCTGTTCCTATACCGTCCTTCGGGCTGGGAGACGCCCCATGTGGCAGCCGCCAAGCACACCGCCCTGGTGGAGGTCAGCGGCATCATCGCGGCCGATGCCGATGCCAGCGCCGACCAGGTGGTCGCCGGGCTGCGCAAAGCCTTCGAGGACAAGAAGACGGCGGGCGTGATCGTGCGCATCAACAGCCCCGGCGGCAGTCCCGTGCAGGCCGGCTACATCAACGACGAGATGCGGCGGCTGCGCGCAGCCCATCCTGACATTCCGCTCTATGCCGTGGTCACCGACGTCTGCGCCTCAGGCGGCTACTACATCGCGGTCGGCGCCGACCAGATCTATGCCGACAAGGCCAGCATCGTCGGCTCGATCGGCGTGCGCATGGACAGCTTCGGCTTCGTCGAGGCCCTGGACAAGCTCGGCGTTGAACGGCGGCTGCTCACGGCCGGCGACCACAAGGGCTTCCTGGATCCCTTCCTGCCCGAGAACCCGGACGACGTCGCCCACATCCAGACACTGCTGAACAGCATCCACGAACAGTTCATCAACACGGTGAAGACCGGCCGCGGCGACCGCCTCAGGCTGGACGACAAGCTGTTTTCCGGACTGGTCTGGACCGGCGAGCAGAGCGTCGAACTCGGCCTGGTGGACGGCATCGGCAGCGCCAGCTACGTCGCCCGCGAACTGATCGGCGCCGCGGAGATCGTCGACTTCACGCCGCGGCCGGATTTCCTGCAGCGGTTCGCGCGGGGGATCGGGGCGGCGATGGGGCAGAGTATTGCAGCGGATATTCTCCGTCCGTCCTTCAGATAGGGCATAGGGCCCTCGACAAGACTCCCGACACATCGCGCGTCCTGCTTGACTTTAATACATAAAGAAAACAGTCATGGCAATGACGAACCACGACAAACGTTTCAATGTGCTCTACTGCGAAGGCAATACCGATGGTACCGTGGGCGGATCATTTTTCAGCTTGCTTTACCTCGTCTCCGGCTTGGACAAAACGAAATACAGTCCCATCGTCGTATTCCATGATGAACACACCCTGTTGCCGCAATACCATGCGGCAGGCATACGTACCCTAATCATTCCGGCATACAAACCGGTGATTTATCAGATAGGGCATGTGCCGCCCGGTGTGGCCTGGCTAGTACGGCCTTGCCGTGATGTTTTGCAGAAGGCCGTAAATTTTTCGAAAGGCTTCGTGGGGCGCGCCTTTTACTACGCACGTCTTCTGCGCGAGTTGAACATCGATATCGTGCATCTGAACAACTCGATCGTGCGGAACAATGACTGGATGCTGGCAGCGATGCTGACCGGGGTGCCCTGCATAACGCACGAGCGCGGCATCAATAGACATTACCCGCTGCTTGCACGGGCGCTTGGAAGGCGCCTGAAAGCGATCGTGTGCATATCCAACGCGGTGCGCGACAATCTGAAGGATCACTCGATCGATGCAGGGAACCTCGTGACCATCTACAACGGGATCGACCCGCGCGTTGTCTCGGTCAACACCGAAGCCGCCGATATTCTCCAACGCCAAGGCATAGGTCCCGGCACCAGAGTCGTCGGGGTGATAGGCAACATCAAATTTTGGAAGGGGCAGGAGACGATGATCAGAGCCTTACCCCTGATTCTGCGAGATATCCCGGACGTGGTCTGCCTGTTTGTAGGGGATACGGCACCGGCCGACCAAGCCTATCATGATCACCTGCTCGCACTCGCCGGAGAACTGGGGGTACAAGAGAACATCCGCTTTACCGGATATACGCGGAACGTCGCGGATTACATAAACACCATGGAGATCGTTATCCACACCTCCGTCGAACCCGAACCCTTCGGGCGCGTTCTGATCGAGGCCATGGCGATGAGTAAGCCTGTGATCGGCGCACGGGGCGGTGCAGTCACCGAAATTATCGAAGAAGGCAGCACAGGTTTGACGTTTCAACCGGGCAACCCTGCGGCGCTTGCAGAAGCTGCCAAGCAATTTTTGTTATCACCAGATGTGGCAGCAGAGATGGGGATTAAGGGACGAGCGCGTCTACTGTCTGAATTCAACATTCAGACAAACATCCGCAAGACGGAGGAAGTGTATGCCTCGATACTGGAATGACAGGGCCTACAGGTCAGGGTAGGGCTTGTTGCAAAAGTTGCGCCCCCGCATCCGGTTACGATGCGAGGGCGCAAAGTCAAGGCATGTTCAGGAACTACCGAGGTTGCAACTCACCCCTACGTCTACGGAATAACCTCGAGATCGGTCGGCGGGCTAGGCGGGGATATTGCCGCTCCACCGACCAGCAGGCCAATCGCTTCGTTACCCGTGATGTAGGCTCCCAGGGGTAGTGGGTCCGAAGTGCTGCCGTTTCGGTTGAGGTCGAGCACGTCGATACCCGCCCGCAGCGCAGCCGAATCGGAACGAAGCCGGTAATTACCCGCGTTCACATCCTGGAAGAGCGGATTGCTCGTGATGCTGAAGTAATCATCGCCCGCTTGAGTGCCGCCCAGCGCCGCTCTCCAGGCCGACATCGACCCATATGCCACACCGGCAATACTCCAGCCGCCCGCATTGTCATAGTACATATTGTGATCGAGGGAAAACGGGGCCGCCGTCTGCGCCTCGCCACCGCTGACCGCTTCGTTGGCGGTCATCACGATATTGTTGCGGACCGCGATGTTGGACATCGTGTCCGCATAGGTCCCGAAGCGCACGCCATCCCGATTCCCAACCAGAGTGTTGTTGACGACGTTGACATTCTTGGAACCGAGCTCGATGGATATACCAGCGTTGTTGTCCTTCGAGATGTTCTGGTAAACGAGATGCCGCCCCTGAGCATTCGTGTACATGAACAAGATGCCCTTGCTGTTGTTCCTCACCAGGTTGTAACGGACGGTGAAATCCCTGTTGTCGCCGCCTTTCACGAATATGCCGGACCCTGAGCCATATATTTCGTTATGCTCGATCAAGGCGCCTGCGCTGAAGTAGGCCATGATGCCAGCACCGTTATGATGCGTTGACCCATTGCCGTAAAGGACATTGTAAATACGATTGTTTCTGATGGTTACATTGTTGGCGTGTTCGAGCCTGATACCATTATGGTTGTCCTGGCGTCCGTCGGAGCCGTTTCCGTCAATTTCACAATTTTCGATCGATGAGCCCGTGGTACTCCATAGAACGATACTGCCGGTATCCGGCACTGAAGGTGCAGTTGCTTCATTTATATAGAAACCTTTCCAGCTGATGTAATCTCGGCGGTAAGTGCCGATCATTGCTCCGGATCCATTAGTGTAGGAAAGCCTTACGGCCCCATCAGCCTCAAAAACAATCGGCGCGGCACTCGTCCCGGAATTTACTGGGTTATAAACTGGCTCATACCGCGAGCCGATGCCAGAGGTATAGTAGGTGCCGGCCCGGACTACCACCGTGTCACCTGCGCGTGCAGCTTGGTTCTGATTCGGAGCGCCACGCGACGCGTTACCCCAGGCGGCACGACCGATCGTCTGCCAAGGAGTCTGCTCGCTGTTTTGCTCGTACGTAACGGAATCATTCCCCCTGGCGGTATCGACATACAGTGTCTTGGCATGTGCCGACACGGCTATCGATAGAAGCAGAATGCCAAGACTAATTCGAGTCATATCTCAAACCCCTGAAGTGACTATCTCAATGCAATAATATAATGTTTGCATCCGTTGGTACTTGCGTGCCCGCGGGATGCTCGCCCGTCATTTCCTACACCGGCCCGATGATCACCGCTGTTACAGAGCACCTGCCTTCCATGCAATCTCAAGGAGACAACATAGCAACATCTTCGGCTAATGACCCTACGGCCTCCATGTTGCAGTTCACAATTAATCGAAATGTCGAGGTACCGCCCAATATAATACCGCCCGGACGACTCGCGGGGGCAGGGGAAGTTGACCGTGGCGCCCGTATGCCGCCCACGCACAACGAAGGGACCCTCGCTCACTCTAGCCTAGCCGCCTCCCGCAAGCTGTATCTACTTATGTGACTGATTAAACACAATATTATTGATAAGCCACGACAAGCTTAGACGAGCGTGAACCGTCACCGGGTCGCTTACGAGTTCCGGTTCATCGAACGAATTGTTTGATTTCTTGGATATTGAGTACCCCATATATCGAGATACCGGCAATTATCGCCGCCGCGACACTGCCGACACTCATCTGATCGATACTGATTGTCAATGCGTAGACTCCCACACCCATCAGTCCTGACTTCCACAATGGCTTGACCATGACCACAAAAAGATCCGTCAAACCGATATGTACAATGCGGGAAAGATGCGCCAGCCCCACACCCCACTGAACGGCGATGCCAATGGTTACAGTCACCGCCGCCCCTCGCAGACCATAGGCATTTATCATGGGGATGATTAGGGGTGCGATGACAGCCAATCTCAGGAGGGCAAGGCGCAAAGCGACATCTGGCCTTCCGATGCCCTCGAACAGATAGCCGTTGAAGCTCGCGAGCGCGCGAACCAGCCCAAAGATCGCGAGCACCTGAAGCGGAACGATGGCTTGCTCCCATATTTCTCCATAGATCACACGGACCAGAGGAGACGCAATGACCACCGTCCCGATCGCCGCAGGGAGAACCATCAACATCACAAACGATAATGTGCGGAGATAGGCTCTCCGCAAGGCAGGCCCGTCCGATTGCAGCTTGCTATAAGCCGGCATCATAACTTTGGACACGACCTTTGAGATGTTTGTCGTCACCAAATTCGCGATAGTGAACGCCAATACATAATAGCCAAGCTGCTCAGTTCCCAGTAATTTGCCGATCACAGCGGTATCTAATTCAGTAGCAATAAACAACACAATGGACGACGCCGTAATAAACTTCCCATAGGAGAGGAGTTCTCTGGCGATTTTCCAGTTGATCGTCAGCCTGGGCTTCCCCGATACGAAGTAATATGAGAGCAGAGTATAGGTCGCCGCGGTAACCAGCTGACCGATTACGAGCGCCCATACGTTGCGTAACCAGAATGCGACTGACACTGTCACAATGGTGCCGAGAAGCGCCGTAACCTGATCGAGATAGGTGATTGACCTAAAATCGAGATTTTTCTGTTTCGCTATCGTATTTATATTTACAAATCCACCGATCAGAAATATCGCGGACAGTACCTGCAACATTGTTTCTAGCTCGGCCGCCTCATAGAACCACGCGATTAGTGGCGCGGCCGCAGCCAAAAACATACCCAGCATGATTCCGCGCGCCAGCAGCAGGGTGAATGCCGTGTCTCGAGCCTCCTCGAAGGATGCTTGCCTCTGAATCAACGCCTGACCGATTCCGGGGCGGGTGAACGTTTCGATAGCCCTGATTACGATGGAGCATAATCCCATGAGGCCGAACATTTCAGGTGTCAGAAGGCGCGCCAAGGCTACGGAACGGCCGACACTGAGCACCGCCATGACGATCTCCGCAGCCCCGACCCATATCCCAGAACGGATAACATTGGTCCTAACAGAGCCATCGACTGACGAGACGGAACGAAAAAACTTTCTAAAATTTTTTAGTGGCACTTTGGCGACCTTTTAAAATATCATTCTTCAATCCGGCTTGGCGGTGGGCGCAGGATATTTCCAAGCTTACCCCACCGAACCGGTGAAATAATGCAAGAGTTATGACAGGAGAGGGAAGGGGTGCGCGTCGCACAGCCGGTTGTCGCAGAGAGGAGACGGCGCACACACCTCTGAATTTCACCGAAAGAGCCTGTAGTTGACGAGCCAGATGTATCCACTATGAGCGCAGACACCCACGTCGTGCAGGCAGGCCAATTGCGAGTACGCACTGCAAAGAGCGGCAGTGAGCGGGCTCTTGTCGTCACCCTGGGCACACCCCATGATAAGCCGTGGTGGTGGCGACATCTGGGATCTGATAAGGAACTATGTTCACTTGAATATGAGAGATTGGTGTTCAAGGGGAAGCGTTCCCAGGATATCAGCACTCTCGACCTGCCGCGGGTAATGCTCCTGGTACTTCGTCGACTCATCTCGTGGCGAAGGAACTACGATTACATTTTCACTTTCGAATGCGACCTTGTTGGATTCTGCATCGCCTTCTGGCAATCCATATTCCGATGGAAGAAACCAAAACATGTCATCCTGCAATTCATCATGCGTGAACAGCAGGAAAACTGGTCTTCGAGGCTGAAATACGCCCTCATGCGGTTCATATTTTCGTCGGTCTACCGTGTCGTAGTATCATCCAAGCCGGAACTCGAATATTATCGTGAGGTCTTCCGCTGGCCATACCAGAAACTGGTATTCGTTCCATTTCATACGACACCGGAATTCCTGGAGCGCGGACTACCAGCCGAGGATGATTACATCATCGCGGCAGGGCGATCTTTTCGCGACTACGGGACGCTGGCGGACGCACTCCGCAATACCGGTATCCAGGCCATTATCGTAGGCGGCAACGGCACAGTACGGGAATTTGCCGGGATTGAGAAAATTCGCGTTCTCGAAAATATATCGACCACTGAACTGGATGACCTGATCATGCGGGCCCGTGCCGTTGTGGTACCCCTGCAGGATCGGAAGATATCGATCGGTCAGAGCGTGATACTCCAGGCCATGGCCATGGGCAAGGCTGTAATTGCAACTGAGACCGCTGGAACTGTGGACTACATTCGAAACATGGAAACGGGAATCTTGGTTCCACCAGGCGATATTCCTGCGATGAAACGTGCCTTGTCACTGATAGACGACCCGGATCTGAGACAAAGACTCGGCAAATCCGCGCGAGCTCAGGTGGCATCCGCACACCTGCCGCACCATTACTCAAAAAATATCCGCACGGCCATCTCAGTGGCCGCGGAGGACTGAAAGCAGCAGCCGCCTGGTTTTCCTAAATACTGAGCGGACTCCACCGTCGCGACTCATCGATCTCAGCACATCTCCCGGACTCACGCTCCTGTTTTTCTGAATATCTTTCCGGCTGGTTACCATGCTACGCAGACCAAGGACAGCATGCCACTTCGCTTTTGCGATCACCCGCAGCCGGCCTTTGGCCGCGAATAGCAATAGCATTACCAGGTTGGCGAAGACATGCGACGGTAGGTAATACCAGAAATACGGGGCAGGCATATTCTTAACATACGTCCAGACTATATTGCGGTTCGCGTGGTAGACGGTGAAATCGCTCGACCGCCCAGTAATCGCGGAACCGAGGTGGAATACGATGGCCTTGGGAAGATACAGGCATCGATGGCCTAGCAATCTCAGCCTGAATCCAAGATCGACGTCTTCGTAATAACAGAAGTATCTTTCATCGAACCCTCCAGATGCGAGGAACGTATCTCTGTGATAAAAGGCAGCGCCCCCCGACGGTGCAAAGACTTCGACTTCGGTGTTCTCCAGACTGGCGAGAGGCATTCCTTGATGGCGAGCCCACGCAATCCCATCCGTACGGTAGAGGTCGCCAGCGCCATCGGCCAGTTGGCGATTCGAGTCAGATATCATGCAGCACGCGAACATTCGATAGGAACTATGGACCTCAGCCCCTTTCCTGAATTCCTCTAGCCATGTGGGCGCGGCGAAGGCATCGGGGTTCACGAGCGCCAGCCAATCACATCCCGTAGCGAGCTCGGCAGCGATATTGTTGGCTTTGGCGAAGCCAAGGTTGGAGTTCATGCGGTGAAATTCGACGGCAGGGAACTTCTGTTCGCACGCAGCCACAGCGCCGTCAGAACTCCCGTTGTCTATAACGAGAACACGTTTCGGTGCAGTCGTCTGTGCTGCTATCGCGCTTAGACACCTGGCCAGCAGGTCGCCCGAATTATAGTTGACAACGATTACGGCGACGTTGAGCGTAGGCAAGGCCCGTACCCTAATGAGCTGTAGCGTTCGAGACTAAAGTTACGTCCTACTTGCCGGCTACGGAAGAGTCACGGCCACGACATCACGAGTACGGCGAGACGGGGACTTGAAGGATGGTGAAAACCGACGAGTAAGGTGACAAGACCCCGCACGCGCTCCTGCGTGCGGGGTCTTACGGGATGCGGTCGCAGCATTCTGCAAACCTCGAGACTGCTTGTCGAACTGGTCTGCAGAAAACGCGCGTGACCTCCTGTCTTGCGCAACCAACGATCCCTGTCAACGCGGAGAATACATGGTCTCGGGTGATCCTGCAATCCCTGGATGGAGAACTGCGCAGGAGATGTCCCAGGCGGCATATCCGAGAGCCAAAGACTGCCCATATCGCTAGAAACGACATCTTGAGGATGCTGCAATTTCGACTGATGATGCTAGAGGCAAAAGCGGCTCATGATGGTATCGGATGACGCATGGGTGTGACGGTAACGGTGGATGAGGCACGTGAAGACGACGCCCTTTACGAACGCGGTGGATGATGAAAATTTCTCTGATCGGTGCAGGCCAAGTCGGTGGCCAGACCGCCTTCCTAGCGGCAACCAGCGGCCTTGGTGACGTCGTATTAGTAGATACGAAGCCGGGGCTCGCGCGAGGGAAGTCACTGGATATCGGCCAGTCTCTGGTGATTGCCGGCGGGAACACGCAGATTCTGGGGACCGAAAGTCTGGCGCAAAGCGCGAGCTCAGACGTGGTGGTGGTTACGGCAGGGCTGGCCCGCCGCCCGGGTATGACTCGCCACGATCTGCTCACGGCAAATGGCAGGGTGGTGACGGCCGTCGTGCGTGAGGCACTGGAGTGGTCCCCGGACGCCACAATCATCATCGTAACCAATCCGATCAATACGATGGCTTATCTCGCCTACAAGGCGAGCGGCTTGCCCCCCGAGCGGATAATCGGTATGGCGGGATTGCTGGATAATGCGCGATTCACATACTTCATAGCCCGCGAGCTCGCCGTCCCAATCGAGGAGGTGACCTCCTGGGTGATCGGTGATCATGGGGACCATCTGGTTCCGGTGGTCAGCCAGACGCGGGTGAGTGGGATGCCCTTGGCCGAACGAATGTCGATAGCACGACTCGAGCAGATATACGCGCAGACGCGCAGTGCCGGGACGGAAATACTGACTTACTTGCAGGAAGGCAGCGCCTATTTCGCTCCCGGGGTGGCTATCTGCAGGATGGTGAAGGCGGTTGTCAGCAACGAGGATGTACCCATTCCTTGTTCGGTCTATCTTAACGGTGAGTATGGTACGGAGGATGTCATTGTGGGCGTTCCAGCAGTCCTTGGTCAGGGCGGCCTGAGAGAAGTCCTTGAATTCGACCTATCGGCAGCCGAGCGGGAGCAGTTCTCAGCGGCTGTAGCCCATATTCGGGAGAGCAACCGGGAGGCGCTCCACCTGCTGTCCTAACATACTGTTTTTGAAGTATTTGATTGTAAGCCGATGCTTACAGCGAATTGCTGATCCCCGCCATATCAATTTCGCCGCCAAAGGTATTAGATTGCGTTCACATAACCCTTGACCGGTCATCGGATGGACAAGTTACACCGGAATCGAAAAATAATGAATAAACTCAATAATGTAGGACATATAAACGACGAAGAGCCGACCATGGTCCATTCGTCGCGTCTTTTGAGTCACACGACGCAGTTCTTCCAGCATCACATCCCGACGGGTTTCGTGATACTCGGCCTCCTGGAACTGGTCATGTTCATGCTGGCGTTCTACGGCGGTGTCGAACTGCGTTTCCTGGCGACGGGGGGCAAGACCTACGTAGGCCCGCTGGCGCCGAAGGCATTCCTGTTTTCCGTCGTGATGCTGAGTTCACTGATTGCAATGGGGGCCTACAGGCGCGGCTCCAATCAGAGTTTCGTCGGTATGGTGGTGCGCGTGGCAAGCGCGCTCGTGCTGGGTATGCTGCCTCTGGCCTTCCTGTATTACTTCGCCCCGATGTTCTTTCTCGGTCGCGGGGCTTTGGCACTGGCCGTGATTCTGAGCTTTGTTCTGATCGTGGCCACCCGATTCGCCTTCGACCGATTGGCCGATCAGGAGCGCTTCAAGACCCGCGTACTGGTGCTTGGCACCGGTTCACGGGCAAACCTGGTCCGTAGGGCGTCGGAAGACGGCGAACTGAACGGGCTGAATATTGTCGGTTTCGTGCACCTGAGCACTGAGACGGGCACACCCGACAAGGGCGATATTGTGCCTGGAGAGCGTCCCCTGGTCGATTTGATCAGCAAAGCGGACGTCGATCAGATCGTCCTCGCTGTCGATGACCGCCGCAAGGCACTTCCGGTACGCGATATCCTGGACTGCAAGATGAGCGGCATCAGCGTCGTCGACCTGCTCACGTTCTTCGAGCGGGAAACGGGGAAAGTGCGCCTCGATATTCTGCAGCCGAGCTGGCTCTTTCTCTCCGACGGGTTCCGCCTGAATGCATTGCGCAAGGTAAGCAAGCGGGTTTTCGACATGAGCGTCGTGCTGCTCATGCTGCCGTTTGCCTTGCCACTCATGTTGCTGGCTGGCCTGGCGGTGTTTCTCGAGAGCGGGGGGCGCGGACCGATCTTCTATCGCCAGACGCGTGTCGGCGAAAACGGAAACTTGTTTCAGATCATCAAATTCCGAAGCATGCGGGTAGACGCAGAGTCGGATGGCCCGCGTTGGGCCAGCGCCAACGACACGCGGATCACAGCGGTCGGCTCCTTTCTTCGCCGCAGCCGCCTGGATGAACTGCCTCAGCTCTACAACGTCCTGAAAGGTGAAATGAGTTTTGTCGGCCCCCGGCCCGAGCGCCCGGAATTCACCCGTGAACTGCGCAACAGTATCCCGTACTACAGCGAGCGTCACCGCGTAAAACCAGGCCTGACCGGCTGGGCCCAGATCCGCTATCCCTACGGCGCGAGCGCAGACGATGCCGTCAAAAAGCTCCAGTATGACCTCTACTATGTCAAAAATTACAGCATTTTTCTGGACTTGCTGATCCTGTTCCAGACCGCCGAGGTCGTGCTGTTGCGGAAAGGTGCTCATTGATAGTGCGCCAACCGGTCCGCACCGACGGCGGGCCCGGATCGACGCGGCCGCTTCCCAAATAATATAAATAATATCTAGTGCTTGCTGAGTACTCCCAAGATAAACTCAAGCACGTGGCTCTGAGCGGGGAAGGGGGCAACGATTGAGGCAGAGAATCGTCTGTCCAGGGAAGGGCCCCGGATAGTCCATACTGAAACCCAGCCATACTCCAGGGGGAAGATATGCGTATTCATGGCTTTTGGCTGACGCTGATACTGATTTTCGGGGCGCTGCCGGGATGCGGCACGATGTCATCGTCTCCCCTCCCACCCGATGCTGCGCAGTTGGAGCGCGAGAGCGGCCAGGCGCAGGAATACTTCATCGGTGTCGATGACCAAGTGCAGGTCAACGTCTGGCGCAATCCGGAATTGTCGATGAGCATGCCCGTGCGGCCGGATGGCATGATCTCCCTGCCCCTGATCGGGGACGTGCAGGCCGGTGGTAGGACGCCATCCGTTGTTGCCGAGGAAGTGCGGAAGCGCCTATCCCATTATGTGCGCGATCCGAACGTCACGGTCATCGTTACCGAGCTCCGTACGCATGAATACATATCCCGTATACGAGTCACTGGTGCAGTGCAGACACCTACATCCATTGCCCATCGTCAAGGCATGACGGTTCTCGACGCAGTGCTGCAGGCAGGCGGCATCAATGAATTCGCAGCGCCCAACCGCGCCAAGCTTTATAGAAAAATCGGAAATGAAACGAAAGTCTATCCGATCGACCTTGGAGGGATTTTGCAGGAAGGCAAATTGGCGACCAACTATGAACTGCAGCCAGGCGACATTATCACGGTCCCCGAGCGGCTTTTCTGACGTTCAGTTGCTGCAGTTGATGCGGGTATAGATATGGCAACCCCATTTGAGAGCTTGGTACGTTTTGTACTGGTCGAAACTGTGCGCCATCGGTTTTTCGTGGCCATCAGTTTCGTGCTGCTGACATGGGCAGCTCTGTATATCGGTATAAACTGGCCCAAAATTTATACTTCTTCGACATCCATTTATGTGGAAGAACAGAACATCATGGGGCCTTTGATGCAGGGCGCGGCAGTGCAGACCGAGGTCATCGACAGATCCAGAATCGCCCGTGAAATCATCTATGGCCGAAAACTCCTCCTGAAGGTTCTGGCTGAAACCGAGCTGGACACCAATACCAAGAACCCTGTCGAGCTGGAACGCATGATGGAAGGCATCCGGCAGCGCACTTCCGTAACGGGGCGCCCCAACCTCATCACCATCGAATACAAAGACAGTGACCCCGAGCTTGCCTACGCAATAACGAAGCAGTTGGCAGATTTCTTCATCGCTGAAAGCCTTGCTGACAAGGCACGCGAAAGCGAAGCAGCTTTCGAGTTCATCGACAACCAAGCTCAGGCATACAAGGAAAAACTTCTCCAGTCGGAAGAGGAGCTGAAGCGTTTCAGAGCGGAGAACGAGGAGGCAAGGCCAGGTATTGTCAGCGAAATTGGCCAGAGGAATGCCGCGCTGGCGACCCAGCTCGATCAGATATCACAAGAGCTGAACGAGGCCCGTATCCGGCGTGCCTCACTGGTGAAGCAGCTCTCCGGAGAGGCGGAAATGGCCACGAACTTCTCCCAGGCGGAACAGTACAAAACCCGTATCGCGGAATTGCAGTCGCAGCTGGATACGTTGCGTCTCAGCTACCATGAAACCTATCCAGACATCGTTCATCTCAAGGCACAGATCGCCGACCTGCGCGGAGCCATTACCAGGGAGGCCAGCCGCCAGAGCGTGAATGGACAAGGAAGATCAGGCGTGACTATCGACGAGCGCGTTCTGGCGAATCCCGTGTATCAGGAGCTGCAGCGGACACTCTATCAGACCAATACGCTCATCGAAACGCTGGCCTCCCGGCACGAAAACACCAAGCGGGCGCTCGACGAGCAGATGGCGCTGGGCAAGCGTGTGCAGGATTACGAAGCCAGGCTTGCGGAGTTGACCCGCGACTATGAAGTAAATCAGGAAGTCTATGCGGACCTGACCCGTCGCCGCGAATCCGCGCGCGTATCGATGAATCTCGACCGGGCACAGAAAGGTTTGACGATGCGCATAGACGAACCACCGTATATGCCGCACAGACCGAGCGGCCTTCAATTTATTCATTTCGCAATTGGTGGCCCGATTCTCGGGCTGTTGCTTTCCGTCGGGGTCGTCGTGGTGACGCGGAAGCTTGACCCGCGCATTCGCTCCGAGGAACGTATCACCGAGGAACTCGGATTGCCGGTCCTGGGCGTGTTGCCACATATGCTTGTACCGGTTGAAGCCAGGCGCGAGGCCATAAGTTCGCTCGCATTGGTGCTGTTCTTGCTCGCGGGAATGATATCGATGGCCGTAATCATCATGCAGCGTATCGGCGGGCAGGGTTGAAGGATGAGCAAAATACAGGAAGCGCTTGATAAAATTCGGGCGGGACGCGAGATCACTCCCGTTCAGAAGACGTCACCTGCGGCTGTATCCGGCCACTCGTTGAGGCCCAATGCGGGGATATCTTTGCCATCGGAAGTGACGGGCGGCGCTGCGGAAATCACACTCATGGAGGAGCAGGGATACCGCTCCCAGAACGAACTCCTTGCATTGCGCACCATCAGCGCAACGATGCCCGACAACCGCGTCCTGAACGCCTTACGCGAGTTACGAACCTCGATTTTTCAGCGCCTGGAGGAAGGGAAACGGATCCTGATGGTGACGTCCACCTCCCATCGCGCGGGCAGCACCTTTGTCGCCAGGAATCTGGCAGCCGCCATCGCCTTGGATGAGGGCAAAACAGCACTCATCGTCGACTGCAACCTAAAGGACCCCCGAGCGAGCCGGCTGGCGCTTGGAGACAGCCGGCCGGGCTTACGCGAATTCCTTAAGAATCCCGACATCAGCGCCGAGAACATCATCCACAGGACCGGCATCGCACGGCTGAGAATCATTCCCGCCGGCAACGATATGGAAGAGGTGAGGGAGTTTTTCACCTCAGTCAGGCTCAGACAACTCATGGAGGAGCTTGAACGCCGTTACCCTGAACGCTACATCATTGTGGACGCCCCACCGATACCGCATGCCGCGGATGCACGCATACTGGCAGACGTCTGTGATCACGTCCTGCTCGTCGTTCCCTTCGGAAAGGCGACAACGACGCACATCGTCCAATCGGCAAAAGCGATCGGTAAAGAGAAATTTCTCGGTATGATCTTCAACAACAAACCGGCGATGCCACGTATGTGGTGGTGATCATGCGCGACCACGGCAGCCGAAACGAAATAAGACCGGAGTTCTCATTGATGCGGGGCCTATCAAGATACCTGCTGATCGTCGCAGCATGGATTGCACATACCCCCGCTTCGTATGCGCTCAGAAGCGACTACGCAATCGGTACGGAAGCGGAATACAGCGACAACATCACCCTTACCGAGAACAACGAAGAAGAAGAGGTGGGGCTCTCACTGCTTCTGGCATATTCGCTGGAACACAGTTCAACGGCATTCGAAGGTGACATACGAGCGTTGCTCGATTATGCCAATTATGTAAATAACGTCTTCTCGAATGAGACTCTCGGTTCATTGCGGACAGACCTGGAATGGCGGCCTATGCCTGGCGTGTTTCATTGGCGCCTGGAGGATTATTTCACCCAGACGGCTCGCGATACCACGGCTCCGGAGACACCCGACAACCGAATAAACACCAATGCCTTCGCTACTGGCCCTGATGTTTTCTTCAGGCTGGCGCCAGCCACGACCCTGGAAGCGAGTGCGCGGCGTGCGGAGTATTATTTCGAGGACAGCGATATCGACAGCAGCAGGAATATGGCAACTGTCGGGTGGGTCCGCGCATTGCGCCCCACATTCGATCTATCGGCAAATGTCGCCTTTGAAGACACCGATTTCTCCGAAGCGATCAATAGCGACTTCACACGGACGGATTACTTCGTTCGTGCCGACACAAGCCGTGGGCGCTCAACCCTGACAGCAGACATCGGCATCACCCGCGTCGACCGTGACAACGAGGAAAATCTCGACGGTTTTCTGGGGCGCCTTGCGCTGATGCGGCAGGTCGGCGTGAATACACAATTTCACATTGAGGCATCGAGCCAATATACCGATTCCGGGACCGATCTTCTCATGGCGGGTGCTAGCCCCTTCGAACTGGACCGCAGCAATGAGCAAGTTACCGGCGATATCTTCTTCGATAGACGAATCGAGGGTCGCTACCGTAGAGGGAGTTCGGAACGGAACTGGGAGATTCATCTGTTGCTGCGTGACGAGGACTATGAAACCATCCCGAGAGACCGGGAAACACATTCCGCGCGCTTTCTCATACACCGCGCCATTGCGCCGGCAACTTATCTGAACGGACACGCCTTGTTGCGGCGCGAAGACTATGTGGAGACGACCCAACTGGATAAGGAGGCAGAATACAGTCTAGGTGTGGAACGTCGGCTTGGCCGGCATCTCACTGCGAGATTGGATTACACTTTCAACACCCGGAACAGCACCCTGGCAGGCGGTGACTATGACGAAAACCGCGTCATTTTTCTGATCTATTACGGCACGACGAATCCGCGTGCCTTCCGCTGATCCGGAGAGAATGTGATGTACCTGAATTTCTTCGGCCTCACTGAGCAGCCCTTTCAGCTCACTCCCGACTCGCACTTTCTCTATCTGAGCGGTGGGCACATGCGCGCCAAAGCGTACATGGACTACACCGTGTGGAAGCGGGACGGCTTCGTGGTCATCACCGGAGAAATCGGTGCAGGCAAGACGACGTTGATTCATAAGCTGCTGTCGGAGGTCGAGGGTGACGTCAAGCTGATCCGTATCTTTCAGACGCAGCTCAATGAGGTGGAATTCCTCCAGGCGATGCTGATCGAACTCGGCTTCGAGTCTGGACATCTGAAGGATCATGGCAAGGTTGAGTTACTGTCGCTGCTGAATACGTATCTTCTCGACAGCTACTCGCAGGGCAAGCATGTCGTTCTGATCGTGGATGAGGCACAGAATCTCAGCCCGAAGGTTCTGGAGGAGATACGCATGCTCTCCGGACTGGAGTCGGAAAAGGAGAAGATTCTCAACATCATCCTGGTAGGTCAGCCGGAGCTCAACGACACTCTGAGCCGCCCGGACATGGAGCAACTGGTGCAGCGTATACGCCTGCGCTTCCATGTCGGCGCGTTGTCTCAGGATGAAACCTGGGAATACATCGTTCATCGGCTGAAAGTGGCCGGATGCGCCGATGGCGATATCTTCGGCAAGGACGTGCTGCCGTTGGTGTATAAATATACTGGCGGCATCCCGCGCAAGATAAACATATTGTGCGATACCGCTCTTATCTGTGCCTTCGCGGATTCGGTGAACCGTGTCGATGAAACGGTGATGAAGGAAGCGATCAGCGAGTTGCAGTGGCAACCCGTGGCGCCCAGACCGCCCCGAGCGGCACAATCTCGCGGCGCGCGGTCGGAAGCCGATGCGATTGCCGCTGCGCTGAATCAGCACGGCGAGAGCGCGGCGCCGTCTTTCACCGCAGGCAGCGATCAGTGGGCGCAGTTGTTCTCGCTCGTGCTGCGTCTGCTGGGCGACATGTCCGCCCGGATGGGCAATGTTGACGAGAAACTGCAGCATCTGGAGGCACTGCTGGGCAACAAGGAGGATGCGGATACCGCCACTCGAAACGACGGCGAATCCCGTCCGGCAGAGACCGACGATGGACCTGAGGGCCTGGGTGTCAGACCTGCCACCAACGTGCACATTGCCCGACAAAAATGATAACCAACGCACTGACGGTCGACGTGGAGGATTACTACCAGGTGTCGGCGTTCTCGAATATGGTCGAATATGCCGACTGGGACAGGCACGAGAGCCGCGTCGAGAGAAATACCTACCGAATCCTGGAGCTGTTTTCCGAGGCCGGCGTCAAGGCCACGTTCTTCGTACTCGGCTGGGTAGCGGCGCGACATCCGAAAATCGTCCGTGAGATCGTCGCTCAGGGACATGAGGTCGCCTGCCACGGCTACAGCCATCGGCTGATATACAAACAGGATCCGGCTGAATTCCGACGTGAGACGCTTGATTCCAAGCGATTGCTCGAGGACCAGGCCCAAGCAGTCGTACTGGGCTACCGCGCGGCGAGTTACTCCATCACGAGGAAGTCGCTGTGGGCGCTGGACATCCTGCACGAGTGTGGGTTCGCGTACGATTCGAGTATCTTTCCGATCCACCATGACCGCTACGGAATCCCGGATGCGGAGCCGTTGCCTCACAAGGAGATCACACCGAAGGGCGCCGAACTTATCGAATTCCCAGTGACGGCGCTTGATCTTCGGATAGTGAAACTGCCGCTTGGAGGAGGGGGATATTTCCGGCTCTTCCCGTACTGGCTGACCAGAAGCGGACTCAAGTGGATCAATGACCGCAATCGCGCCCCGTTCATTTTCTACCTGCACCCCTGGGAGATCGACGTCGATCAGCCGAGACTCGATGGGACCTGGTTCTCGAAATTCAGACACTACAACAATCTCGATCGTTGTGAGACGCGTCTGAAGGCACTGTTGGCGGATTTCAGGTTCGGGCCGGCCAGGAACGTCCTGGCGGACCTCGGACTGCTTTCTTTACAACCGTGCATCTGACGCAGAGTCGAGCCATCACGTCGCGAAATCGTCCTTGAAGCCATGTGCGGAATCGCCGGAATCGTCAACCTGTCATCTGCCGCGCCGATCCCGGAGCAGGCACTCTCGCGCATGGCCGCCATGCTTGAGCACCGCGGTCCCGATGATCACGGGATGGTGCGGGGAAACGGCTTCGGACTGGCGCATACGCGGTTGAGCATCATCGATCTTGACAGCGGCCATCAACCAATCCACAACGAAGACCGGACGGTATGGGTAGTCTTCAACGGCGAGATATTCAACTACATCGAACTGCGGAAGCTCCTGGAAGCCAAAGGTCATCAGTTCTACACACATACCGATACGGAGGTAATCGTCCACCTGTATGAGGAGTATGGCGACGACTTCGTGCAGCACCTCAACGGCCAGTTCGCGATCGCCCTGCAGGATATTCCCAGAAAACGCCTGCTGCTGATCCGTGACCGGCCGGGGATCCTCCCCTTGTTCTATGCGGAACGCGATGGCCGGCTGTATTTCGCCTCCGAGATGAAGTCCATTTTCGCCGGCACGGGGCAGGTGCCGGAACTCGACCGGATCGCCTTGGACCAGATCATGACGTTCTGGTCCGCTATCCCACCCAGGACCGCGTTCGATGGTGTTGAAACACTGGCACCTGGCGAAATGATGGTGGTGGAAAACGGACACTGCACAAAGCGTCGGTATTGGGACTGGATATTCTGTCGGCCCGACGAGTATCACGCCGGAAATGAAGCCGAATTGGCGCGGCAGCTGCGCGAGCTGTTGCTCGATGCAACCTTGATCCGCCTCCGATCCGACGTGCCCGTCGGGGCCTATCTATCGGGTGGGCTGGATTCATCGGTGTTGGTCAGCCTGATCGCGGGAATGGCCGGCATACGGCTGCACACCTTTTCGATCACCTTCCCCGACAGCAAACTCGACGAGCGTTTGTATCAGGATGAAATGTCCAAGCAATTGGCGGTGGAGCACAGTCGTATCACGTGCGTCCCGGACGACGTCGCCGCCGGATTCGTGAATGCCATCTGGCACATCGAATCCCCGATCCTGCGAACCGCGCCCGTGCCCATGGGAATCCTGTCGGGCCTGGTGCGCTCGCAAGGTTACAAGGTCGTGCTTACCGGGGAAGGTGCGGACGAAGTGCTTGGCGGCTACGACATTTTCAAGGAGGCCAAGATACGCCGGTTCTGGGCGAGTCATCCCGGTTCGCAGCTGAGGCCCACGCTGCTTAAGCGATTGTATCCCTATCTCGATTTTTCCAAGACGCAGGGGCAGGCATACCTGGAATCGTTCTTTGGGGTGGGGCTGGACAATCCGGATCTTGCCTATTTCTCCCATCTCCCCCGCTGGATCACCACCGCCAAGTGCAAGGCGTTCTATTCAAGCGACATGAACGACAGCCTGAGAGAGGATCCTTACGCGGCGGTGTCGGGTCTGCTCCCCAACGATATCGGCCGATGGAGCTATTTCAATCGCGCTCAATACATCGAGTCCAAGACGCTCATGTCGGGCTACCTTCTGTCGTCACAGGGAGATCGGATGCTGATGCAGAACTCTGTCGAGGGTCGATTCCCATACCTGGATCATCGAGTGATCGAATTTGCCAACCGGCTTGATCCGCGACTCAAGATGAAAGTGCTCGAGGAGAAATATCTCCTGAAGCGCGCCATGTCTGGCAGCATCCCGCGCACCATCCTCGAACGCCACAAGCATCCCTATCGTGCGCCGGACGCCGAGAGTTTCCGCAATCCGGACAGCGCCAGCTATGCGGAGCAGCTCCTAGATCCCGACTATGTTCATCGTGTCGGCTGCTTCGATGCACAGAAGGTATCTCTTTTGCACAAGAAGGTGAAAGCCGGCAGGGCCACCAGTACGAAGGACAATATGGCATTCGTCGGTATTCTGTCGACCCAGGCTCTGCATCATCTTTATATCGACGGCTATGCCGACAATGTACACAAGCGCGCCAATCGTCTGGCGACGAAAACCGAAGGCAATCCGAACGAGGCGACTCATGTCTGTTGAGAACAAGATTAGAACTTACATCCTGGAGAATTATCTTTTCACGGATGATCAGAGCATGCTGGGAAGCGATGATTCGTTTCTGCAGAAGAACATTCTGGATTCGACCGGAATGCTGGAGGTCATTTACTTCCTCGAAGACGAATTCGGCATCAAGGTGCAGGACGATGAGATGATCCCGGACAACCTGGATTCCGTGAACCGCATTTCGGCTTTCCTGGCGCGCAAAGGGGGCGCGGCCTGATGGCTGTGGCCTGCGCATCCCTGCCTGCATTGCTCCTGCGTTCCGTGGAGGAGCGGCCGGACGCCGTCGCTATCGTCGACGGTAACCGGCGAGTGAGCTATGCGGCACTGTGGGGGCAGGTCAGCGCCGTCGCGGGCTTTCTGGCGGAACTGGAGATCGGCAAGGGTGACCGTGTCGCCTTGTTTCTGGAGAATTCCGCAGACTACGTCGCGGCCTATTACGCTGTCCTCTTAAACGGTGGAGTGGTCGTGGCTCTGAACACGGCTACGAAGGCGCGCGACATCGACGCCTGGGTGCGTCATTCGGATGCCAGGCTCCTCATCGCGGATGCCAATCATCCGGAATATGCCGCGATCCTGGAGCGTGTGGATGCCGCGCTGCCGATCGTCGCATTGGGTCTGAATGCGGTGTCCGATCGCAATCGATACACCTGGTCTCAGGCAGCGGCCACTCCGCCTGCGCCGCAGCACCCCGGAGATCTGCCTGAGGAGGGACTCGCCGCGATCATATACACCTCCGGAACGACGGGTAATCCGAAGGGCGTCACCCTCACGCACGGCAATCTCAGCAGCAACACCCTGTCCATCCTCCGGTACCTGGAACTCAGGCCCGATGACAGCATCGTCAATGTGCTGCCGTTCTTCTATTCCTATGGCAATTCCATTCTCCATACTCATCTGGCCGCCGGGGGGCGCATCGTACTGGAAAAATCCATGCTCTATCCCGCACAGGTTCTGAGCCGCATGGCCGAGGAACGGGTAACAGGATTCTCCGGGGTTCCATCCACCTACAGCATTCTGTTGAATCGTGTCAATCTCGCGCAGTACGACCTCTCGAGCCTGCGCTATATGACCCAGGCGGGTGGACCTATGGCTCCGGCGGACGTTCAGAGATTGACATCGCTACTGCCAAACGTCCGTTTTTTCGTCATGTATGGCCAGACCGAGGCCAGTGCCAGGCTCGCCTATCTGCCACCCGAAAAGCTGTTCGAAAAACTCGGGTCGATCGGTATCGCCATACCCGGCGTCCGCATCGAAATCCGCGGCCCGGATGATCAGGAACTCGCGCCGAACGTCGCAGGCGAACTCTGTGCCCACGGCCGGAACATCATGCATGGCTACTGGAAGGATCCCGAGACCACGCGGAAAGTGCTCCGCGACGCCTGGCTGCATACCGGGGACGTCGCCTATCGCGATGACGACGGATACCTGTACATCGTTGGTCGCGCCACCGACATGATCAAGAGCGGCGCGCATCGCATCAGCCCAAAGGAGATCGAGGAAGTCGTTCTGGAGCTCGACGGCGTGGCGGAGACGGTAGCCGTCGGTGTTCCAGACCCCATGCTCGGTCAGGCGATAAAGCTCATCGTCGTACCCAAGCCCGGAAGCGCATTGGACTCAAGAGCCATACAGCGCCATTGCAGAGACAATCTGGCCAACTACAAGATACCGAAACTCATTGAATTTTCAGAGTCGCTGCCCCGAACACCCTCCGGCAAAGTGCAGCGCTTCAAGCTCCAGTAGGATGGGATAACACGTCATGAACAAAGCCATCAACACAACCGTATTCGATATGGATTACCTGGCCGAGGCCGACCGCATCGGGGCTGGCATCCGGGCCGCGCTGCGCGATATCTTGCATCGGCGTGGCCTCGTCGTCGCCATGTCCGGTGGGATCGACAGCTCGGTCTGCGCGGCGCTGGCGGTACGGGCTCTCGGCGCAAAGAAGGTGTTCGGCCTGCTGCTTCCAGAACGCGACTCGTCGTCATCCAGCAGTGCGCGTGGCCGCGCTCTCGCCGAACACCTTGGGATTGAATACACGTTGCACGATATCGCGCCCGCGCTGGAGGCGATCGGCTGCTACGACTGGCGCGATGCGGCCATCCGCAACGTGTTTCCGGACTACAGTGCCGGCTGGAAGAACAAGATCGTCATCTCCGGTGGAATACGGGGCGGGGTGAATCACTTTCTGCTGGTGGTGCAGGACTCATCCGGCAACCTTCATGAGAAACGGCTGCCCTTGAAAGAATATCTGCAGATCGTCGCCGCCACGAATTACAAGCAGCGGATTCGCAAGACCGTCGAATACTTCCACGCGGACCGGCTCAACTATGCCGTCGTCGGGACGCCCAACCGCCTGGAATACGATCAGGGATTTTTCGTCAAGAATGGCGATGGTTCCGCAGACGTCAAACCCATCGCACATCTGTACAAGACACAGGTCTACGCCATGGCCAGGGCACTCGGACTTCCGGACGGGATCACCTCGGCCGTACCCACCACCGACACCTATAGCCTGCCGCAAGGTCAGGACGAATTCTATTTCGCACTTCCATACCAGCAGATGGACCTGGCCCTGTGGGCATTGAACAACGGGATCAGTGCGGCCGTGCTGGGCATCGCCATCGGCATTTCCGAGGAACAGGCGGAATGGGTCTTTGAGGACATTCGCAAGAAGCGTTCGACGACAGCCTATCTGCACGCCAACCCAGTGCTGATGGGATAGTCTTCGGAACGCACGCGAGGCTATGATCACGGCAATGCTGCGCAAACTCGTCAAATGGCGAGACTATGCTCTGGCACGGCTGCGGGCCCGGGCGGTCGCGGCCGCGCTGCTGGATGGACGCCCGGTACACCGGATACTGGTCGTCTGTTACGGCAATATCTTCCGGAGCCCGTTTGTGGAAGCCTGTCTTAAGACCGCCTGCGCGAAGCCGCACGTGTTCGAGATACGATCGGCGGGCTTCCATCCGCGAGCGGGCAGGGAGGTCGAGCAGGGCTTCCAGCGGATCGCACAGACTTTCAACGTGGATCTCGCACCGCACCGCTCGCGATGCCTTGATCGGCATGACCTGGAGTGGGCCGACCTTATCCTGATAATGGATGGCCACAATTACAGGCTCATGCATCAGAATTATCATGTGCACCTGGAAAAGTGCATCTGGCTGGGTGCCGTGAGCGGCGCAACGCCGATCCTCATAAAGGATCCCTATAAGCGCCCACCGCCTGTGCAATTGCGTATCGCGCGCCAGCTCCATGCAGCCTGCGCAGCCCTCGGTGATCGCCTCATGCGGACGGCAACAGCGTCCTGAACACGTTACGAAGCCACTGAGCGCTCTCGTAGAACGCGGGCCCGGGATCGGCAAGGCGCTCGACTTCGAGCCGCGTAGTCGGGTTGAATGACTTGACGAACTCTCCCAGGTAGCGCCACCGCGACGGAAACCCGGGTGGCAGGTCGAGGCTCGCATCCGATCTGAAAAGGCGGAGGACGAGGGCGTCTATATCGCCCCAGAGCCAACGCGTCCTCACCCCGACGCGATAAGCACGGACGGGCTGCATATCGGGATGTGCAAGGCTGTCGATGAGCAGGCGCGGGAAATCGACACCCGCATCGATAGCGAGCTGCAGAGAGCCCCAGAAGCGGCCGTTGATCTCCATCAGCTTGGGGCGTCCATCTCTCGTGTCCTGCTTGAATTCCACCATCGCGACCCCGGTCCAGCCCAGGTCGTGCAGCAAGCGCTCCGAGAACTCCAGTGCCAAGGGATCCAGTGCGATACTTTCCCGCAGGACGCTGACGCCTCCGGAGGGTGGTTTTTCCCGCAACCTCCGGTGCGAAAAAGCCGCTAACATGCGGCCGCGATGAGCACATATGAAGATCCCGATCCCGGGACCGATGACCTTCTCCTGAAGCATCACCGGGAAAGCCCGTGGATCCAGGCAGCTTAAAACATTACCCAACTCCACCTCATCATGCGCATACGTCACCGCGGTGTAGATCCATCCCGCACCGGTATCTATGCGGGATCTGAACGGCTTGATCACGATTGGAAAGCTCAGCCCGGGCCCGAACCGGTTTGCATCGTCCGGTGCCTCCACGGTGATCGAGCGAGGCGTATCGACTCCGAGCCTCTCTGCGAGTGCCATCGTCGCTTCTTTATCGGCCGCGGTCCGGACGGTATCGATATCCGGAAAGGGCAGCACGCAGGCCTCGGGTATGCGGTTGCGGCCAGCACCTATGATCAGTGTCGTAATATCGGTGACCGGCAACAGCACGTCGACCTTTTCATGGGCGACATAGTCAGAGATGAAATCCAGGAATGCAGGCCCGTAACTGTCCGGATCGGGGTAGCATATCCTGCTGGCACAGTACCTGGACGAGCCCGCCAGGCTGCGGATCCGTTTCGAACCCACGACGACCTCGTGCCCGGCCCGCCCGAGGCTGCGAGTGACTGCAAGCGCAGCCCGGCTGTCACCGTCAGTAACCAGGATTCTCATCTGGGATCATCGCCCCGAGAGCAGCAAAGTCATCAGCAGCCTGGCCTCGCTGCCGGCCGCATTGTCGTTGATATTGATGCGGCGGAGCGCGAGTGGATTACTGCCGCCATCGACCCGGCCGGGCACCGTCGTAAAGGCGAGTGAATAACCGGTCCGCTGAGCCCCGCTCAAGACGGCAGGATCGTGATCACCATTAGGGTAGGCCAGTGCTGTCGGCTCGGAGCCCAGCTGCTCTTGCAGCCAATGGCGCGACCGGCGCAGTTCCTGCTCCAGTTCCTCCGCGCTCAACCGCGACAATATGCGATGCGAACAGCCGTGCGACTGGAAGCTGATTCCGGACCCCATCATCTCCCGCATCTGCGCCACTGACAGGTATCGGTCCGGCCCGTGGTCGGGCATAACAGGATCCAAGACTGCTGTCAGCTTGGCGATCATTCTATCGATCTCATCGTAGGTTTTGTGTTTGATCGCACGTATGGAATCCTTGATCGCGTCTCTGCGCTGGTGGAGCGGCATTTCTGCAAGATGCGCCCAGCCGTAGTCTCTCAATATATGTGCCGCATCGGCCGGCTTCCCGCTGCAGATCTGTTCAACGAGATGGCCGAGCCGCTCCTGCCAGAACAGGCGTTCCGTTCCGATGTAGTCTGTAGGCACGAAAACGACCGCCGGCACGCGCCACTTCTTCAGAATGCCGAAGGCGTGAACATAATTATCCTGCCAGGCATCATCGAAAGTGATCAGGCAGCCCGGTTTGGCTGATCGCCTGCCAGACAGCGTCCTGGCACCGAGCTCGTCAAGTGTCAGACAGTCGAAATAACGAGCAAGCACCACAAGGTGGCGTTCGAAGATGGCAGGTTCGACCATGATGGCTGCATGGGAGAAGCTCGATGCTCGCTCCACGGACGGCAGCACTCGATGGTACGTAAGAACGGCCGCCCGGTTTCTGAACATCCCTCGTATCAGCAGTCCGGAGAGACCGGAGCGGTACAGAAGTTCAGCAATCAGATTTTTTACGTGGTTCCGAAGCATCGAGTACCCGGTCAGACACGGTTCACGGGCCGCGTACGGCGCCGTGCCAATGCGAAGATGTCTCCACCGAGGCACGCCAGGCTGCGCGGGGTGTACGGATAGAGGGCCAGCAGCCGGTAGTGCCGCATTTCCGGACGCCATGCATCGAGCCAGCCCTCGGCAGAGCCGAGAAACTCTATCCCGAGAAAGCCGTTATCGTGGCCGTAATGTATCAGTTCGTTCATGAGGATCAAACCCGGGGACATCCTCCGGAAGGCGTCATCATAGCCTATCTTGAGTATCCAGATTCTGCGATGAGCGCGCAGGCACACCTGTGCGGCGGCCAGTTCCCCCTCGATCGAGAGAAGGCCCACGAGGACGTCGTGCGTGGTCGCATAACTGCTCAGGGTCTGATAGAAGAAGGCACGAAGATCGGGGTTCGCCTTGACGTTAGTGTGCCGGGCGCTTTTCCAGCTGCGCGCCTCGACTTCAAAAGCCGCATCCAACCCTCTGTGCAGTTCCTCTGGACCTGGTGTTGCGAAATCGATGGACAGGTGGCCTATGTCTGCGGCACGGCGGTAGGCACGCCGCAAGTCATAGCGGCGACGGGGAGGCAGTGTTTTGCTGTACGCCTCGTAATCACCTTCGAGGCGCACATGCTGCGATGGGGCGGACGGTTTCCCGAGTTCGATCGCATGGCAACGGACCCGGACACGACCGGCAGGGGTTGCGGCAGCCGCGTCTGCCCTCAAACGGCTTGGCCACAAACGCGACAGCATAATCGGATCACCCAGACCCGCCGCCGCACTCAGCAACCGGCTTCGCGCGGAATCGTCCCGATACAGCATATCCGTCGGCTCGTACAGCCGCCGCTGGCCGAGAATCTCGTAGCGGGTATGACCATTCTCGTCGCTGGTCTTTTGCAGCGGCAGCGCCGCGACCAGGTTTTGGTCTTGGTCCATGACGTGCACGATCCGGACGCTGCCCGGCTCTGCCAGGTGCCGCTCCGCTGCAGCGAACCATTGGTACCTCAGCATCGGCAGTTCCTGAGCCGCGGCCAGGTCATCCCACTGCCGTCTCCAGGGAGACAACTCCTCCAGGCCGCCGGCATTTCCGACCGTGAAATCACCCATCAGCGGTCCCGCCGCCGGCGTGCCTGTTCGATGAAGCGGTGGGAGGCCCGCAGGCAGAACAGTCCTCCCGGGACAGACGCGCACAACCTGACGGCACGTAGCAGCACCGGAATGCTCCGGCCCAGAGCGGCGGCCTGATCCAGCGACTTCCGGACACCAGGCCCATCACCGTCACGCAACTGGCTGCGGGCGAGCGCCAACAGACACTGCAGGCGTGTATCCTGGACGAGTTCCCGGTTGTGGGGGGCGGCCATGAATCCGTCGTCTGTTCCCCAGACACGGTCGATCATTTCGAGCCTGTACCGAAGTTGTAGCGTACCGGGCGTGCGGGTAAGACGGCCGGGCTCCTCGTGACTGCGGTTGCAGGCCGTCTCGATCGGCATGTAGATCGCCGGGTGGCGCCTGGACAATCGCGCGAAAAACTCCCAGTCCCCGCAGATGAAATCCGCGTCGACAAACCGGATATCAGGTGCGAGAAACGATTTCCGGAAGACGGCCGTGGTCGGCAATACATAGGGATGCCTCAGCAGCGCTTCGTACAGATCCATTTGGTAGCCGGTAGGAGGCGGGCGTTCTCCATCCCGGGTGTCCATGCCATCGGTCGACCAGAAGGGCTGTTTAAGGAGCGGCTCCCAGTCCGAGCGCGGTATTCCCCAGGTAGACAGCCCGCCTGGGATCAACGGCTGCCCTTCGCGAAGGATGTAGAAATCGCTGAAGACATATGCGGCATCCGGGTGTTCGGCGATGATCTCCAATTGGCTGCGCATCTTGCCCGGCAGCCACAGATCATCGTCATCCAGCAACGCGACACAGTCATGGCGAGCGAGGCGGACGGCATGGTTGCGTGCCGCATTTGGACCGGCCTGCGGCTGCCACACGTAGCGTATCCCGGAAAACTCACGAACCACCGATTCGGTTTCCTCGTCCGCGCCATCACCGATGACGATGACATCGAGGTCGACCCCTTCCTGTCCCACCACGCTCTGCAGGGCTTCGCGCAGGTAGCCCGGGCGGTTATGGGTGGGTACGATGACGCTGGCCTGGAGCATGGCGTATCCCAAAATACATGGCGAAGCGCTTGGCGGCGGAAATGGAATGGTCCCTCACCGCGTGGATGAACGCGGCTGGCCGATTCCTGTATATGACGATATTCCTGTTGTAGCTCGTCGTGTTGCTGAAGCGTTCCTTGAATGCCTCGTCGCCCACCGTAAAATCGAACGCGTGAAAGTCGCGCGATTTTGCGTAGTCAATGAGGTTTCTGATGAGAACGGTGCCTGGCGAGTAGCGCTGATAGGCGACATCGAAGGCCGGCTTGTACCAGGTCATAACGCGGTCATATTCAAAGCCGAAATGAACGGCAATCGGCTTGCCGTCGAGCGTCAGCTCGGAAAAATTCAGCCATCCGGCGTTCAGAAGTCCGATCGACAGCCGTTCATAGAAACGGCGGGCTAGCGGATTTTCGAACAGACTGGTTTCGCCTTTTTCACGATAGCGCCCGATATGCTGTTCATAGAGAACGCCCAATAACCGCGGCAGTTCGCGTGGGTCCCGCAGCACGCGGAAATCCACTTTCCCAAGTTTATCCAGGCGGTTGCAGTGACGTCTGACACTGTACTTGTGTTTCACCTCCTGATCGGCTCCTTGGAGCCGGATTTTGGGGGCGGAGATCCGGCTGCTGACGCGTAGCCACAGACCATGCCTGTCGCACAGCGTCGTCAGCGCCGCCAGCGTGGGGGACTGTTCCGGGATGTTCATGAGCGAAAGACTTTCCCAGCCTCCGAAGTCGCGCGCGAGAAACTTCACCAGCGCATCGAGCGCCGCGAAGCGGTTGCCCAGCACCGGTATGTCGCAATAGTCGCTGTTGGTATCCGCCATGATGCGCCACCGATCGCCCCGGCCGTCCGTCACACTGCTCATCAGACAGACGAACCCGGCGGTGGACTGATCCCGGCTGTCGAGTTCGAGATGGAGCAGTTTGTGGCAATGCCCGAAGGTCTCCCACCAGGCGCTCGCCCATTCGTGAGTCTGGAAGATGGTCCTGGTGGGACCCTGACCGGAGATGCTGTTCCAACGCTCGCGCGTCAGGGGAATGCTGCCTATGGAGTCGTGCACCTTGACTTGCATGACGGATCAGGCCTCAGGAGACGAGGTTGCGCGGAGCGCACCCACCAGCCGGTGGATGTCCGCATCGCGCAGATAGGCGATGGTCGGCAGAGTGACGATACGAGCAGCCACGTCCCGGGCACCGCGCATGACGCCGCGCTCGATGCTGATGTGGTCGGCGATGTCCGGCAGGTCTCCCAGGGCGCGCGGAAAGGAACCCGTGGCACCGATTCCGGCATCGACCAGCGCATCGATGAGGCCATCACGCTGGCTTGTGCCGGCGGCCAGGCAGGGGAGGCGCAGATAGACAGGTTCGCTGCCGGGGAGCGGATCGATCACCGTCAACGCCCCGACTTCACTCAGTGCCTTTGCGATGCGCGCGGCAGCCTGTACCCGCACCGCGGTTATCTCATCGATCCGCGCGAGGAGGCGCAGTACCAGGCTGGTCGCCAGGGTGCTCGAGCGATGCATCGGGATGTCAGTCGTGTAGATAGTCCTGCCGAGCCCCAGCGCCGGTATGCCGGCCGGTATCCAGTACAGCCAGGGCCGCAGCAGCAGGGCGTAGACCGAGAGTTTGAGGAACGCCGCAGCGGTCGTGGAGGGGGGTTCGTCCGGTAGTTCGTCGATGGCCTCGGCGAGGGCGCTGGCGATGGCGTCATCGCCGGTGACGATCGCGCCGCCCTGCAGCGAGGTGATGTTCTTACCCTTGTCGAAGCTGTAGATACCGACGTCGCCGAACGTGCCGGCGTAACGCCCCTGGAGCTTCGCGTGCATGGCCTGTGCGGCGTCGTCGATCATGTAGATCCCACGCATTCTTGCGAACCGCTCGATGGCGTCGAGATCGTTCGGCAGGCCGTAGAGGTTCGCGGAGACGACGGCCAGCACCCGGGAGCAGTCGACGTCTGCCAGCAGATCCGGGTCGTAGGACAGCGTCCGCGGATCGATATCGACGATGCGCAGCCGCAACCCGCTCACCACGGCGGAGGCCGCGACCGAGTAGCAGGTGTAGCCCGGCACGATGATCTCATTGCGCCGGGGATCGCCTGCCAGGTTCTTCAGCGCACGGAAGATGAGTGCCAACGCAGCCCGCCCCGACGAGAGCGTAAGGCAGTGGCGGACACCGTAGCGCTCCCGGATAGCTGCGGCGAGTGCAAGCCCCGTGTGCTGGCCGCGCAGCTGGTCGATCCCCGCGGACACGAGCGCGGCGAACGGGATCGGTGTTCCGGCGGGCGCAATGAAACGTGGCGGCAGCATGATCTAGGGTATCGAGCGCGCGACCAGGGGTCCCAGCCACTGGGTCGCCGGCAGCGGCAGCTGCCGCCACAGCGCAATCGCCAGGCGGTATTTTGGATTGTTCACGTTCAGCTCGGGCAGTGTCTGGCGACCGTTCAGGACGTACTGCCAGTAGAGCTGCTGCGCATGGGCATTCCATTTCTTCTTGAACTGCTCGGCATTGCTGTCGACGGTGGAGCGGCCCAGATGGAAATGCCGATAACCGTTCTCGCAGGCATGTCTGATCATTTCCCAGTACAGCACGTAGTTCGGCTGCAGTTTCTGATGCTCCGGCGAGGTCCCCGCCCACATACCCTCGACGGTGTCCTTGAAATAACCGTTGAAGGCGGCCGCGACCGGCGCATCGTGCCGATAGGCGATGAAGATGCGGGTCGTTTCCGGGAAGCGTTCCAGGATCTCGGTGAAATAGGCCTTGCGGTAGATCGGCGTGCCCAGGTGCCGCCAGCTGAGCGACAGGAGGCGGTGGAAATCGTCCAGGAGCTCCTGGCGCCCGTGGCGCACTTCGATATCGTTCTTGTAGACACGACGGATATTGGTGCGGTGTTTGCTGGTAAAGGCCTGCCACACCCGGTCCGGGTCGGGGTCGAGCTCGATGGTCATACTGACCTTGTGGCGTGTCGTGGGCAGATCGTCCCGGGCGGGCTGCAGTACGCGCAGCTCGGCGTAATCGGCGTCGAGCTCATGGGTGAGCGAGACGGCCCGCGCCAGCAGTGCCTGAGCGGCATCCGCGTCCGCGGCACAGGGACCGCCGAAATTCACGAACGGCATGGAACACAGGATGGTGCCGAACAGCCGGCTCTTCAGCAACACCAGGGGTAATACGCCACGGATGTCCCCACCCGCTGCGGCGCGTGCCACGAGGTAATGGGTGTCGTGGCCGAACTGCCGGCTGTTGACCTGGCGCCAGCCGTAGGCCTGATAGAAGTTCGCACCGGGCGTACGCTGGAGGAAGGCGTCCCACGCGGCCGCATCGGCATCCGTGGCGTTCTCGATGCGGCAGGGCAATGCCGCGGGGGAGGTGACGTGCTGACGGGAAGACATCTCGATGACAGGCTGTCCGGACATGCGTATCACACTGCCTATATCCATGCACGTGTAGGAATTGTTATGGCATCGGCGGGCGCTCGAATTGCAGGTCAACGATACCATTACGATCGATGGTTTGGATGTAGGCAATGGCTTACGCGACTGCGGGAATCTGTCTGTTCATGGATATTGGGTTTGACCCCTGTGCCGGCGCCATGCGCTCGGGTACTCTGCCAGAGGCTTCGCTGGAGGGAGCTCCGCCGACACTCTCCGTTCAGAAGAGAGGGCGGCCCGACGACCTGCGGGAACGCTTACATCCGGCATTGATTTCAACTAATATTTCAATATGTTGTACGACCCGATGGGGGGCATTGGTTGCGGTAGGCAGGGCCTGATGAGCCGGAGGATCCCACGCCGGCTACCCGCCTTCCGCCGCTCGCTGCGATGAAAATCATCTTTTGGACCAGCCTGTTGGGCGTCGTGTACGCCTATTTCCTCTATCCGGCCCTGCTCGCGGTGCTGGCGCGGCTGGCTGCCCGGCCCCGGCTGCCGGTCCCGGCCTCGGAGCAGGGGCCGCAGACGGTCTCCATGGTCATCCCGGTGCACAACGAAGAGCGGGTCCTGCCCGCCAAGCTCGACAACCTGGCCGCCCTGGATTATCCCCCGGACCGTCTCCAGGTCGTATTCGTCTCCGACGGGTCCACCGACGGCACCCTGAAACTGCTGCACGACGCGGCGCCGAACCTGCCTTTCCGTCTGTCGGTGGTGGAGGTGCCGGAACGCGCCGGCAAGGCTCATGCCCTCAACACCGGCCTGGAAGCCGCCGATGGCCGGATCATCGTCTTCACCGACGCCTCGATCCTGCTGGAACCCGGGGCGGTGAGCGCCCTGCTGCGGCCGTTCGCGGACCCGCGCGTAGGCTGCGTGTCGGGCGAGGACCATATCGCCGGAGGGGCCGGGGAGGGTCTGTACGGCCGTTACGAGCTGTACCTGCGCAACCAGGAGTCGGCGGTGGCCTCCATCGTCGGAGCCAGCGGTTCGTTCTATGCCCAGCGCCGCGACCTGGTGCAGCCCTTCCAACCCGGACTGGCGCCCGATTTCCTGTCGGTGCTGAACACTGTGGAGCAGGGATACCGCGCCCTGACCGAACCTGCGGCCCGCGGCCATATGACCGCCGTCGCGCGGCCGGAGCAGGAGTTCCAGCGCAAGGTCCGGACGCTGTTGCGGGGCATCGCCACCCTGTTCGCCAAACCGGCCCTGCTCAACCCGCTGCGCTACGGGCGGTTCGCCTGGCTGCTCCTGTCGCACAAGCTCGTCCGATGGCTGGTGCCGTTCATGCTGATCGCGGCCATCCTGAGCAATCTCGCCCTGGCAGACAGGGGGGGCTACGGTGTTCTGCTGGCGTTGCAGATCGGCTTCTACGCTCTCGCGGCACTGGCCTACCGCGGCGTTGCCGGACTCCAGGACACCGCCCCGGGCCGGGTCGCGCTGTTCTTCGTCATGGTGAACGCGGCAATCCTGGTCGCCTGGACCCGCTATCTGAAGGGTGAGCGCCAGGAGCTGTGGACGCCCTCCGAGCGCAGCGTCATAAAGGGAGCACCGTGAGCGAGACGCCGTTTTTCTTCGACGGCCAGGGACGTCGGCTGTTCGGGCTGCTGCACCAACCGGACACCGTCCGGGCCGATGCGGAAGGTTGGGTATTCTGTCATCCGTTTGCCGAGGAGAAGCTCTGGTCGCACCGAGTATTCGTCTCCATGGCGCGCGAGCTGGCCCGGGAAGGAATGCCTGTACTGCGTTTCGACTACCGCGGCTACGGCGACAGCGAAGGGGATTTCGAGCAGTTCACGCCGGCGGACCACGTGGCCGACATCCATGCGGCCGCCGCCGAGCTGCGGCGCCGGCTGCCTACGGTGACCCGTGTCAATCTCCTCGGGTTGCGTTACGGCGCCAGCCTGGCCGTACTGGCGGCGGCGGGCGATCCGGCCGTCGGGCGCCTGGTACTCTGGGACCCGATCGTCGACATGGCGCAGTATCTGCAGGATCAGCTGCGCTCCAACCTGACCACCCAGATGGTGCTCTACGGCAAGGTGGTCACCAACCGGGACGAGCTGGTCGCCCGTATCCGCGCCGGCGAATTCGTCAACATCGATGGCTATGAGCTCGGCAATCCGTTCTTCGACCAGGCCTGCGCGATCCGGCTTCCCGAGGCAGCCGCGCAGGTGCAGGCGCCGGTGCGGATCGTCGAGATCGCGCGTGCCTCACAGGCCCCGCGCGCCGATCTGCAGGCACTCGCGTCCGCCTTTCCCGACGCCGATCTGCAACGGGTCGAGGAATTGCAGTTCTGGAAAGAGATCAAGCAGTTCGTGCGACATTCACCGGCACTCTCTGCCGCTACCCGGACCTGGCTGGAGGCAGCCCATGCCTGAGATCGTGCCGGTGCGGTTCAGGAACGGTGAAGGACAGCAGCTGATCGGCATGCTGCATCTGCCGGATGCCCCGGTCGCCGGCCGGCCCTGCATCCTGCTGCTTTCGCCGGGTGTGAAGATGCGCGTCGCCCCGCATCGCATGTACAACAAAATGGCGGATACGTTCGCGCGTGAAGGCTTTGCCGTGCTGCGCTTCGACTTTTCCGGCCTCGGCGACGCCGAAGGTGAAATCGAACATACCCAGCTGAGTCACGTCTACAACAATATCCAGCTCGGCCGATTCGTCGGCGACACCCGCGCGGCGCTGGACTGGCTGCAGGCCGAGCACGGCTTCCACCATTTCATCGCCGGCGGGCTGTGCGGCGGCGCGATCACCGGCCTGCTCACCGCCGAGCACGACCGGCGCATCATCGGCCTGTTGGCACTGGGTATCCCGGTGGCACTCGATGCGGGCGATGCTCAATGGTCCGCACACCTGACGCGCGGTCAGCTGGACCAGCTGCGCCGGAGTTACCTGCGTAAACTGCTGGAGCCTGCGTCCTGGTTGCGCCTGCTGTCGTTCAAGAGTGATTATCGGGTCATCTGGAAATCGGTCCGGCGGCTGTTCGACCGCAAGACACCCAGGCCTGCCGCGCCAACTCGGGATGGCTTACCCATGGATAACACCAATCCGAAATTCGCGCCGGCGTTCTTCGCGATGGTGGAGAGCGGGCGCCCGATGCTCCATATCTTCAGTGGATCCGACCGGCTGGCGGCGGAATTCAAGGAGAAATTCGAGGAACGTCATCCCGGCCGTCTTGCCGGCTACCAGAATCGGGTGGAGATACACGTCATCGACAAGGCCAACCACATACTGGCACACCCGGATTGGTTCAATGAAATGCAGGCCGTTTCGTGCGGCTGGCTGCGGCGATTCCAATGAATATGGCGTGCCAGGATACGGCTACGACATCGATGGGGAAATCATCGGCACGACGGGTGCTGGATCTGCGCGACTCGCCCTGGGTGGACGGGCCGGGGCGTACCATCCTCGATACCGCGTCGATGATCGATCCACGGCGCTACCGCATCGTCATCGGCGCCTTCTCCGGTGATCGCCATGGTGAGCACGCCTACCTCAGCGAAGCACTCCGGCGTGGCCTGGAGACCTACCCCATCACCGAGCACCGCGCCCTGGATCCCGATATATTGCGCCAGATCACCGGCTGGTGCAGGCACAACGCCATCGACATCATCCACACACATGATTTCCGCTCCGATCTCTATGGTCTGATCGCGGCTCGCCGGCTCGGCATCCCTGCGGTATCCACCTGCCACGGCTGGATCGCCAATGACCTCAAGGGACGGACCTATACGGCTATCGACAAGTTTCTGCTACGTTTCTTCGACCGCACCATCGTAGTCAGTGCGCGCATGCAGGCGCATCTGTCCGCTCAGGGTATACCGGCCAGAAAACTGGCAGTGATTCAGAACGCGCTGATCGTGGAGCGTTACCGGCCCGATCGAAGCGATCGCTCGGTGCAGGCTGAACTCGGTATCCCCGCGCACCACAAGGTGGTGGGAAACATCGGCCGGCTGAGCCCCGAGAAATGTCAGGATCTGTTCCTGCGCGCAGCCGCCGAGATCATTCCGGGGATTCCGGATGTCAGCTTCGTCCTTGTAGGCATCGGTCCGGATGAGGAGCGGTTGCGCCGCCTGGTCGGCGAGCTCGGTATCGGCAATCGCGTCATATTCGCTGGTTATCGAGCGGATATGCAACGGGTTTACAATAGCCTGGATCTTGTCGTGCAGAGTTCGCGCACCGAAGGCATGCCCAACGTCATCCTGGAAGCCTTGTTGATGCATGTGCCGGTCGTGGCAACGGACGTGGGAGGCACTGCAGAAATCGTCACGGATGGCCGCTTCGGCCGGCTGATCCCATCTGATGACCAGGACACGCTGGTGGCAGCGATACGGGAAAGCCTGACGTCACGGAATCAGGCTATGGGCTGGGCCGCCGCTGGCGAGGACCATATACGCAACCATTTCGACCACACGGTCCGGCTGCGCCATATCATGGATGTCTACGACGATGTACTGGAAGGGAAAGGGTAGCACACCATGCTACTGTATGCCGGTTTCCTGCTATCCGTTTTCCTGGACTATGTCCGTCCGGGATCTTATCTGCCATTCATCGAGACAGCACGGCTCAACAGCGTAGTACCGCTAACCGTTTTCCTGGCCACACTTTATCACACGAGCGACGTCAGTAACCGAGAATTTTTCCGGCACAGCAATTCGCGCTGGCTGCAGTATCTCCTACTGCTGCTGGTGATCGCCGTCCTGACAGCCGAGGTGACAGAGTACTCGTTCAAAGTCTTCAAGACGGTTCTGGGCTTCGTGTTCTGGTATTACATGATCGTCAAACTGGTCACGAGCGAACGGCGCATGCAGGCATTGTTCGGCATGCTGGTGTTTTCGCACGTCCTTCTGCTGATTCTCAATCCCCAGGTCGTTCTGAATCCCGCGGTACGTTCCTACATCCAAGGCAACACCTTCCTGGGGGATGGCAACGACTACTCTCTGTCGGTGACGATAGCACTACCGATGTGTTTATATCTCATACTCCGGTCGCGATCGATGTGGCTGCGCGTGCTCTGGGGAGCCGCACTTATTGGTCTGATACTCGGTATAGTGGGCACGCAGTCCCGAGGAGCGTCCATCGCGCTGGCTTGTGTATTTCTTTATCTCTGGTGGGAGGGACGCCGGAAAATCGTTGGCCTGGCCTTGCTGGCGGTGGTGGGGAGCGGCATCGTGAGTTATGCACCCGATGTCTATTTCGAGCGCATCAATACTATCGCCAATTACGAACACGAAGGTTCGGCGATGGGCCGTATCATGGCCTGGAAGACAGCCCTCCGCATGGCCCATGAGCACCCATGGCTGGGGGTCGGTAGCGGTCATTTTGCAGTCAAACTGGGCACGGAATTCCGCCCGCCAGAATTCGGGCTAGAAAACCTTCCCTGGCTCACTGCGCACTCCATGTATTTTTTGCTTATCGGAGAACTGGGAATTCCCGGGATAACATTTTTGCTCGCGATACTGATCGGCAACTACCTACGCAACAGAAGGCTCATGCGTGAGGCAAGGGAAAAACAGTCCGAACTCAGCAAGCTGTTCTTGATGCTAAATGCAAGCTTGGTGGCGTTCGCAGTAGGTGGCGCTTTTCTTTCCGTCGCCTACTATCCCCATCTGTACGTCCTTGCCGGCCTCTGGACGGCAGCGTATTTCATCCATGGACGCACACTTTCCCAACAGCAAGAGGCCGTCGAGGAAGAAACGCCCGAGCAGCGTGCTGAACGGCTCATCTGGAACGACGCCCACAGCCAACGCAAAGATTTCGCGAGATGAAGCCCAGCGAACCTGTTAAGATCCTGATCGTACACTCCACGCTGCACATCGGCGGAGCTGAAGAAGTGACGGCTAATCTGTGTCGACACATAGACCGATCACGCTTCGACGTTGCCGTCTGCTATCTAAAGGAACAAGGGGTAGTAGGGGAAAAGATCGCCGCCGAGGGAACAGAAGTCATTGGCATCGCGCGTAGCCGACGCTTCACAACCGATTACTTCACGGCTATCGGGTTGCGGAGGATATTGAAGATGCGCGATATCCGGATTACGCATTCGCACGACGTACATGCCTTGGCCGATACCACGATCTGCCGGCTGCTGACGCCGAACCTGCGCAGCGTCCATACATTTCACTATGGCAAGTACCCCCATCGTGATAAGCCATTCAGAAACATCGAATCGCTGTGCTGGCGTTTCGTCGACCGGCCAGTGGCCGTCTCCAGCGTGCAGCGTGACAATATTCGTCATCTGTACGGGATACCCGATTCCCGGCTCGGCGTCGTCTGGAACGGTGTTGATCAGCAGCCATCAGGCCCTCTTCCGGAATTTATCCGGCACTATAGGAACAGCGGTGCCATCGTCATCGGATCCATCAACACCTTGATCGAGCAGAAGGGCATGTTCGATCTTCTGGACGTGGCGGCACGCCTCAAACAGCAGGGCTGTCGCCGGCATGTCTTCCTGATCGCCGGAGAAGGCCATCTGAGGGCGCCTCTGGAAGCACGTCGCCGCGAACTAGGCCTCGATGGAATCGTTGAATTTCTCGGCTGGGTGAAGGATGCGGCACGGGTCATGATGGACCACGTCGACATTTTCTTCCAACCCTCTCTGTGGGAGGCAATGTCCATCGTTCTACTCGAAGCCATGGCGTCCGGGCGCGCCATCGTCGCTACTCGCGTTGGCGAAACATCCCATATGGTCGACGCAGGAACATCGGCTCTTCTAACCAGCGCAGGTGATGTTCCTGCCATGGCCGATGCACTCGTCAGGCTGCTGGACGATGATACCCTGCGGACCCGACTGGGTATGGCCGCTGCCGCGCGTTATACGCGCGACTTTACCGCCAACGCCATGGCGACCCGATATATGGCTATCTACGACGAACTCGCCACGCGTCACACACGAGTGAGGCGGCTTCATGGGCTGCGCAACGGATGAATATCCTTTTCATTTCCCAGATCGTCCCCTATCCTCCGCACGGCGGGGTTCTGCAACGCGGTTACAATCTGTTGCGTGAAATCGGCCAACATAACGACGTCCACCTACTTGCCTTCATTCATCCAGAAACGCTGGGAACACCCGAACTGGTCGAGGAGAGCAGGTACGAGCTGCTCAAGCACTGTACAAGTGTGCAGTATTTTCCGCTATGGCCAAAGCAGTCGATTGCCCACAAAATAGCCGCGTTCAGCATCGGCCTTCTGTACCCAAGACCATTCAGCGTCCTCGCTCATATGTCTGCGGCCTATCGCCAGGAGATCAGACGAATACTGGAGGTCGAAGCCATAGACCTTCTGCATGTCGATACTATCGGGCTGGCGCCGTACCGGAAACTCGCAACGGGCATACCATGCGTTCTGACCCACCACAACATCGAGTCCCGCCTGATGGAGCGCCGGGCTGAAGTGGAGACCAGCACGCTCCGAAAATACTATATCGGGTTACAAGCGAGAAGACTGCGTATTTTCGAGGCAGAACAAAGCCCGCTGTTCGACATGAATCTCATGATGTCATCTAACGACGAGATAGATCTGTTGCGGATCGCGCCCGGCGCGGCCACAGCCATTATCCCAAATGGCGTCGACATCAGCTATTTCACACCGGCGACCGAAAATCATGAACTAGCGGCCATCTATACCGGTGGCATGAACATGTATGCCAACAAAGATGCCGTGCTGTATTTTCTACGCGACATCTGGCCTGCCATTCTGCGTCGACACCCCACCGCGAAATTCTATGCCATCGGCCAGGATCCACCGCGCGAGCTAAACGAGATCAGCCAGCGCGATCCCAGCATTATCGTAACCGGGTTTGTAGACGATGTGCGGCCTTATGTACGCAAGGCCGCTGTCTATGTGGTCCCTCTTCGGGTCGGCGGTGGTACGCGTCTGAAGGTTCTGGATGCACTTGCACAGGGAAAGGCGATCGTCTCCACATCAGTAGGCTGCGAAGGTATCGGCGTTACCCACGGTCGCGATATCTACATCGAAGACGATCCGGTGCAGTTTGCAGACCGGGTCAGTACGCTCTTCGCTGACGCAGAGGCGCGCCGCACCCTCGGCACGGCGGCACGCGAGATCGCAGTCTCGGGTTATGGTTGGACAGCCATAGGAACGGACCTTCAACGCGTCTATGAAGACGTCGTTCAAAAAAGAAGTCCTAGGGGCTAGCGCAATGGAATCGCGACTTAAACCACTGTATGACCGCCTTCCGGTGATGCTTCAGAATCTCGCCCTTACGGCGGTAAGTGCCCGCTTGCATCGTGAACGTTATGGGGGTGACTTTACCGCGCGAAAGGCATTCCTGGAAAGAAGTCAGTGGTTCAGTGAGGACGAACTGTACGCGTACCAGTGCGAGCGGCTTCAGGACATCATTGCATACGCGCATACGAAAGTTCCTTACTACACGCGGATAATGCGTGAATACGGCATCATTCCGGCGGATGTCCGGACACCAGAGGACCTGACCGCCTTTCCGCTATTGACCAAAGATGACATAAAGCGCCATTTCAACGAGCTGCTGTCGACCGATTATTCGATAGACCGCGTAGCAAAGGGGCATACGAGCGGCACCACCGGATCTCCCTTGGAGATATGCTATGACCCAGGCCTAATACGCATGAACTATGCCATGCTGGACCGCCAATATGCCTGGGCAAATACACGGCTGTCAGCATTCGGTGACCGCGTAGCGGTGATTCGCGGCAATGTGGTGGTTCCGCTCGACCAACCTACAGCCCCCTTCTGGCGGATTAATTATCTGCACCACCAGTTGCTACTGTCCTCGTTCCATCTGACGCCCGACAACATTACGGCCTACCTTGGCGAGCTACGGCGCTTCAGACCGAAAGTCCTCGATGGCTACCCGTCAACCGTCTACGTGCTGGCGAAACACCTCAAGAATATCGGGAAAACTTTGCCGCTGCATGCTGTTCTAACGTCATCCGAAACTCTTTTTGACTTTCAGAGAGAAGCTATCGAGTCCAGCTTTCAGTGCCGAGTATTCGACTATTTCGGTGCGGCCGAACGCGTAGTGTTCGCGACTGAGTGCGACCATCATGAAGGGCATCATCTGGCATCAGAATTTGGCATTACTGAGATTCTCGATGCAAATGGCCGAGCCGCTCCTCCTGGCGCTCTGGGAAAGCTGGTTGCCACAACGCTGCATAACCGTGCCATGCCGTTGATTCGCTACGTGACAAATGACATGACGGCATTGCGCGTCCAACGCTGCTCCTGTGGCCGAGCATTGCCCCTGATCGAAGATGTAGCGACCAAAGCTGAAGATCTGATGACATTACGTGATGGGCGATTGATATCACCGTCCGTTCTGACACACCCGTTCAAGCCATTGACGTCCATTGCGGCCTCGCAGATCGTACAGGAAGACCTGGATACGGTAGTGGTCAAAGTCGTGCCGACCGTGCAGTTTTCGGCAGAGGACGAACGACAGTTGACTGCAGGACTCGCCGAACGATTGGGAGACACGGTAACGGTCCGGGTTGAGCGTGTTAAAGAACTAGAACGCACTCAAACCGGCAAGTTCAAATGGGTAATATCCAAGGTCAAACCAGGCATCTGACCGCATGTCGGGCTGGACCAAGCCAACACGAACAAGGCGAGTAACGACATGTGTGGTATTGCGGGAATTTTGCTCAAGACACCGGAGAGTCAGGTCGAAGTCGATCAGCTGGTGCGCATGCGCGACACCATGATCCATCGTGGGCCAGACGAGGAGGGGGTATACACGGACGGTCCGCTCGGTCTATGTCATCGCCGTTTGAGCATCATCGGGATCACGACCGGCCATCAGCCCATGCACGGCAGCGACCCTCGCTATTGGATCGTCTTCAACGGCGAGATCTACAACTACCGTGATCTACGTCATGAGCTTACTCAGAGAGGTCACCGCTTCAAGACGGAATCCGACACGGAAGTCATAGTAAACGCTTATATTGAGTATGGCTCTGAGTGCGTGCAACAACTGAACGGAATGTTCGCATTCGCGATCTGGGATACGAAAACGCGCAGTCTGTTCCTTGCGCGTGACCGGCTCGGCATCAAGCCGCTGTATTACCACGATGGTCCGGAAGGTTTTGTCTTTGCTTCCGAGATCAAAGCGATCCTGGCCAGCGGGCAGCTGAAGTCTGCCCTCGCAAGGGACTGCGTATGGGAGTATTTCCTCTATCGCGGCATCAGCGGCGAACGGACCCTATTCTCAGGTATCAACTCCTTGCTTCCAGGATGCTGGATGCTGGTTACTAGCGACGGCTGCGAGACTCATCAATACTGGACCCATCGGCGCGTAGACTTTCCCGCAGCCTGCACCCTGAATGACTGCATTGATCACCTGGATGAACTTCTGACCGATGCCGTCCGTATCCGCCTGATGAGCGAGGTTCCGCTGGGCACGTTCTGCTCCGGTGGCGTCGACTCCAGCCTCGTTACGGCCATTGCGGCACGCCAGCTGGGACAAGGCGTCAACACCTTTTCGGTAGGCTTCAGCGAGACGGCTTATGATGAAACCCGCTACGCACAGATCGTGGCGCGGCGGTACGGTACGCATCATCATGAGCTTATTGTGGAAAATGCCGATTTTGCTGCACATCTCGAAGACCTGATCTGGCTCAACGATGAACCACTGCATTTCGCGAATTCCGTGCAGATCTTCGCCATCAGCCGACTCGCCAAACAGTTCGTGACCGTCGTGCTGACGGGCGAAGGCGCTGATGAGCTCTTTCTTGGCTATCCGCGCTATCAAATTCCGCAGATACTCGCCAGGGTGCGGCGACTCAGCCCGGTCCTGAAGCCATTACTCGGTGCAATTGGCAGGGTGAGCGGCGACCATCGCATCCATAAGCTGGACTATTTTCTTCGTCGGAACGTTGACGACGCGATTCTCACCAACTCCGCGACCAATCGAAGCGAGGACGTGGAACCCTTGCTCGCTTCGGGGCTGATGCAGACGCAAGCGTATCGGGAGGACGTTCTGGCACGCTATTGTGACCTGCAGGATATAGGCGCGCGGTTGTCGTTCCAGGATCAGCACACCTATCTGGTTTCAATTCTCAATCGCCAGGACAAGATGAGCATGGGGGCGAGCGTCGAGGCTCGCGTTCCGTTTCTCGATTATCGTATCGCGGAGTTCGCCAATACGCTGCCATCGAGATGCCGCACACGGTTACTTCGTGGCAAAGAACTTGTGAAAAGTGTCGCTCGCAATTACCTTCCTGACGAAATCGTGTACCGGCGAAAATCTGGATTCGGCGTTCCGTTAGGAACTTGGCTACGGGATGACAATGGCCTGGGTGGCGTTGCAAACCGCATCTTTGATGCCGGTATCGGAGAAGGCCTTCTGGACGAGCAGCGCATGCGCGGACTCTGGCGCGAGCACCGCGCTGGTCGGGAAGACCACTCGGAATTACTCTGGACTTCCATGAATTTTCTCATCTGGCGTGAACGCTTTGCGGTTTCGGGCTGACGCAAAAGATACCACCATCAGGACCAGAATATGACCGACAACAACACGGATGCCGCCGAGAGCACCTTGCAGAAGTCCGGAATTCATGCGGAATGGGTGGACAACTACCGTACACCCGAGAACGAACACTTTTATAGTATGGCGTTCGACTATATCGTCTCCCGATTTGCAGCACCTCAAGGAGCCACCGTTCTCGACGCTGGCTGCGGCAGCTGCGCCAAATCAAGGAACCTGGTCGATCGTGGCTTCCGGGTAATTGGCAGCGACCTGTCGGAAAGCGCACTGACCCTGGCACGAGAGGCGCTGACGGGAACACACTATGCCAATAGCATCTTCCTCGAGCAGCAGAACCTGCTCAAGCTGACGTTCCCGGATGGCAGATTCGACTATGCGGTATGTTGGGGCGTTCTCATGCACGTTCCGGAGGTGGATAAGGCCATAGCCGAACTGTCGCGTGTTATAGCCCCCGGTGGACGGCTTGCTGTAAGTGAGGGAAATATGCGCTCGGTGCAAGCTCGTCTCCTACGACTGATCAAGCGGCTGTTCAAACTCGGGCATTCGGAGGTGGTGACCAGCCCCGCAGGCATAGAAAACTGGGAAGACACCGAAGAGGGCCGTCTGCTGACCCGTCAGGCGAACATGCACTGGCTGATCCGGGAATTCGAGCGGAACGGCATGGTACTGGAATCGCGAGTGGCAGGGCAGTTCACGGAGATCTACTGGCTCGTCCCGACACGCCTGCTCAAGCGATTGGTTCACGCCTTCAACACACTCTGGTTTCGCTACATTCGCGCGCCTGGCCCGGCCTTCGGAAATATTCTCATCTTCCGCAAGCGCGATCGGGTAGGAGGCGGGGTCACCCCCGCCGTCCTCCCACACCACCGGACGTGCG
>CAYWKV010000006.1:0-50421 GCA_964458835.1 uncultured Gammaproteobacteria bacterium | reverse complement strand
AATGTAAAAGCCCAGACATCAAGCCGCGCGTCTGCCTCGGGTTTTGCCGATTGAACATTGCAAAAACCGTAAAACGAAGGCCCGCATTCCCAGAGTTTGGCTCAGAAGGCGTGGGCTATGGGGTCATCGCTCTGCCTTCAGTACACGCATTCTTCCGTGTGTTTCCGTGTGCTTCCGTGGCCAAGATTTTTTGTCCTCACTCCTCACTCCTCACTCCTCACTCCTCACTCCTCACTCCAACTGAATCACCCCGTGTACACCGACGCGGATTTCGCTGTCGCCGCCCTCGAAGGCCGGTGGGGCGACGGACTCGCTCATGGCCTGGGCACGCACGATCGGCATGGGATGGACCGGCTGATCCTCGGTCTGGATGCTTGCCTCGACGATACGGTATGTCTTGCTGCCCAGATTCGCGCGCACCTGATCAGCACGGCGCTTGAAGTCCTCCAAGGCACGGTCGATCAGTCGCCGTTCGACCTCGGCGCGCGTCTGCGGCGCAACGCTGAAGGCCACGGATCGTAACTGCAGTCGCTCCTGCAGCGTGCCAATGAGCGCGCCGAGCTGCGCGAAATCGCCACCCTGCAGGACCAACTCCTGCGCGGCACGCCAACCCACCAGGGCCTCCTTGCGATACACGGGCTGGGTGGCATAACCGCCGCTGCGCACCTCCACACCGGACTGTGCGCGTGCCTGGGCCAGCGCCCAGGCCATGGTCTTGTTCAGGCGGTCGGCCAGCACGGCTGCATTCTCGTCTTCACCCTGCACCGCCAGCACGACCTGCATGCGGTCATTGGCGACCGATTCCGCCGCCCGCACCTGAAAGCTGATCTGGTTGAAACGCTCCGGCGGCTCGGCCGCCTGCGTGGCGCCGCCCACGCTCAACAGCAGAAACCACAGCACCCAGCCGATTCGCATCCGCATAGCCCGTCTCCTCGCTGACAAAGGAGTCAGTGTAGCACCGCCCCACCTGCGGGGCCGCAGACGGGCTATGATCGCGCTATGTTAGAATCACTTTTTTCATCCAGTTCCCAGGGATCATGCCCGATATTCCCAAAACTGCAATCACGGCACTGATTCTCGCCGGCGGCCGGGGCACGCGCATGGGCGGCGGCGACAAGGGATTGCTCGCCTGGGATGGCGTCACCTTGATAGAGCGCGTGCTCGCCGGTGTCGCGCCATTGGTAAACGACGTGCTGATCAGCGCCAACCGCAACCTCGACCGCTATCGCGCCTACGGCCTCCCGGTGCTGCCGGATACCGACGACGCGTTCTCCGGACCGCTGGCCGGCATCGTCCGCGGTCTGGAGGCCTGCGCGACGCCCTGGCTGTGGACGCTGCCCTGCGATGTGCCGCAGGTGCACAGTGAGCTGCTGGCACGCTTGACCGACGCCTGCGCAGCGACGGGGAGCACGGCCGCGGTACCGCGCGATGCACGGCATGTGCACGCGACCTTCACACTGCTGAACACTGTTGTCGCAGCCGATCTGCAGTCCTTCCTCGCAGCGGGCCGACGCAAGGCCCGGGACTGGCTGGTCATGCTGCCGGCTGTGGAGGTCGACTGCTCCGACCATGCCGAGTGGTTCATCAACATCAACACGCCGGAGGATCTGCTGCGCTACCGGCGCCAAGGGACGGCGCCGACATGAGCGCACCGCTCGAAACGCCCCCGGTCATCGGCTTCGCGGCCTGGAGCGGCACCGGCAAGACGACGCTGCTGGCCGGATTGATGCCGCTACTGCGGGCGCACGGCCTGCGCATCGGCATGATCAAGCACGCGCATCACGGCTTCGACATCGATCAGCCGGGCAAGGACAGCCATATCCTGCGCAAGGCGGGTGCCGAACAGGTGCTGATCGCCTCCCGCGAACGCTGGGCACTGATGGTGGAGACGCCGGCAGCAAGTGATGATCCCGCGCTCGCGGAACTGCTGCCACGACTGGATTGTTCACACCTGGATCTGATCCTGGTGGAAGGCTTTCGCCACGAGCGTTTCCCAAAGATCGAGCTGCACCGCGCCGCGCTCGGCCGGCCCTTGCTGTTTCCGGAGGACGACTCCATCATCGCCCTGGCCAGCGACACGCCGATCGCCACCGCACTCCCGCACTTCACACTCGGCGACGCGGCGGGAATCGCGGCCTTCATCATGCAGTATTGCGGTTTGACCGCGTACAGGACCTGACACCATGAACGATACCCGCACCACTCACCCTGGCCTACTCACCGTCGCACAGGCACGCGCACACATCGATGCTCTGGTGACATCGATCCGGGGCGAGGAGCAGCTGCCGCTCCGCGCAGCCCTCGGCCGCATGCTCGCGGAACCGGTCATCTCGACGATCGACGTGCCGCCCTATACCAACTCCGCCATGGACGGCTATGCGGTGCGCGGCGACGACCTGCCGCAGACCGGCCGCACGCGCCTGACCGTCGTCGGCCGCGCTATGGCGGGCGCACCCTGGGATCGCGAGATCGCGCCCCGCCAGGCGGTGCGCATCATGACCGGCGCCCCGCTCCCCGCCGGCGCCGACACGGTGCTCATGCAGGAGGCCGTCAGGGTGGACGGCGACACCATCGAGGTCGGCGCAAACCACAGGCATGGAGAGAACGTACGCCATGCCGGCGAAGACATGGCCGCCGGCGATACCGTGCTTGCCCCCGGCACGCGACTGCTGCCGGCCGAACTCGGCGTGCTGGCCTCGCTGGGCATCGCAGAAGTGCGCGTCACGCGCCGCCTGCGGGTCGCCTTCTTCTCCACCGGTGACGAGTTGAAGAGCCTGGGTGAGCCACTCGGGCCGGGGCAGATCTACGACAGCAACCGCTATACCCTGCACGGCATGCTGTCTCGTCTGGGCGTGGACCTGCTTGATCTCGGCGTCATCCGTGATGACCGCGAGGCCATCCGTCGCGCGTTTCAGGATGCGGCCGCGATGGCGGACGTGGTCATCACCTCCGGCGGCGTGTCGGTGGGCGAGGCGGATTTCGTCAAACAGACCCTCGACGAACTGGGCCGGGTCGATTTCTGGAAGATCGCCATGAAGCCCGGCAAACCGCTCGCCTTCGGAACGGTGGGTACGGCCGTATTCTTCGGACTGCCGGGCAATCCGGTGTCGGTCATGGCGACCTTCTACCAGTTCGTGCAACCGGCGCTGCAGACGATGATGGGCATGGCGGCCGTGCCGCCGCTGTCCCTGCGTATTCCCTGCGCAGTGGCATTGAAAAAGCAGCCCGGCCGCCTGGAGTATCAGCGCGGTGTCCTGCGCCAGGACGAGGACGGAAACCTGACGGTGACGACCACCGGACGCCAGGGATCCCACGTGCTGTCGTCGATGAGCCGCTCCAACTGCTTCATCGTCCTGCCGGCGGAGTGTGCCGGCGTGGTGGCGGGTGAGCTGGTGGAGGTGCAGCCGTTCGCCGGCCTGATCTGATATCGGGGTGCAGCACGGGCTTGAATTCCCTCGTGCCCGCCCCCACTGCCTCAACTGCGGACATTGTCGCCGCGGCAAACCAGCGATGACGGATCATGAACGAAGAACAAGCCATCGACGCCGAAGTGGTCAATGAGCCCGACGAGACGACACGCGGCTCTGAACTCGCACTGCCCGCGGACGTTTTGCCTTCGACACTGCATCTCCTGCCGGTCACGGACCGTCCATTCTTTCCCGCGCAGGGCGTACCGGTTCTGATGAACGACGAGCCCTGGATGGAGACCGTCCGGGTCATCGGCGAAACCGCCCACCGGCTGGTCGGCCTGGTCCTGGTCGACACCCAGGACGCCGAGAATGCCCGGCCACATCATTTTTCCCCGGTGGGTACTGTGGTACGCATGCACCATCCGATGAAGGCCGCGGGCAAGATCCAGTTCATCGCCGAAGGCCTGAAGCGCCTCCGTATCCTCGAATGGCTCTCGGACACGCCGCCGTTCGTGGCGCGCGTGGAGTATCCCGATGACGTGCTGGGGAACGACGACGAGCTGAAAGCCTATGCGATCGCCATCATCAACACGCTGAAGGAACTCGTCCCGCTCAGCCCGTTGTACAGCGAGGAATTGAAGTTCTTCCTGAACCGCTTCAATCCCAATGAGCCCTCGGCTCTGGCCGATTTCGCCGCCAGCCTGACCACCTCGGCCGGCCCCGCGTTGCAGGAGGTGCTCGAGACCTTTCCCGTGCTGGAGCGCATGAAGAAGGTGCTGGTGCTGATCCGCAAGGAGCTGGAAGTCGCCAAGCTGCAGAGCCAGATCCGTGAAAAGGTCGAGGAGAAGATGTCGGAGCAGCAGCGCAAGTTCTTCCTGCGCGAACAGCTCAAGGCCATACAGCAGGAACTCGGTATCGCCAAGGACGATCGCACCGCCGACGTCGAGCGCTTCGAGGAACGGGTCGCCGCCCTGCAGATACCGGAGGCTGCCCGCGCGCGTATCGACGAAGAACTGCAGAAACTGTCGATCCTGGAATCGGGATCGCCGGAATACGCGGTGACGCGCAACTACCTTGACTGGATGACCGCTCTGCCCTGGGGAAAATATTCTGAGGACAAGCTCGATCTCGGGCGTGCGCGAAAGGTGCTGGATGCCGATCATGACGGCCTGGAGGACGTCAAGGACCGCATCATCGAGTTCCTGGCCGTTGGCAGCCTGAAGGGTGAGATCGCCGGCTCGATCCTGCTGCTGGTCGGCCCGCCGGGCGTCGGCAAGACATCCATCGGTCGCTCGGTGGCAAATACGCTGGGACGCCAGTTCTACCGCTTCAGCGTGGGCGGCATGCGCGACGAGGCCGAGATCAAAGGCCACCGCCGCACCTACATCGGCGCCATGCCGGGCAAGTTCGTCCAGGCCATCAAGGAAGCCGGCGTCGCCAATCCGGTGATCATGCTCGACGAGATCGACAAGGTCGGCGCATCCTATCATGGCGACCCCGCCTCGGCGCTGCTGGAGGTGCTCGATCCGGAACAGAACGCGGAGTTCCTGGACCACTATCTGGACGTGCGCTTCGATCTGTCCAAGGTGCTGTTCATCTGTACCGCCAACCAGCTGGACACCATACCGGCACCGTTGCTTGACCGCATGGAAGTCATCCGGCTGTCGGGCTACATCACCGGCGAAAAACTGCAGATCGCCCGCAACCACCTGTGGCCCAGGCTGCTGGATCGCGCCGGCATAAAACGGAGCCAGTTGCAGATCTCCGACGCGGCCCTGAAGCATATCATCGAAGGCTACGCACGTGAGGCGGGCGTGCGCGGCCTGGAGAAGTGGCTCAATCGCATCATCCGCAAGGCGGCCGTGGAATTCGTCACCGGAAAGACCAGGAAGCTGCGCATCGGCACGCGGCAGATCGACGACTACCTCGGTCAACCGCTGTTCCAACGCGAAAAGCCCTTCAGCGGCGTCGGTGTCGTCACCGGCCTCGCCTGGACGGCAATGGGCGGTGCGACGCTGAACATCGAAGCGACACGGGTGCACAGCAAGAACCGCGGCTTCAAGCTCACCGGCCAGCTCGGCGACGTCATGAAAGAATCGGCGGAGATCGCCTACAGTTATGTCGCCAGCCACCTGAAGCAATACCACGGTGACCCGGCCTTCTTCGATGCGTCCTTCGTGCATCTGCACGTGCCCGAGGGGGCCACCCCGAAGGACGGCCCCAGCGCCGGCATCACCATGGCGGCGGCATTGCTATCGCTCGCACGCGGTGAACGCGTCAAACGGCCGGCCGCGATGACGGGTGAACTGACGCTGACGGGTCAGGTGCTGCCCATCGGCGGGGTACGGGAGAAGATCATCGCGGCGCGACGCAGCCGCATCTTCGAGGTGATCCTGCCGGAGGCCAACCGGCGCGACTACGACGAGCTGCCGGAACACATCCGCCAGGGGATGACGGTGCATTTCGCGGCGCATTTCCGCGACGTCGCAGCGGTGCTGTTCGGCTGAGTCCGGCCGGACCCCAGCGACCGGGCTGTCAGGCCTTGCCTTCCTGTTCGGCGATCTCCTTGCGCACGTGATCCATGTCCAATTCCTTGGCGCGCGCGATCAGATCGTCGAAGGCATTCGCCGGCAGCATACCCGGCTGCGAAAAAATGATGATCTTCTCGCGGAAGATCATCAGCGTCGGAATGGAGCGGATCTGGAAATAGCCGGCCAGCTCCTGCTCTTCTTCGGTGTTCACTTTACCGAAGACGATGTCCGCATGTTTCTCGGAAGCCGCCTCGTAGATGGGTGCGAAATTCCGGCATGGACCACACCAGGGGGCCCAGAAGTCTATGATCACGAAATCGTTGTTACCGACGACGTCCTGGAAGTTCTCTTTGGTCAGTTCAGTGGTGGCCACCAGAAATCTCCACTTGGCCTGAGGAAGGATGGGTGCGCGATATTATAGGGTGAGCCCTCGGCCAATGCCTATTTTATCGTTCGAAAGCAACGAGGAGTCCAGGGGAATCAGCCATATGACAGCCGATCCTCACCGTTACGGACAACAGGTCGGGGCGTTCAGGGGACGACAGGGCGCCGCCCGCCCCGTAACAAGGGGAAACGGATCAGGAGGGCTCGTTGCCCCGCTGCGTGGTGCGCGGCTCGGTATCCGGCTGATAGGTCATGTCGATCTCGATACGATTGCGCCCCAGGCGCTTGGCGCGGTAGAGGGCCTTGTCGACACGCTCGATGAAGGCGGTGGACGTTTCGCCCGGCTTGTAGAGGGCCAACCCCGCCGAAAAGGTGGGAACCGGGATCATCGTCCCATTGGACTGCCAACGCGTCTCCGCACAGCGGTTCTTCACCTTGTTCAGGGCGCGCAATGCACCTTCGCTCTCCGTGTTCGGCAGCAGAACCGCGAACTCTTCGCCGCCGTAGCGCGCTACGAGGTCGTGGTGGCGAAAAATCGAAAGTATGTTCTTGGAGTATACCCGTAGCACCTCGTCACCGCCCGCGTGGCCATAGATGTCGTTCATCTCTTTGAACTTGTCGAGATCCATCAGGGCAAGCGACAGCGGAAATCCGTAACGCTGCACACGCGCCACCTCATCCTCCAGGCGGCGCAGGAAGGCCCGCCGGTTGGGGAGACCCGTGAGCTCATCCGTCAGGCTGAGCAGGCGCACCCGCGTGAGTTCATCGGAAAGCTGGCGGCTGTCGGACTCGATAGCATGCAGATACTTGTGCGTACTATCGAGCTTCTCGGCCAGCGTATGGTGCCCCGACATGAGCCTTTCGATCTCACGGATCAGGGTCCAGCGCAGATTCTCCAGTTCCAGAATGCCGCCCGCCTGGCGCAACTCGTTCAGGACGACCTCCAGCAACACACCGAATTCCTGATTCTGGGCGATGGTGTCCAGCACCTGCTGGGCAAAGCCCGCCTGCAGCTCTTGTATGTCCCTCCGCCGAGCGTCCAACTGTCGGGTCGTCGTGGCATCGACGCTGTCCACATCGTCGGTAACCCGCTCGTGGTCCCGCCATCCCTCGTCCCGGCGCAGCGTGGGCTGACTGCTCACGTCGGCGAGCGGATGGCGTCCGGCAGGCTGGGGCCTGACCCATTCCCGGGTCTCGCGTAGGGGCTCGGGCGGGGCCGTCCGCACGACCGGCTGGGCCGAGGGCTCCGCCGCGGGTTCCACGGGTTGAGGCAGCTCCGGCGACACCGCCTGCCGTTGCGTGCCTTCCTCGATACCGAAAGCCTGCAGCAGCGGCTGCATCGCTTCCGCAAAAACGGCTTGGCGGAAGTCCGGCAGATAGGCGATCTGATCGCTGTAGACCTCGACGTACTGGCGCAGCGCCTGCAGGTCGGAGACCGATAGCGGCGGTTGGAGCCGTGCCCGCAGCAGCCTGACCTGCACCTGCAGGCGTGAGCCGCTGTGCAGATGCCCCGCATAGATGTCCAGCAGCGTGCCTATGACGTCCGCGTAGCCTTGCTGGACATCACGATTGGCGGTTACCAGCTCCTCGAGCATCCGTTCAACCTGCCGGTAGATGACCGATCCTGGCTGAGACTGCCGCAAGGCATCGAGCACCCGCAAAACTTTGCGAGCCGCCCCGGCCTCGAGGGAATCGGTTTCAGTCTCGCGGACCATCAAAGAAGGATCTCCCGCACACACACATCCATGTGTACAGGACGCAGGCAGGGCCCGCGTGACTTGTCATTATTGGCTTTAGAAAGCGCCTGATATTCGTCGCGGAACCGTCGACCGCGTTATTGTTGCTTCTGCGTACTGCCAGGCCCCCAACCCCGATGCACCGCGAAAGGCGAGCGATGCGGTCGGTTCGTATTGGCCTACCGGTCACTGCTCCGACACAGATCCCGGATATGCGGCTACGTTACCGTATTTAGTGGGCGAAAACCAAACAACCCGCACGGGCAAATAGTGTCGATTTCTTTGACAAGCAGCATCTTGGAACCCACGACCTCACCGGACACCGGCCCCTACGCCATGTAACAATAATATTTATTTCAACGCCTTACATAAATTCAACAGGTGGGCGCCGACTATCGTCCTGGATGCGTGACCGCGAAGACACAACTATCAGTGTAGGAATTATCTGACATATTTTCACCGCATTCCCGACATCCCCTGTGCCGGTACCGCGACGGGGCCGCCACGTATCCACTTGGATCACCGCTCGCTCGTCCCGATGTTTTGCCCGGGCAGCAACGCAACCCATACAATGGCATCCATGTCGTCCCCCACTCAGCGGTACCTTCTGGCCAGTGAATCGACGAGCCGCCACCACGGTGCCCACAGCCCACTGCCGCCGCGCTGTTCATGGTGGGTGGTCGCCGCCCTGTCGTTGCTCCTGCCCCCCTGGGCACCTCCCTTGCAGGCGGCCTGCGGCGACCCGCCACGACCGAGAGTCGACTGGAGTCGTTGCGATCTGGCCGGCAGCGATCTGCAGGGGGCGGATCTCGCCAGCGCAACACTGGTGCGATCGAACCTGGAGGCTGCCGATCTGCGCGATGCGAACCTGTACGGCGCGGATCTTAGCCTCGCTGTGCTCAGGCATGCCCAGCTCCGGAATGCACGCATCGAGGCAGCCATATTGACGGGCGCGGACCTGCGGGCTGCGGATCTGGCCGGCGCGCGCCTCGACCGGGCCCGAGCCAATCGTGCGCGGCTGAGCGAGTCCTCGCTGGCCGGAGCCAGCCTCCGGCAGGCCAGCCTCTATGACGCGCAGCTGGTCGAGGCCGTCCTGGAGCATGCCAGCCTCCGGCAGGCCAATCTCGAGCACGCCGATCTACGGCGCGCCGACCTCCGGAGCGCAGACCTCAGCGATGCACGGCTCGTCTCGACGGATCTGGAAAAGGCGGATCTGCGGGGTGCAAGACTCGTCAAGACCCGCCTGGTCGAGGCGCGCCTCACCGGTGCGGACCTGCGCGAGGCCGACCTTTCGGAGGCCGATCTCAGCGGGGCCGACCTGCATGGGGCCGATCTGTCCGGTGCATCGTTGGGCAACGCCATCTGGACCGACCGGCGCCGCTGCCGACCCGGATCGCTGGGCAGGTGTGAATAGGCAGCCCGGAAGCACCGCGCCCCCAGGGCGACGCGGGGAGAATCAGCCCATCGCGAGCTGGCGAGCCATCAACTCGAGCGAGCTGCAATCCTCGAACAGCTGCTCGGCGAGAGCGCGTACGGTGTCTTCCGAAAGCCCGGTGAGTTCGAGAGATCGCAGCGGCAGACCCGCATCCGGCGCATCGCCGATGCCCAGACTCTTGAGCAGGTGGTCCGCGATCATCACGAGATGCGGCAACGTCGCGTGCTCGCCGCTGTAGTCGGGATTATGGTGCTCCTGCAGCGTGACGATGATCTCGTCCGGCATGCGCCACGAGTACATCAGCCAGGCACCGATCTGGGCATGACCCATTTCCAGGATATTCTGCGCCTGCCCCATTCCGAGCACGCACTTTTCCAGCGCCGTCACGGGCGATTCCGGATGCGCCGCAACCAGCTTGTTGAGCAGCTTGAATTCGGGCGGAAACAGGTGACCCAGAAGCAGAAAGCCGAAATTGTGCAGCAGTCCCGCGAGGTAACCCATGCCGGGCTGCGGCCGTGCCTGCGGCGGCATGCGTTTCGCGAGCATCTGCACCAACGCTGCCGTGTAGACGGCATGGCGCCAGAAGGCGTGAAGCCCGAGGGGGCCCTCGACAGGGTTATGAAATGACCTGCCGGTGGCCAATCCCAAGGCCATGTTCATCACCATGTCGAACCCGAGAACCCGGGTGATGGCATCCTGTATGGAATTGATCTTGCCCCGATACGCATAGAATGGCGATGCGGCGTAACGTACGACCTGGGCGGCCAGGCTCGGATCGAGTTCGACGATCGCCGCGAGATCGGCGACGGATGCGTCGGGGTTGTGGCGCAGCTGCAGAATCCGTCGCGCCATTTCCGGCATCGGAGGTAGCTCGTAGACCTGCTCGATCCGCCGACGGATCTCTCCGGCTAGAATCGGTTGCTGACTGGCCTGCTGCATCGTCTGATCACACCCTGGGCTGCTGATCACGGCCGGCGGGTCGGGCGTCGGGAGCGAACGCCAGATACCCTGCCAATCCCGCGGTTCTAGCCTAGCAAAGGCCGCCGCGCATACCAACCCGGCGGCAGGCCGTTCGAGGCCGCCTCCGGAATCCCGTCCGGGTCCGGCCGTGCGTCATTGTGTTCTGATTTCTGGAGGCGGGTCCGACCACCCCGGGGAGCGTCTGTCTGCGACAGACCTAGCGGCTGCGGCTGCGCGGCCCTTGACCAGCGCGTGCGCGAAAGGGGACACAGTTCTCAGTCAGTTCAGTTGCACGCGCTGGCCCCAGGGCACCTTGGCCTTGCCCTTGACCAGCCACAGCACGGGGTAGGCCGGTTCGCGCTTGGGGAATTCGCCCTCGGCATCGGTGAAGTACACGAGGAGGTCGGGCTGGCGATCGCGTCCCCGTGCCCAATCGAACACGGGCGTGAAGCACGTGCCCCCGCCGCCGGTGAAGTCTCGCGGCAGTTTGAATTCCTCCCAGGGCTCGAACTCCCACGGTCCGTCTTCCGCGAGTTGTGAGTCGCAGGCCTGCAGCGTAATGCGGGCACGGACCTGTCCCTTGATGGCATCGATCTCGGACATGAACTCGCAAATCTCGTCCGGCGAGATCGAGCCACTGGTGTCCAGGGCCACGACGATATCCACCTGGGCGCTGCGCAGGCTCGGCAGAATGGCCTGACCTTCGCGGCGCGACGGCCGGGAATAGGTGTAGTCATCGCGAGCGATCGCAGTCATGTATTTCGCCAGCAGCATCCGCCAGGGCAGGCGCGGCTGCAACAGGTGATCCACCAGCCGCGCCAACCCGCCCCCGAGCTTCCCGGCGCGCATGGCCTGTTGTGCGGCGCCAGCGAGACGCTGCTGCCACTGCACCGACAACTGCTCGCGCTCGGTCTCGGTCAAAGGCTTGGGCTGCGGGGCGCCGCCGCGATTGGGATCGGCCTCAGCGGTGACACCACTCCCCTGCCGCTCCTGCCGTTCCGAGTCGCCGCCCTGATTAGCACCGCGCCCCCCTTCGCCTGCTTCGCTGTCGTAGAGGTGCTCGTCGAGCGTTTCGGTTTCGTCTTCGAGATCGGCGATGGCGGGATAGATCTCCTCCGCCATCATGCCCTCGAATTCAACCATGTGAAGGGCGCCTGGCGGCGGCTTCAGGCCGTCCTTGATCAGCAACGGGTTGATCGCCAAGTCGCAGGCAATGTCCCAACGATGCTTCGAACGGTGCTGACGGCGAGCGAAATGCGACAGGGCGCAATGCAGCGCCTCGTGCGCGAGCATGAACTGCGTCTGATCCAGGGTGAGACCGTCTATATACTGTGCGTTGTAGTAGAGCGCGCGTGCATCCGTCGCCGTGGTCTTGCACCACTTGGGATCACCGGAAATCATAGGCAGCCGCAACACCAGCGCTCCCAGGAACGGCTTGTCCAGGATCAGGCGCGTCCGGGCCGCACTGAGTTTGGTTTCGACGTCGGAGGTCATAAGGATTCAGATATGGACGACATCGTTACCGCCCGGCTCCCGCCCGTATGTCGATATCGTCATCTCCCACTCACATGTCATACAGCATCACATCGGCGACAGCTTTCGCCCACGCCGAGAATTGCGGTACGGCAAACAGATCCTGACCGATGGCGCGATGCATGTCCGAGATCAGCATTACGCCCATTTCACGCTGGGGAAATGTCGACGCGTAATCGATGATGTGACCGAATACCGCAGTGGCCTCCGGCGTCGCGCGCGCCCGTACGGCGCGTCCCACCAGCGCACAGGCGACCGCATATTGCAGATCCGTCTCGCGCGGCACCGGCACCTGCTCGCCGCGCACGATGGCATCGATATCGGGAAGCTTGTCCAGATTGTCCACGAAGGCCGCCAGCTCGATGCCGGCCGCCGGCCCCACGCAGGCCTGCAGCGTTTCCACCAGCAATTCCGGCCGATCGCCGAATTTCTGCAGCGCGCGGTGTGCGAATTCCCAGGAACGGGGCGACGGAAAGGCTACCGGGTTATGTGCGGGATCGAAATCGAACAGGAGCTCCGGCCGGAAACGCAGGAAGGCGATGAGCCGCTCGTCGATACCGCTCGCATAGGCCCAGGCCACCCAGTCGTCGAGATGAGTCTCGAGTTCGAAATGTGAAAAGCGGTTGGCCAGCGGTGCCGGCATGGTATAAGTCACGCCGCGGTCGCCCTGGCGATTGCCCGCTGCGAAGATCGCCCAGCCTTCAGGGACGGAATACTCCCCCAGGCGCCGATCCAGAATGAGCTGGTAGGCGGCCGCCGAGACGCTCGGGGGCGCAGAGGTGATCTCATCCAGGAACAGGATGCCGAAGTCACCGTGCCGGTCCGCATTGGGCAGAATCGCCGGCACGGCCCATTCGACGAAATCGCCGACGCGGAAGGGAATACCCCGCAGATCGCTCGGCTCCATCTGCGAAAGGCGGATATCGATCACGGCGACGCCGTGCCTGCCCGCAATCTGCGCGATCAACTGTGACTTGCCGATCCCAGGCGGCCCCCACACCATCACCGGCGTATGATGCCTTTCGCGGGCGCTCAGAAATTCCCGATCCAATACGCTCTGTAGCTGCGACGGACGCATGTGTTCCCCCTTCAGGATCACCGCCAAGGCCCGGCACGCGCCGGGCTCGAAGAAACTCGAAACCCATGCGGCCGGCAGCGTCGCCGCCAGCATCCGGCCGATGCCGCATCTTACCCATATCCGCCGCAAATTGCATGGCGTAACCCCCTGAAATCCTACACAGGAGGCCCGGAAATCGCGCCGTGAGCCGCTGCGCGGGCCGGTGTTCACAACGCATCGTTCCGATTAAATAATTCGCCTCCACAGTCGATAGCAGTCTAGCCGCGCGACAGGTGGCGACAATAATCATCTCGAAGAGGCTTCCCATGGGGTACCGGCCGCGCATTCTGGTCTGCGAACACGATCCCAAGCTCAGAACGCGACTGTCCGAATCTCTGGAGCACGCCGGTTTCTGGACCGATACCGCGCGCTCGGCCCGTGAGGCTTTGAAGAAGCTCGGGACGCGGCAATACGCGGCCATGACGCTCAATCTGCTGCTTGCCGACCAGGACGCCTTGTCGCTGACGCGCGAACTGCGTGTGCTCGGACTGCACCTCCCCATCCTGGTCATATCGGTGCGTACCGAGTTGCACCACAAACCGCCCCTGGCGCGGCACTTGGATGTGGACCTGGAATCGGACGCGGGGGCTGCTCACCCGGAGCCCGACTGGGTGCGCAAGGCGGCCGATCAGGCGCGCGCCATCTTCGCTGTCAAGACCGCCTGCCAGCGGCTGCGCGGTTTCCGGCCCCGCATTCTCCATGTCGAGGCGGACCGCTTCAGTGCCGGACTCGTCAAGGTGGCATTGCATGGCTCTGTAGACCTGGTCCAGGCCAGCGGTGCACGGGAACTGGATCATGCCCTCGACGAACCCTGTTTTGATCTGGCGCTGTTGAATCCGGCCTTGGACGACATCGACGGCGAGGCCATTCTGCATCGCATCGCCGCGCTGTGCCCCGAGACTCCGATCGTGATGCATGTCCGGTACGTGCTACCCAGCGACGGCCGCGACATCCATGTCGAAGGACAGGGCGGGCCGAGCGTCGTCACGGCGTTGCGCACGCTCATGCTGCATGCCCTGCAGGTGCCGCAGCGCGCCCAGGCCTGAAGGGTCCGCCTTCGTACTCGTCAGCGGCCGTGCAGCCGCGACCACAGCCTCCGGGCACGCTTGTCCGGGCGGCCGCCCGGTTCCGGCGTGCCCACCGCCTGCAGGCGCCGTACCTCGCGCAGTGCTTCCCGCGCCGCGACACTGTCATCCCGCTCGCAGTACAACAACCGTGCCCGTTGTGCCGGGCCACGCTGGGTGGACATCCCGCGCACCTCGACGACGAACTGCTCATCACCCTTCTGGATGCGCAATTCGTCACCGATCCGAAGCTGCCGTGACGGTTTCACGCGATCGCCGTTGACGCGCACCTTGCCACCCTCCACGGCCTCGGCGGCCAGGCCGCGCGTCTTGAAAAAGCGTGCCGCCCACAGCCATTTGTCGATGCGGATCCGGGTGTCGTCAGCGGCTGACGACATCATTGGGAGTCACCCTGCACGTACCATCACCACCCGACGTTTCATGCGCCTGAAGTCATCTTCAGCAGTAGCCCGTTGAGGCGGTTCACGAATCCGGCCGGATCTTCCAGTTGCCCGCCTTCCGCCAGCAGCGCCTGATCGAACAAAACATGGCTCAAGTCGGAGAATTGGGTTTCGTCCTGCACCCCGCCCAGCCACCGCACCAGAGCATGGCTGGCATTGATCTCCAGCGTCGGCCTGGAGACGGGCACGTCATGTCCCGCCTGCCGCAGGATATGCTGCAGATGCATCGCCACATCGCGTTCCCCGAGCACCAGGCAGGCGGGTGAATCCGTCAACCGGTGACTGATGCGCACGTCCTGGACCTTGTCGCCGAGCGCCGTCCGCATACGCTCCAGCAGCGGCTTGAGTGCGGTCTCGGCCACTTCCGCCGCCCGCTCCACCTCGGAATCGCCCAGACCCTTCAGATCCAGGTCGCCCTTGGCCACGGACACCAACGGCTTGCCCTCGAACTCTGTCAGATGCGACATCATCCACTCGTCGACCCGGTCCCACAGCAGCAGCACCTCGATATCCTTCTTGCGGAACATCTCGAGGTGCGGGCTCTTGCGGGCCGCAGCGAAGCTGTCGGCGGTTATGTAGTAGATCTTTTCCTGCCCGGCCGGCATGCGCGCGACGTAGTCGGCCAGCGACACCGTCTGCTCGGGGATGTCCGTTCTGGTGGAGGCGAAGCGCAGCAGTCTGGCGATGCGCTCGCGATTGCCGTAATCCTCGGCAGGCCCCTCCTTCAGTACGCGACCGAATTCCCTCCAGAATTCTGCATATTTGTCCGGCCTGTTGGTCGCGACGTCCTCCAGCAGGCCGAGCACCTTCTTGACAGAGGCCGCGCGCATGGTGTCGATCAGCTTGTTGTGCTGCAGGATCTCACGCGACACGTTCAGCGGCAGATCGTCGGAATCGATCACACCGCGTACGAAGCGTAGATAATGGGGCATGAGATGCTCCGCGTCATCCATGATGAAGACGCGCTTCACGTACAGCTTGATACCGTGGCGGCGATCGCGATCCCAGAGATCGAACGGAGCGCGTTGCGGTATATACAGAAGGGAGGTATACGCCTGATTCCCCTCGACCCGGTTGTGGGTCCAGGCAAGCGGCGCCTCGAAATCGTGGGCGACGTGCTTGTAGAACTCCTGATACTCCTCATCCTTGACGTCCTTCTTGGCACGCGCCCACAGGGCCGAGGCGCTGTTGACGGTCTCGAACTCGCCCTTCTTGTCGTCGGCGGCCGCCGGCATCTCGATCGGCAGTGAAACATGATCTGAATACTTGCGGATGACGCCGCGCAGCCGGTAGGCGTCCAGGAATTCGTCCTCGCCCTCTCGCAGATGCAGGATCACCTGCGTCCCCCGTTCCGACTTGTCGACGTTCTCCAGCGCATAGCTGCCCTGCCCGTCCGATTCCCAGCGCACGCCATGCTCGCGTCCCAGGCCGGCGCGCCGCGTTATCACAGTTACCCTGTCGGCAATGATGAAGGCCGAATAGAAACCGACGCCGAACTGGCCGATGAGGCGCGCATCCTTGGCCTGATCGCCGGTGAGGGACTCGAAGAACTGCCGCGTGCCTGACTTCGCGATCGTGCCGATGTTGTCGACCACCTCCGCGCGGCTCATGCCTATGCCGTTGTCGCTGACCGTCACGGTGCGATTGTCGGGATCGACCTCGACGCGGATGCGCAGCGCGCTGTCGTCCTCGTAGAGCGCATCGTCGGACAAGGCCTCAAAATGCAGCTTGTCGCAGGCGTCCGACGCGTTGGAAATCAGCTCGCGCAGGAAGATTTCTTTGTTGGAATACAGGGAATGAATCATCAGGTTCAGCAGTTGCCGAACCTCGGTCTGGAATTCCAGGGTCTCTTTGTGGGCCTCCACGGACATCGCAGAACTCTCCAGATGTTGTTTGCATGGAACGGCAGATCTACCACTGCCGTACCCCAGATAGGGGCGACGGCCGGACGAATCAACCCCTCGGCAGGCAGCCTTCGTGAGCGAGCAGCCACTGCTTGATGGCGAGTTCCGGACCCTCGGTGGCACCGCTGTAGCCGCCGACACCGCCCCGGGCCACCACCCGATGGCAGGGAACGATGATCGGGATCGGGTTGCGGCGGCAGGCTTGGCCCACGGCACGCGGCGCCGACCCGACGAGGCCCGCCAGTTCCCCGTAGGTGCGGGACTGGCCGGCCGGGATTGTGCACAGGGCATCCCATACCCGCCGCTGGTGAGGTGTACCCTGCGGGGCCAGCGGCACATCGAAACGGTAGCGGGGATCGGCGAAATAGGCCCCCAGGGCCTGCGTGACGCGGCGGACGCCCGGCGCGACCGGCTCCACGGGATCGGTCCCGGGAGGCAGATAGTCGAGGGACACCAGCCGGCCCGCAGCGTCCGTCACCACGCCGATCGGCCCCAGCGGTGTGGCGATGATGGCTTGGTACACTGTCACGTCTCCTGCGCTCCCGTCGGTCCTGAGACGTCGCGGGTGTGGCCGTGCCGGGGCACCGGGTCCAGCCGTTGCGGCTGCCCCGGCGCGACCTCGCAACAGGCAGGCAAAAAAACGGGCGTCATGCGGAACATGACGCCCATTATAGCCGCACTCGCCCAACCCTCCCGGCAACGCCGGAACGGCGCCAGAAGATCAGATCTTTTCCTTGATGCGCGCGGATTTGCCCTGACGGTCGCGCAGATAGTAAAGCTTGGCGCGACGCACGTCGCCGCGACGCTTGACCTGGATGCTGTCGATGGCGGGGCTGTAGGTCTGGAACACACGCTCCACGCCTTCGCCGTGGGAGATCTTGCGGACCGTGAAGGCCGAGTTCAGACCACGGTTGCGCTTGGCGATGACCACGCCCTCGAAGGCCTGGGTACGCTCACGGCTGCCTTCCTTCACCTTGACGCTGACGACCACGGTGTCGCCCGGCGCGAATGCCGGCACTTCGCGTCCCATCTGTTCCTTCTCGAGTTCTTCGATAATGTTGCTCATAGCCTTGACCTCAACTCCGCCCGTATCAATCGTCCTGCCGATTATCGTCCTGCTCCCGGATGAATGCCTCCAGGAGCGCCTGTTGTTCCCGATTCAGTTCCAGCTGCGCCAGCAGATCCGGCCGCCGCAGCCAAGTCCGTCCCAGCGCCTGCTTGAGCCGCCAGCGCTCGATGTCGGCATGGTTGCCGCCCAGCAGCACGGCCGGGACCGTCATGCCGTCAATCGACTCCGGCCGCGTGTAGTGCGGGCAATCGAGCAGTCCGCCGGAGAAAGAGTCCTGGTCCGCAGAGTCCTCGTCCCCCAGCGCGCCCGGCTGCAGGCGCGCCACGGCATCGATCACCACCATCGCGCCGAGTTCGCCGCCACTCAGCACGTAATCACCGATCGACCATTCCTCGTCGATCTCGCTGACCAGCAGCCGCTCGTCGATGCCCTCGTAGCGTCCCGCCACCAGCACGAAGCCGGGCGTCTTTGCCAGCTCCCGCATCCGCGCCTGGTCCAGCCGCTCTCCCTGAGGGGACAGGTAGGCAACGCGGTGTCCCGGTACTTCCCGACGAACGGCGCGGATCGCGTCGCGCAGCGGTTCGTAGCGCATCACCATCCCGGGACCGCCGCCGTAGGGTCGGTCGTCCACCGTCCGGTGCCGGTCGTGGGTGTAGTCGCGCGGATTCCAGGTCCCGATCCGCAGCAAACCGCGCTGCACCGCACGTCCCGTCACGCCGTACTCCGCCACCGCCCGGACCATCTCCGGAAACAGCGTGACGACATCAATCCGCATTTCCCTGCCCGTTCTGCTCGCACGTACATGCCAGACTGCGCAGGACTAGAAATCCGGATCCCAATCGACCTCCATCACCCCGGCTTCGCAATCTATCCGCCGGATCACCTGCCCCTGCACGAAGGGGATCAGCCTTTCACGCTCGCCGCGGACGACCACGACGTCGTTGGCGCCCGTCTCGAACAGATGATCGACCAGCCCCAGGTCGCGGCCTTCGAGGGTCACGACCCGCAGGCCTTCGAGGTCGGTCCAGTAATACTCACCCGGTACCGGTGTGCCCAAGCATGCCCGTCGTACCGCGATATCCCTGCCCAGGAGCCGTGCCGCCGCGTCGCGGTCGTCGTAGCCCTTGAGCTTCACGACGATGCCTTTGCCGTGTTCCCGGCCGTCTTCGACCTCGACGACCCGGCCGTCCTCACCCTGCACCAGCCAGGGACCGTAATCCAGGATCCGCCGGCGGGGCTCAGTGTGGGAATACACCTTCAGCCAGCCGCGCACGCCGAAGAGACCGCTGATCCGCCCGACGATCACCAGGCGGTCGGGCCGCGCGTCGGGTGTCGGTGAACCCATGACGATCAAGCGGTCTGCTTGCGCTCCTGCTTGATCAGGCCCGCGACGCGCTCGGAGGCCTGCGCGCCCTGCGCCAGCCAATGGTCGATACGGTCGAAGTTGACCTGCAGACGCGCTTCCCCGCCCTTGGCGATCGGATTGAAGAAGCCGATGCGCTCGATGTAACGGCCATCGCGCCGGTTACGGCTGTCCGTCACCACGATGTGATAAAAGGGCCGCTTCTTCGCACCGCCACGCGTCAATCGAATGGTTACCATGTTGAAACTGTCCTCTACCAACAGCCAAAAAAGCCGCCCGTTGCCGGCGGCCACTTAGTAAACGGCGCATTTTACGGGAATCTGGGGAAAAGTGAAGCATCAAACACCGTTGCCGCCAGGCCGCGGCGGCGAGGGCTCTCCGCCCTGCGCGACGGATGCGTCCGGGGCTGCGCGCAGCCAGCGGCCCACCCGCATGGTCGGTCGGTGATGTGCAATCAACATCCGTCGGTATTCTTTACGAACAGAACGCACAGACGCCAGGCCGAGCACAATAACTTTAACCATTTGTTATAGAATGCTTTTTTTTCCAAGACCTGGGGCACCCCTTTGGCCGGAAGTGTCGATATCTGTTACAAATCACCCCCACCTCATCGCCACCATTCCCCGCCCCCTCAAAGTAACCGCATGTAAAACAGGACAAAAATATTTCCTGGCATAGCGCTTGCTCTGGTAGAGCGCAAGTGCCAGGGCAGGGCGCAGAGAACAATAAGAGTGGGATCGGAGGAGTCGCCCGAAACCAAACAACTACAACGGGCTGCAACATAACAACAAGGGTCGACGGCAGAGTCTAAAAACAACAACGTTCGGAAAGCCTGAATCTACTCAACGGCGGCACCGCGAGGGGACCGCCGTTTTTATTTGTTTTATTTGCGTGCAGCGCTCTGCCCGAGCCGCCCTGCCAGGCCGGCCGACTCAGGGCATGGGAAAAGGCATCCGCCCCTTCATACCCCGCAGCATCTTCGCCATCCCGCCCTTGGACATGCGCTTCATCATCTTCTGCATCTGGGTGAACTGCTTCAGCAGCCGGTTCACGTCCTGGACCTCGGTGCCTGACCCCAGCGCGATGCGACGCCGGCGCGCCCCCTTGATCACGTCCGGGTGGTGGCGTTCCTGCGCGGTCATGGAATTGATGATCGCGACCATGCGCACCAACTCGCGGTCATTGACCTGACTGCGAACCTCCTTGGGGATGTCGCCGACCCCGGGCAGCTTGTCCAGCAGGCCGCTCAGCCCGCCCATGCCCATCATCTGCTGCAGTTGGTCGCGGAAATCCTCCAGATCGAAGCGCTTGCCCGTCTTGAGCTTGCTGGCCAGCTTCTCGACCTTGTCGCGGTCGACCTTACGCTCGGCCTCCTCGACCAGGCTGAGCACGTCGCCCATGCCGAGGATGCGCGACGCCACGCGATCGGGATGGAAGGGTTCGAGGGCCGCGGTCTTCTCACCGACACCGAGAAACTTGATGGGCTTACCGGTGATGGAACGGATGGACAGCGCCGCGCCGCCACGCGCATCGCCGTCGGTCTTGGTCAGCACCACGCCGGTCAGCGGCAGCGCAGCATCGAAGGCCTTGGCGGTGTTGGCCGCATCCTGGCCGGTCATACTGTCGACGACAAACAGAGTCTCGACGGGCTTCAGCGCCGCGTGGATGCGCTGGATCTCTGCCATCATGTCGCTGTCGATGTGCAGACGGCCAGCGGTGTCGACGATCACCACGTCGATGACCTGTCGACGGGCCTGCTCGACCGCGTTGCGTGCGATCTCGACCGGGTCCTGATCGGGCGTGCTGGGGAAGAATTCGGCGCCGACTTCGCGTGCCAGCGTACGGAGCTGCTCGATGGCCGCGGGACGATAGATATCGCAGCTCGCCACCAGCACGGATTTCTTGCGGCGCTCCTTCAGCCAGCGCGCGAGCTTGGCAGTGCTGGTCGTCTTGCCGGAGCCCTGCAGACCTGCCATCAGCACCACCGCGGGCGGCTGCACACGCAGATTCAGCTCGTCATTGGCCTCGCCCATGACGGCGATGAGCTCGCCATGGACGATCTTCACCAGGGCCTGCCCTGGCGTCAGGCTCTGCAACACCTCCTGGCCGACCGCACGCTCGCGGACCCGCTCGATGAAGGTCTTGACCACCGGCAGCGCGACATCGGCCTCCAGCAGCGCCATGCGTACTTCGCGCAGGGTCTCCTGGATATTCTCTTCGGTGAGACGGCCCTGGCCGCGCAGGCGCTTGAGGGTCTGAGTAAGGCGTTCTGTGAGATTCTCGAACATCGGCGGGACCACAGCGATTGAACGGAGAGATGTCCTGCGCACCGCGGGATGATGCGACAGGCTCGTCGACGGATTATAGCTGGATCAGGTCGCCGCCGAATAGGCGGCGTAGATCGAAGCCCTCGATAAGAGCCCGGCATTCCCCCTCGATCCGCGTCTCGGCGCCCGGTTTGAGGTGGGTAAGGTACAGCCGCGGTCGGTGGCGCAACTTGCGCAGATCGGCCGCCAGGAGTTCCGGGCAATAATGGTACGCCCGGCGGCACAGCTCGATCTCCTGGTTCGGGAAGGCGCATTCGACGATCAGCGTGTCGACGCCGGAATAGTCGTTGAGGGCCGCCCACAGCGTGTCGTTGGTGGTGGTATCGCCGCTGAATACGGCGACCCGCCCGCCACTCTCGATTCCGTAGGCGACACCAGGCACCACGTGATTGACGGGGATCATCCGGATGCGCCGGCCGGCGATTTCACGGACCTCGCCGTGCCTCATGACTTCATAGCGCAGCACGCCGTCCTTCGGCGTCGGCAGCTGCGTGAAATCCGGCCAGACGGTCCAGTTGAAGATGTGCTCGCGCAGGGCATCCAGTGTTTCGGCGGCGGCGTGCAGCGCAATGGGCTGTTCGATCCCACCGAAGATCGAATCCGTCATGAGCGGAAGACCGGCGATGTGATCGAGGTGCGAATGCGTGATGAAGATGTGCCGGATGCGGGCCATCTCCTCCAGCGTCAGGTCACCAAGACCGGTACCCGCATCGATCAGAATGTCATCGTCCACCAGCAGACTGGTGGTCCGCAACCCGACTCCTATCCCGCCACTACAACCCAGTATCCTTATACGCATAATCCAGCGTTCCAGCACCTGTGTGAATTCCCCGCGGGCATATGAAGCAGGCTGGACCATTCCCCCCGGACGCGTCCGCCGCCCTGTTCACAATCCCATCGACCGCCGCACCGCCCTCTTTCCAGAACGGTGTACCGCCGCGCGCCGTCGCCCCTTCGCCCTCACGTCCCCGCGACGCTTCTATGCAGAATACAGATATGCCATCATGTTCAGGGATTTCCGGCGATATTAGAACACCTGCGCCGCGGGAGGAACATGCACACGCAACTCATCGGCATCCTGGCGATCGTCCTTTACCTGGCCAGCAGCCTGCTGCTGGTGGTACGGCTGGTGCGACGGGATGCGTTCCCCGCCTGGGCCCGGGGCGGGATACTGCTGCTGGCCCTGGCGGCCACGGCTCTGCATGCCGCGACCCTCTATCCCCTGGTGATGACCGCGACCGGCCTGGATCTCGGTTTCTTCAAGGCCGCGTCTCTGATCGGCTGGATCACGGCGCTCCTGCTGCTCCTTTCATCACTCAGGCGCCCCCTGGAGAATCTCGGCATCATCCTGTTCCCCATGGTCGCACTCACCATCGCGCTGATGTTCGCCTACCCGTCGCACCACGTACTTGGCGAGCAGACGGGATGGCAGCTGGATCTGCATATCCTCCTGTCGATACTGGCCTACAGCCTGCTGGTCATCGCCGTGCTGCAGGCCCTGGTCCTGGCCTTCCAGGACCACCAACTCCGCCACCGGCATCCGGGTGGCCTGGTGCGCCTGCTGCCTCCCTTGCAGGTCATGGAATCGCTGCTGATCCAGCTCATCGTTTCCGGATTCGTGCTGCTGAGTGCGGCCCTCCTGACCGGCTTCTTCTTCCTGGAGGACATCTTCGCCCAGCATCTGGTGCACAAAACCCTGCTGTCCATGGCGGCATGGGTCGTGTTCGCCGTGCTGCTGTGGGGCCGCTGGCGTTTCGGCTGGCGGGGACGCACCGTCATCCGTTGGACACTGGGCGGATTCCTGTTCCTGATGCTGGCCTACTTCGGGACCAAACTGGTGCTCGAGCTGCTGCTCGGCCGCTGATCCCTGACAAACGGGGCACCATGACCTAAAATGCCGGACTCCCCTGTCGCCTGGAGGCGCCCCCGACGTTGGACGCGATCCCCCTTGGTGCGCTCTTCGGCGCTCTGATATTCCTGCTCGTCCTGTCGGCCTTTTTCTCCGGCTCGGAGACAGGCCTGATGACCCTCAACCGCTACCGACTGCGGCACCTCGCCAAGGCCAGGCACCGGGGCGCGGTCCGTGCCCAGCGTCTGCTGGAACGACCGGACCGTCTGATCGGCCTGATTCTGCTCGGCAACAACTTTGTGAACATCCTCGCATCGGCGATCGCCACGGTCATCGGTCTGCGCCTGTTCGGCGAGGCCGGCATCGCCATCGCCACCGGCATCCTCACCCTGCTGCTGCTGATCTTCTCCGAGGTCGCTCCCAAGACGCTGGGCGCACTGCACCCGGAGCGCATCGCATTCCCGGCCGCGTTCATCTATGTGCCGCTGCTCAAGCTGCTCTATCCCCTCGTATGGGTCGTCAATCAGCTCGCCAACGGTCTGCTGCGGCTGCTCCGCGTATCGGCCGCACAGGCCAGCGGGCAATCCCTGAGCCGGGAAGAGCTGCGCACGGTGGTTCTGGAGGCCGGCGCAATGATTCCCAAGCGCCACCAGAAGATGCTGCTGAACCTGCTGGATCTGGAGAAGGCCACGGTCGAAGACATCATGATTCCGCGCAATGAGATCGTCGGCATCGACCTGAGCGACGATATCGGCGAGATCACCGACATCATCACTCACACGCAGTACACACGTCTCCCCGTTTTCGACGACTCGGTCGACAACATCGTCGGCATCCTGCACGTACGCAACGTACTGCCGCTGTTGAAACGCGGAACGCTCACCCATGATGAACTGCGCCGGGCCGCGCGGGAGCCCTATTTCATTCCCGAGGGCACGTCTCTGAACCGGCAGTTGCTGAATTTTCAGCACGAAAGCCGCCGCACCGGCCTGGTGGTCGACGAATACGGGGAGATCATGGGCCTGGTGACCCTGGAAGACATTCTCGAAGAGATCGTTGGCGAGTTCACGACCGATCCCGCCGCGCTCAGCAGCGACATCACACCGCAGGGTGACGGCAGCTATCTCATCGATGCCGGCTGCAGTGTGCGTGACATCAACCGCGCGCTGCACACCGAACTGCCCACCACCGGTCCGAAGACCCTCAACGGCCTGATCCTCGAACACATGGAGGATATCCCCGAGGCAGGTACCAGCCTGCTGATCGCCGGCTACCCCGTCGACATCGTACAGACCAAGGACAATGCGGTGAAGACCATCGTCCTGCACCCCAAGCTGCGCCGGCCGCGGCCGGGAGACTGAGCTTCCGCCGCGGCCGCCTCACTCCGGCGCACGTGCCGCGGTGAACGACACCGGCACATCCATCCACAGACCGTCGCCCGTGATCTGCGCGGCGACCCGCGCCAGATGATCGGTCCGAAAGCGCGCCAGCGCCGGCTCGTCCAGACCCGCCAGGGCTGCCCGGAAACCGGTGTTCCACACAATCTCCCACCAGTCGTTCGGTGACTGCAGATGATAGCCGAACTGTTCGGTTCCGGTCCCGGCCGTTGAGAAACCGGCAGCCGCCAGCAGCTCTTCCATCCGCCCCGCCGCGGCCAGCCGCTGCCAGGGAAAATCCCGCGCCGGATCCAGCGCCGGGCCGCCGGCCTCCCGCAACTGTTCGCAGAACCACAGTGCCGGCGGCGTGAAGGCTGTCGGGTCGAAAGCCGCCACCAGCAGCCGGCCGCCGGGACGCAGCACGCGGCGCCACTCCCGCAGGGCAGCGGCCATGTCCGGCAGCAGGCACAGCCCGAACGAGCAGGTCAGTGCGTCGAAATACCCATCCCGGAACTCCAGCGCGGAGGCGTCCATGCGATGCAGATCGATGTTGTGGAGCGCCATGCGGCGTATATTCGCGTAGGCCCGGTCCAGCATGCGCTCGGAGATGTCCACGGCCAGCACACGGCCGCCACCGACCAGGCGCTGACCCACGGCGATCGCCACCGCGCCGGTGCCGGTGGCGACGTCCAGGATCTTCTCACCGGATCGCGGCGCCAGGCGCTCGGCCAGCCGATCGGCGGCGAACGGGAAAAAGCGCAACGCGGCCCGATCGTAGCCGTCGGCGAGTTGGTCGAACAGGCGTTCCGTGGCTGCGCTGTCGTCGTCGGGTGTGGCCGGGGTCACCGGGGCGGTCTCCTGGCAGGGGTCGCGGCCGGCAGCTTAGCACGACCTCGCCGGCAACCGGATGAAAGCGTTAAAAATTGGACGGCACGGGCCGATACCCCGGGGAGTGGCGGAGACCCGCCCTGCCAATACGCACGGGGCAGCCCCCGGAATGCGGACCGGCGGGGGCGGATCCTTCACACGCAACGGGATCAACCAGCAGGCGCGGATCTCCGCCGGAAAGGACCATGGCCAAACTGACTCTGTCCTTCAAAGACAAGAAACTGAAACTCTTCCCCATCACCGCAGCGGAGTTGCTGGTCGGCCGCGATGCCGGCTGCGGTATCCACATCGACAGCCTCGCCGTTCAGCCGCGGCACGCGCGCATCTTCGAGGACAACGGCACCTACCGCATCGAAAGTCTCCAGCCGCAGGAGCCGGTGCTCGTCAACCACAAACCCATCACTGAGCCGACAGTGCTCCGCGACGGCGATCTCATCCAGGTAGGCAAACACACCCTGAACTTCAGCAGCGAGCCGGCCGGAGAAGGCCTGCAGATCAACCGTGCCGCGGCACCCACCCGTCCCCTCGTCGGCTGGCTGCAGATTATGAGCGGCTCCCACCTGGGCCGCACCATCCGGCTCGATCGCGCCATGACCCGCCTCGGCAAAACGGGCAAGGATTCGGCCATGATCGCCCGCCGCGAAGACGGCTATTACATCTCCCATCTGGAAGGCGATACCCCGCCGCGGGTCAACGATGAATCCGTCGGAGACAGCAGTCCCAGACTCAACGCGGGTGACCGCGTGCACATCGGTAAGCTGGAACTGCATTTCTATCTCGACGGCGAGACTGCCGAGAGCGGTGCCACTGCCCCGGATGGGGTCGCTGCGACGGAAGTCCAGCGTCGCTTTACCCGCGTCCCCTTCGATGCCGATGCCGTGCTTACGCGCAACGGACAGGAATGGCCCTGCACCGTGGTCGACCTGTCCCTCAAGGGCGCCCTGATCGAACGGCCCGAAGTCTGGGACGGCACGGCAGGTGAGGATTGCACTCTCGTGCTGACACTGGGTGAGGAGGTGCAGATCCGCATGGAGGTCAAAGTTGCGCACGTCGAGGAGGACCAGATCGGCCTGTCCTGCCGCGACATCGACCTCGACAGCATCACCCATCTGCGGCGGCTGGTCGAACTGAATCTGGGCGATGCCGCGCTGCTGGAACGGGAGCTGATGGCCCTGGGCTGACGCGCCCCGGAGCGTCCGGGCCCGGCGCGCTCAGGCTTGCTGCAGCGCATCCGCGAGGCGTTTCACACCGACGATCTCCATGCCCTGAATGCCGCCCTTGGGCACGTTGGCCGCAGGCACGACGGCGCGCCTGAAGCCGTGCTTCGCGGCTTCGCGAAGACGCTCCTGACCGTTGGGTACGGGCCGGATCTCGCCGGCCAGACCAATCTCGCCGAACGCTACCAGATCCGTGGGCAAGGGCCGGTCACGGAAGCTCGACAGCACGGCGAGCACGACCGCGAGATCGGCCGCCGTCTCACCGACCCGCACCCCGCCGACGACATTGGCGAACACATCCTGATCCATCAGCGCGATGCCGCCGTGGCGATGCAGCACCGCCAGCAGCATGGCCAGCCGGTTCTGCTCCAGGCCCAGGGTCACGCGGCGCGGATTCGACAGATGACTCTCGGCGACCAGCGCCTGCACCTCGACCAGCAGCGGCCGCGTACCCTCGCGCGTGATCATCACCACGCTGCCGGGCACCGCCTCCTCGTGGCGCGACAGAAAGATCGCCGAGGGGTTGCTCACCTCGCGCAGTCCCTTGTCGGTCATGGCGAACACGCCCAGCTCGTTGACGGCGCCGAAGCGGTTCTTGATGGCGCGCACCACCCGGTAGCGCCCGCCGGGATCACCTTCAAAGTACAGCACCGTATCGACCATGTGCTCGAGTACGCGTGGCCCCGCGAGCGTACCCTCCTTGGTGACGTGACCGACCAGGAACAGCGCGGTGCCGGTCTGTTTGGCGAAGCGCACCAGCTGCGCGGCGCTCTCGCGCACCTGCGCCACCGAGCCCGGCGCCGACTGCAGGAGGCTGGTGTACAGCGTCTGGATGGAGTCGATGACCATCACCTGGGGACGCTCGTTGCGGGCCAGTTCGAGGATACGCTCGACGCCGGTCTCCGCCACCAGCCGGGTCGCGCCGCCCTGCAGGCCGAGACGCCGTGCCCGCAGAGCGACCTGTTCGGGCGATTCCTCACCGGTCACATACAACGCCGCCAGGCGGTCACCCAGACTGCTCAGCGTCTGCAGCAGGATGGTCGACTTGCCGATGCCGGGATCACCGCCGAGGAGCACCACCGAGCCGGACACCAGGCCACCGCCGAGCACGCGATCGAGTTCAACGAGGCCGGTCGGCGTGCGCGCCTCGGCACTGGGCGCTATGTCCGCGAGCGCGCGCACGTCGGGTGCGGCTTCGCCGGCATAACCGGCGAAGCGCGGGCTGCTGGCGACCGCCGCCACGGCGACCGTCTCCACCAGGGTGTTCCAGGCGCCGCAATCACCGCACTGGCCGCCCCATTTCGGGAACTGCGCACCGCAATCGCTGCAAGTGTAGGCGGTCTTGGCTTTGGCCATGCGCTGCGGCCCTCACACAGGTGTTCAGTCGGCGATCAGCCCGTCAGCGGCTCGGCGGTGACGCCTTCCTCGATGACCACGGGAACCCGCGAGGCCACGGCGCAGACGAGTTCATAGGCGATGGTGCCCGCGCAGCGCGCGATCTCCTCCACCGGCAGGTCCCGTCCCCAGAGTGTGACCGGGTCGCCGACGCGCGCATCGGGCTGGCCACGCAGATCGATGCAGATCATGTCCATGGAGATGCGCCCGACGATCTCGGCGCGGCGACCGTTGACCAGTAGCGGCGTGCCGGTGGGCGCGTGGCGCGGATAGCCATCCCCATAGCCGACGGCAGCTACGCCGATGGGCATATCTTCGGGGCACACCCAGGCACCGCTGTAGCCGATGGCCGCACCGCGCGGAAAGCGGTTCACTGCGATCAGGCGCGACTCCAGCGTCATCACCGGCCGCAGATCCTGCTCCGGACCGGTGTCGCCCGCGAAGGGGGAAATACCGTACAGCATCAATCCCGGACGCACCCACTCCAACTGGGTTTCGGGCCAGGCGAGCAGCCCGCCGGAGTTGGCGAGCGAGCGCTCGCCGGCCAGTCCCCGCGTGGCCGCCAGGAACAATTCGCACTGCCGCTGGGTCTGGGCGCTGCGCCGGTCGTCGGTATAACCCAGGTGCGAGAACAGGCCGACGCGATCCACGTTCGGGCAGGTGTGCAGCCGTTGATGGATCTCCACGGCCCGCCCGGGTGCGAACCCGAGCCGGTGCATGCCCGTATCGATCTTCATCCATACCGCGATCGGCTGCGGCAGGGAGATCGCCTCCAGCTGCCGCAACTGCTCGTCGCAGTGCACCACAGGCTGCAGACGATAACGGCTCACCGCGTCGAGTTCGTCGGTGTCGAAAAATCCTTCCAGCAGGGTGATGGGCTGGCGGATGCCCGCTTCGCGCAGGCTGAGCGCCTCTTCCAGGCAGGCGACGCCGAAGCCGTCGGCGGCGAGCGTCTGTGCGACGCGCGTCATGCTGTGGCCGTAGGCATTCGCCTTGACCACGGCCATGATGCGGCTGGCGGGAGCGGCCTGCCGGGCGCGCTGCAGGTTGTGCCGGAGTGCCGCGAGATCGATGTGGGCGCACAGCGGGCGCGTCATCCGAAGTCCCCGCTGTCGTAGCTGTCGCCGGCGAAGTTCTCGAAGCGGGTGTAGCGGCCGAGAAAGGTCAGGCGCTTCATGCCGATGGGACCGTTGCGCTGCTTGCCGATGATGATCTCGGCCGTGCCCTTGTCAGGGCTGTCCTCGTTGTAGACCTCGTCACGGTAGATGAACACGATCATATCCGCGTCCTGCTCGATGGCGCCGGATTCGCGCAGGTCCGACATCACCGGCCGTTTGTTCGGCCGCTGCTCCAGCGAACGGTTGAGCTGCGACAGCGCGATCACCGGCACGTGCAGTTCCTTGGCCAGCGCCTTCAGCGAGCGGGAGATCTCGGAAATCTCGGTGGCACGGTTGTCGCGCGAGCCCGTCACCTGCATGAGCTGCAGATAGTCGATCACGATCAGGCCGAGATCGTGCTCGCGCTTGAGACGGCGCGCACGCGCGCGCAGATCGGTCGGCGACAGCGCCGGCGTGTCGTCGATGAACAGCGGTGCCTCGGCGAGGATGCTCACCGCCGACGTCAGCCGTGGCCAGTCGTCGTCCTCCAGCTTGCCGGTACGCACCTTGTGCTGGTCGATGCGGCCGAGCGAACTCATCATGCGCATGGCCAGCTGCTCGCCCGGCATTTCCATACTGAACACCGCGGTCGACACCTTGTGCTTGATGGCCGCGTGCTCGGCGATGTTCATGGCAAAGGTCGTCTTGCCCATCGATGGCCGGCCGGCGATGATGACGAGATCGGACGACTGCAACCCGGCGGTCATCTCGTCGAAGTCGGTGAAGCCGGTCGGCACACCGGTGATGGGGTTGTCGAGCTGGAACAGGTGATCGATGCGATCGACCGCCTGGGTGAGCAGATCCTTGATGCGCGTGAAGCCGCGCCGGCCGCGGTTGCCTTGTTCGGCGATCTGAAACACCTGCTGCTCGGCGAAATCCAGCAGTTCCGTCGACTCGCGGCCTTCGGGAAAATAGGCCGCGTTGGCGATGTCGGTGCCGACCCGCACCATCTGCCGCAATACCGAGTGCTCACGCACGATGTCGGCGTAGGCGCGGATGTTCGCGGCACTCGGCGTTTCCTTGGCCAGCGCGCCGAGATAGGCCAGCCCACCGGCATCGTTGAGCTGGCGGGTCTTCTCCAGCTGCTCGGCCAGCGTGACGACGTCGAAGGGCTTGCCGTGCTCGGCGAGGTCGCGGATGGCGGCGAAGATCAGCCTATGATCGCGCCGGTAGAAATCGTTCTCGCCGACACGGTCGGCAACCTGGTCCCATGCCTCGTTGTCGAGCATCAGGCCGCCGAGGACGGACTGCTCCGCGGGCACGGAGTGCGGTGGAACCTTGAGCGACTCGGCACCGCCACCCGCAAATTCGGCAGACAGGACGGACTCAGGCATAGCTATCCCCCAGGACTCGGTCGTCGGTGACAGTCCCCGTTCCGTCCGCACCGCATGCCATCCCCGTTGCGTTCAGGGAAGCACGGCCGGCGCACGAACGGGCGGGCGCCCGTTCCGGAGACACAGGTCCCGCCCGGGATGCGTTGACCGCCAGGCACGCGCAGGACGCACGGACGATACTGCCGGCAGGATACACAAGCGCCGCGGCCGGCAACAGACTTGACGGCCGCGGCATTCGTTTGCAGAAGCGGACCGGCACCCGGAACGTATTGTTCCGGAGGCCTTTATCGGCTCACTCGGGCGCGATCACCAGGGTGATGGTCGCGTTGACGTCGGTGTGCAGGTGCAGTTCGACCTCGAACTCGCCCACTGCACGGAACGGGCCTTCCGGCAGACGCACTTCGTGGCGTTCAACCGGCTGACCGGCCGCCGTCACCGCATGCGCGATGTCCGTGGTGCCAATGGAGCCGAACAGCTTGCCCTCGTCGCCGGCCTTGGCCGTGATGGTCACCCGCAGACCGTCCAGACCCGTCTTGCGCGCCTCGGCCGCAGTCCGCGCCTCGGCGGCGGCCTTCTCCAGCTCCGCGCGGCGCGCCTCGAAACGCGCGATGTTGTCGGGCGTGGCCGGCGTGGCCTTGCCCTTCGGAATGAGGAAATTGCGGCCGTAGCCGGAACGGACCTTGACCTGATCGCCCAGATTGCCCAGGTTTTCGACCTTCTCCAACAGGATCACTTGCATGACTCGTTACCTCGTCACCAGAAAAATAAACATGAAACGCTTCACGGCACCTGTGTCACGGCCGGCCGAAACGGCGACGCACGTCGATCCAGGCATCCGACCAGCCCAGCAGCGCTACCAGCGGCATCACCTGCGGCGCCGCAAGGAGCAACAGCACATATAATGCGATCAGCCAGCCACGCTTGGCCTGGTATCGCGCCGCCAGGGCATGGGCGACCGCCAGCCCCTGCACCACGTAGAGGACCAGCAGCGTCGGCACTGCGTCGGCGGCGAACGCCTTTACCGCTCCCGCCGGCGACAACGCCGCCAGCGCGATCAGGGCGAGACCCGCCACTGCCGCCGCCCGCCCCAGTGCGAGCTCACGGAACTCCGCAGCAAAGCCGCCCGGGTTGTACAGACCGGCCTGCCAGGCCCGCGCAAGCAGCAGGCTCAAGGCCACGCTCATGACCAGGGCCGCGCCGAGCAGCCCCGTCATCCAGCGCGCCAGCTCCGCGACATAGTCGCCGGCGTCGATGCCCTGCCCCTCGAACGCCGGCTTGAGCACCTCCTCCAGGCGCGGCAGCCACCAGGCCTGGGTATCCCCCAGCCACAGGTGGGCGAGCATCACCAGGATCACCCCCACCGCACCGAGCGCCCGGAGCGTCAGGCCCAGCGAGCAACTGATCCGCAACAGCAGCGCCGCCAGCCAGACCGGCAGCCACAGGATCAGCGTCGCCACCGCGAGCGGCGCCGCGAGGCCGCCCAGGGCGGCACCCAGCGCGGCCAGCACCACCACACCCGCGATCAGTACCCCGGCACCTTCACGGGCCCCGAGCCGCAGGCTCACCAGACCGACCACCGCGCCGCCCAGGTAGCTCAACGGCGAGGTCAGGGGCGGAAGCACGAGAGCCGCCGCGGCGCTCAGTGTTGCGGTCAGGACGGCGCGCCAGCGCGCAGCCATCGCAAACGCCGCCAGCTTCTGCATCATGCGCCGGTCTCACGCACCGGACCGGCCGACGGCCGGCGCGGTGCCGTGATCAATGCGAATCGCTGTACGGCAGCAGGGCCAGGAAGCGGGCGCGCTTGATCGCGGTCGCCAGCTGGCGCTGGTAATGGGCCTTGGTGCCGGTGATGCGGCTGGGCACGATCTTGCCCGTCTCCGTAATGTAATTCTTCAGGGTCGCGAGATCCTTGTAATCGATCTCTTTGACGCCCTCCGCAGTGAAGCGGCAGAACTTCCGACGGCGGAAAAAACGCGACATTGTCCAGTTACCTCTCGGTTAACGATCTCGATCGTTGTTCAGTAATTCCATCGACTGCGCATGCAGCACCAGGCGGTGATCGGCGCTGCGGAAGCCGGCGCGCGCGAGAAAGCCCTCGACGCGGACCCGACTCCCCGGCACCAGCCGGGCCACGATCGGCTGCAACTGCGGGCCGGTGGCCACCACGCCCAGCCTCAACCTGACCTCGCGCATCGCGCCGGCCTCGTCACAGCGGGACTGATGCTCGATGGCGAAGCGGCTGATGGGTATGCCGGCCGGTGAATGGCGGGTCTGCGGTAGCCGCGTGACCTGGCCCTCAATGACCAGTGCATTGGCCGGAGGTTCCCGCATGGTCCGTCAATACCTCGTGCGGACCGGTGCTCCTCCGGCCACGCAAGCCATCACTCAGGCGGCGTCGCTCTCGTCGCCGTCGCTGTCATCATCGTCGGCGCGGGTGTCGCTGTCGCGCTCACCGCGTTCGTCGCGCTTGGACAGCGGGGACGGCTCGATGACGGCCTCGTCGCGCGCGATGACCAGATTGCGCAGCACCGCGTCGTTGAAGCGGAATGCGGAGGTGAGTTCCTCGAGGACATCCTGGCCGCACTCGACGTTCATCAGCACGTAGTGCGCTTTGAGCACCTTCTGAATGGGATAGGCCAGCTGGCGGCGGCCCCAGTCTTCCAACCGGTGAATCTTGCCGCCCGCGGTCTCGATGGTGGCGCGGTAGCGCTCGACCATGGCGGGAACCTGTTCGCTCTGGTCCGGGTGGACCAGGAACACGATTTCGTAATGACGCATTGTCTGCCCCTTGTGGATCGACAGCCTCCCGATCCGGACCGTCCGGGCGGTGAGGCAAGGAGCCATGAGGCCCTGTGGGCGCCATGGAAGCCGGGCATTCTAATGGAGGGCCGGGGGAGATGCAATTTTCGGGATTCGGGACGGAGTGAAGCGGCCTACGACCCGGCGTCACCCCGTCGCTGGCGGACCACTTCATAGAGCAGCACCCCGGTCGCCACCGAAACATTCAGGCTTTCAACCGACCCGGCCATGGGGATCTTCACCAGTGCATCGCAGTGTTCCCGGGTCAGACGCCGCAGGCCGCCGCCCTCAGCACCCAGAACGAGGGCAACCGAACCCTTGAAATCAACGTCATAAAGCGACTGTTCCGCCTCACCGGCGGCACCGTAGACCCACAGGCCGGCGGCCTGCAGGGTGCGCAGCGCGCGCGCGAGATTGGTGACGGCGAACACTGGCAACTGCTCGGCCGCGCCGCAGGCCACCTTGCGCACCACCGGGGTCAGGCCAGCAGAGCGGTCCTTCGGCAGAATCACCGCCTGCACACCGGCCGCATCGGCGGTGCGCAGGCAGGCGCCCAGGTTGTGGGGATCGGTGACGCCATCCAGCACCAGCAGCAGCGCCGGCGACGGCAAGGTGTGCAGGAAGTCGTCGAGCTGACGCTCGCCGCCGGTCTCGGCCGCCGGCACCTCCACCACCACCCCCTGATGACGGGCCCCGTCCAGCATCCGGTCGAGTTCACGGCGCGGCACCCGCTCGACCGCGACGCCGCGCGCGGCGAGCTCGTCGAGGAGCGCGCTCAGGCGCGCGTCGTCCCGTCCCTCCTGCACCCAGGCCCGCCGGATCTGCGCACCGCCCTGCCGGAGCAACGCGCGCACCGCGTGCAGCCCGTAGACACGCTGGCTCTCAGCCATGGACGGCGATCATCTCCGGCTGTCGCGCGTCAGTCCGCCAATGAACGCGACCCATCCCGATACCCTTTGCGCTCATCTGCGGCCTCCTGCCTCACCGCCAGGAGGCGGGTGCGGTCTGCACCGGCGGCGGCTCGTAGGCGCGCTGCTCCTGACCCTCGACGATCGGCTTGACGAACAGCTCGACGCGACGGTTCAGCTGGCGGCCGGCCTCGGTGGCATTGGACTCGCGCGGCTCGGTCTCGCCGCGCCCCTCGGCGCGCAGGCGCTCGCGGGCGACGCCTGCAGTGCCCGCCAGGTAGTCGACCACGGCCTGCGCACGCTGCTCAGAGAGGCGCTGATTGTAGGCATCCGAACCGACGCTGTCGGTATGTCCGACGACGTGCACCACGGACCGCTCGTAGCGCTTGAGCACGTCGGCGACCTTGTCCAGCGTCGGACGGAAAGCCGGCTTGATCGCGGCACTGCCGAAGTCGAACGAGACCTCACTGGCGATGTCGATCTTCAACGTCTCGTCCTGGAGACGCTGGATCTCGATCTGGTTCTGACGCTGTTCCTCGGCCAGGGCCGCCTCGAATTCCTTCTGCTGATTGTCCATGTAGTGGCCGACCGCGCCGCCCGCGATCGCGCCCACTGCGGCGCCCACGAAGCGCCCCTTGTCGTCGTCCAGCTGATGCCCCAGAACGGCGCCGACCACGGCTCCCACCGCGGCACCGGTCTTGGCACGCCGGTTCGGGTCGTCCGCCGCACAACCAGCCAACGCAACCGCCACGGCAACCACCAACATCCGCTTCGCACCGAGATACCTCATGTCGATTTCCCTCCTTTTTTCTTGCCCACACGTGCCGCCGAACGCGAACCGCGCGATTTGCGTTTGCGCGTTGCGACCGCACGACCTTGTTTCTCTCCCGCCGCTTCGACCAGTTCGAAATCGATCTTGCGCTCGTCCAGATCGACCCGCATGACCTTCACCGTGACGCGGTCCGCCAGGCGATAGGTGGTGCCGCTGCGCTCCCCGCGCAGCCTGTGTCCCGCCGGGTCGAAATGGTAATAGTCATTCTTCAGTGTGGCCACGTGCACCAGGCCCTCGACGTAGATGTCGGCGAGCTCCACGAAGATGCCGAACGAAGTCACGCCACTGATGATGCCGGCAAATTCCTCGCCGACCTTGTCCAGCATGAATTCGCACTTCAGCCAATCGATTGCGTCACGCGTCGCCTCATCCGCGCGCCGTTCCGTCATCGAGCAGCCCTCGCCGAGCGTCTGCATGTCGGCCACAGTGTAGCGGAAGCTGGCCACGGGGCCGGCGGAGAACATGCGCCCCAGGGCCCGCTTCAGCAGGCCCTTGTCCGCGCTGCTGCGCAGCACGTGCCGGATCGCACGATGGACCAGCAGGTCCGGATAGCGGCGGATCGGCGAGGTAAAGTGCAGATACTGCGGCAGGGCCAGTCCGAAATGACCGGTGTTCTCCGGTGTATAACGGGCCTGCGACAGTGAACGCAGCATGACCGTCTGGATGAGGTGTGCGTCCGGCCGCTTCTGGATGGACGACAGCAACTCGGCGTAGTGCTGTGGTTCCGGCTTGTCACCGCCGCGCAGGCTCAAGCCGACCTCGCCGAGCAGCGTGCGCAATGCCTCGATCTTTTCCGGTTTCGGGCCTTCGTGCACGCGATACAGGGTCGGCATCTTGTGCTTGGCGAGGAAGCGCGCGCTGGCGACGTTCGCCGCGATCATGCATTCCTCTATGAGCTTGTGGGCGTCATTGCGCTCGACCGGCATGATGCGCTCGATCTTGCGATCGGCGCCGAACACGATGCGCGTCTCGGTGGTCTCGAAATCGATGGCGCCGCGCTTGGTGCGCTCCTTGCGCAGCACCTTGTAGAGACGGTGCAGCTCTTCGAGGTGCGGCACCAGTCCGCCGAGCCGCTTGCGCTCGTCCCGATCGCGCTCCACGACCACCTTGGCGACCTGGTCGTAAGTCAGGCGCGCGTGCGAACGCATCAGACCCTCCATGAAGCGCGAGCGTGTGATGCGACCGTCGTCGCTGATGTACATCTCGCAGACCATGCACAGGCGATCGACCTGGGGGTTCAGCGAACACAGTCCGTTGGACAGTATCTCCGGCAGCATCGGGATCACCCGCTCCGGGAAATACACCGAGTTACCGCGCGCCTGGGCCTCGCGGTCCAGTGCGGTGCCATGCGCGACGTAGTGCGAGACATCCGCGATCGCCACCAGCAGGCGCCAGCCCTTGGCCTTGCGCTCGCAGAACACGGCATCGTCGAAATCGCGGGAATCCGCACCGTCGATGGTCACCAGTGCGAGATCGCGCAGATCCTCGCGGCCCTTCTTGTGCGCCTCCGGCACCTCGGAATGCAGATCCGCGATCTCGTCCTGCACCCCCGCCGGCCAGGCCAGTGGCAGATCGTGGCTGCGGATGGCGATGTCGATCTCCATGCCGGGCGCCATGTGGTCACCCAGCACCTCGCAGACGCGCCCGAGGGGCGGCGAGCGGAGGGTCGGCTGTTCCATGATGTCGACGGTGACGATCTGTTCCTGGCGCGCGCCGCCGCGCAGGTCGGGCGGAATGGAGACGTTCTGGGTGATGCGCTTGCTGTCCGGAACGACGAAGCTCACGTCGTTCTCGCAGTAGAAGCGCCCGACCACGCGGTGGGTGTTGCGCTCCAGCACTTCGATGATCGCGCCTTCGCGCCGGCCGCGATGGTCCAGGCCCGTGACCCGCGCCACCGCGCGATCACCGTGGAACAGCGCGCGCATCTGCCGCGGCGACAGAAACAGATCGTCGCTGCCGTCATCGGGCGCCAGAAAGCCGAAGCCGTCGGGGTGGCCGATGACCCGGCCGATCACCAGATCGAGCTTTTCGATCAGGCAGTAATCCTTGCGCCGGTTGCGCACCAGCTGGCCATCGCGTTCCATGGCATTCAGGCGGCGGCGCAACGCCTCGAGGTCCTCTTCGTCGGTCAGGCCGAAGACCTCCGCGAGCCGCTCGCGCGCCAGCGGCACGCCCTGTTCGGTGAGCTTTTCGATGATGAGTTCCCGACTGGGGATGGGACGGGCGTATTTCTCAGCCTCGCGGGCCGCGTGCGGGTCCTGGTCGGCCCAGGCCGGTTTCTTGGGGGGGCGTTTTTTGCTCATAGTCTTCTTTGAAATGTTAACCTGGAAGGCCGTCTCGGCCTGCGTTGACAAGGACTGCCGCGCCCGGTAAAGTGCGCGGCTCTCGGGCCCGTGAGGCCCCGCCCACCTGCCGAGGTGGCGGAATTGGTAGACGCGCTAGTTTCAGGTACTAGTGGGGCGACCCGTGGAGGTTCGAGTCCTCTCCTCGGCACCATGTTGAGACAACCCGCATGCAGCGCAACGGCATGCGGGTTTTTTCTTGTCCGGATCCGGCCGAAACCGGTCCGGGCCCTGTCTCCACGGGACAGCCCCGCGCCCCGCTGAGCGGGCCGCGCCCTGCGCCGCGGAAATTCCCGTTCAACCGTCAAACGGATGCCGCAGGATGATGGTGTCCACGCGATCCGGGCCGGTCGAAATGATATCGATCGGGCAGCCCACTACGTCCTCGATGCGCTTGAGATAGGCCTTGGCGTTGGTCGGCAGCTGGCCGTATTCCCGCACGCCCACCGTCGACTCCTTCCAACCAGGCACCTCCTCGTAGATCGGCTCGCAGGTGGCGAAGGCCTCGGCGCCGATCGGCGGGGTGAGACGGTCTTCCTCCCCGCAGCGGTAGCCCACGCACAGGCGGATGGTATCCAGCCCGTCCAGCACATCGAGTTTGGTGATACACAGGCCCGTCACGCTGTTGATCTCGTTGGCGCGGCGCAGCGCGACTGCGTCGAACCAGCCGCAGCGGCGCGGCCGGCCGGTGGTGGAGCCGAACTCGTGGCCGCGCTTGGCCAGGTGCTCGCCCATCTCGTCGAACAGCTCGGTCGGGAAGGGACCGGCGCCCACGCGTGTCGTGTAGGCCTTCGTGATACCGAGAATATAGTCCAGGTTGCGCGGGCCCACGCCGCTGCCGGTGCAGGCACCGCCGGCTGTGGTGTTGGACGAGGTCACGAACGGGTAGGTACCGTGGTCGATGTCGAGCAGCGCACCCTGCGCACCCTCGAACATCACGTTGTCGCCGTTGCGGCGCGCCTGAGCCAGGATCTCCGGTACGTCGCCGACCATGGCCTGCAGCTCCTCGGCCATGCCGAAGGCCTCGTCCAGGGTCTGCTGGAAATCGACCGGATCGCACTTGAAGTAATTGACGAGCGCGAAGTTGTGATAGTCCAGGACCTCGCCGAGCTTGGCGGCGAAGCGCTCGCGGTGGAACAGATCGCCCAGCCGCAGGCCGCGGCGCGAGATCTTGTCTTCGTAAGCCGGGCCTATGCCGCGTCCGGTGGTGCCGATGGCGGCCTTGCCACGCGCCTTCTCGCGCGCGTGATCGAGCGCGACATGGTAGGGCAGGATCAGCGCACAGGCCTCGCTGATCTTCAACCGGTCGCGTGCCGGCACGCCGTTGTTCTCCAGCATGCGGAGCTCTTCGAGCAGGGCCGACGGTGACAGCACCACGCCGTTGCCGATCAGGCACTGCACGTTGTCGCGCAGGATGCCGGAGGGGATCAGGTGCAGCACGGTCTTCTTGCCGTCGATCACCAGCGTGTGCCCGGCATTGTGCCCGCCCTGGAAGCGCACGACCGCCGCCGCCCGCTCGGTGAGCAGATCCACCACCTTGCCCTTGCCCTCGTCACCCCACTGGGTGCCGATCACCACCACATTCTTGCCCATCGACCTGCGTACCCCCGTCCTCGTGCGCCAGCAACGGCGCGCATGATAATCGATTCAGACTTCAAAAGCGTTCAACACGAAGGCGCCGAAGGCGCACGAAGGAAAATCAAATCCAAATGCGAAAACCACTGCATATCCATCACCAGACGACAATGTCCATGGTGTTGGCTCGACCAAGAAATCCTTAGTGCGCCTTCGTGTTGAAGATCTTTAAACTGATTTAATCACCCAACCACCGTCCTGCTCGATCAGTTCGCGGTCGCAGCCCATCCCGTGTGCGCCGCCCGTCTGACCGGGCAGGGCGGCAATGACACGTTCACCGGCGGCGCGCAGCCCGGCGACCGTGGCGGCCAGGCTGGAATCATCCGATGCCGGCGCGAATACTGTGCCGCGCGGCGCCTCGCCCGCCGCCGGCGACAGCGCCATCAGCGTGCGCAGATCGGCCGAGAAACCCGTCGCCGGACGCGCCCGCCCGAACACTGCGCCGATGTTGTCGTAACGGCCGCCGCGGGCGATCTCCTGTCCGCAGCCCGCCGTGAAGGCGGCGAACACCACACCGGTGTGGTAACCATAGCCGCGCAGCTCCGCGAGATCGAAGTGCAGCGGCAGCCGTGGCCAGCGCGCCTGCACCCGCATCGCGATGGCCGTAAGGTTGTCGAGCGCCGCGTCGACCGCGGCACCGGCGTCACGCAGCGCCGTCCGCGCCTGCTCCAGCACCCCGGCACCGCCATGGAGGCCGGCAAGCCGCTCCAGGCGTGCGCGCCATTCCGGCGCAACGCCGAAGGAGGTCAGCAGCGATTCGATCTCCGGCAGCGCCTTGCGCTGCAGCACGTCGAACAGGTCGGCCTCCTGCTCGGCCGTCAATCCGGCGCCGCGCGCCAGGGCGCGGAAGATGCCGACATGCCCGAGATCCAGATGCACCTCCAGACCGGTCACCGCCAGCGTCTCCAGCATCAGCCCGAGAATTTCCAGATCGCTCTCGATGCCGGCATGGCCGAACAACTCGCAGCCGACCTGCAACGGGCTGCGCGAGCCGGCGAAGCCGTCCGGCAGCGCGCGCAGCACGGTCCCCAGATAACACAGGCGCACCGGTTCGTCGCGCTTCAGCGCATGGGCGTCGATGCGTGCGGCCTGCGGCGTCATGTCGGCACGCACGCCCAGCAGCCGACCGGTCAGCTGGTCGGTCAGCTTGAAGGTCTGCAGGTCCAGATCGTGGCCCGCGCCGGTCAGCAGCGATTGCAGATACTCGACCATGGGCGGAATGATCAGTCCGTAACCCCAGCTCCGGTAGACATCCAGCAGCCGGCGACGCAGCGCCTCCAGACGCCAGGCCTCGTCGGGCAGCATCTCGCCGACGCCTTCGGGCAGCAGCCAGTGGTCGATTCCGCTCATGATTTCAGTCGTTTCCAATCCACTCAGCGCACCAGATACAGCAGCACCACACCCGCCAGCATGCTGACCAGGCCGACGATCCGCAGGCTGCGGTCGCCCAGTTCCGCGAGGGTCTGCAGGGTGCGCCGCAGTCCCGCCGGATTCAGAAAGGGCAGCACACCCTCGATTACCAGCATCAGCGCCAACGCCGCGAGCAGATCGTCGAACATGCCTCAATCGGTCTCCCGCGCCCGCCACCCGCGTCGCGGCCCGCACACAAAAAAGCCGGGCTGCCGCGCCGGCGCCCGGACTCTGCCGCGTCAGCCGCGACGACCCTGTTCCCGACGGCCAGGCTCGCCCGGCCTGTCCTGCCGGCGCAGCGCGGACAATCCGCCGGATATCCGCTTCGCCGGCCCCGGACCGGTCGGCGCTAGTTCTGCGCCTTGCCGTCCTTGAAATACTGGAAGAACTCACTGTCCGGCTCGATCACCAGCAGGTCGCCGGCGCCGAAGGCCTCCTCATACGCGGTCAGGCTCCGGTAGAACGAGTAGAACTCCGGGTTCTTGCTGTAAACCCGGGCGTAGATCCCCGCAGCGCGCGCGTCCCCCTCACCGCGCACCCGTTCGGCGTCGCGGTAGGCCTCGGCCAGGACCACCTCCCGCTGGCGATCGGCATCAGCGCGGATACGCTCGGCCGCCTCGAAACCGCGCGAACGGAAGTCCTTGGCGACGCGCGTGCGTTCCGCCTCCATGCGCCGGTAGACCGCGGCGTTCACGTCCTGCGGCAGTTCGACGCGCTTGATGCGCACATCGACGATGGCGATGCCGAGCTCCTTCGCCTGCACACTGACATTGCCGGCGAGGACGCTCATGATCTGGGCGCGCTCACCGGAGACGACCTCGTTGACGGTGCGCTTGGAGAACTCGCCGCGCATGCCGTCCTTGACGATCTGCTCGAGACGCTGGCGGGCCTGAGCCTCGTCGCCGAGCACCGCCGTGTAGAACCGCGTCACATCGTCGATGCGCCACTTGACGAAGGAGTCCACGATGACGTTCTTCTTTTCCGCCGTCAGGAAACGCTCCGGCTCGACGTCAAGCGTGAGCACGCGCGCGTCAAACTTGCGCACGTTGTTGATGAACGGGATCTTGAAGTGCAGGCCGGGCTCGAAGTCCGTGCGCACGATCTCACCCAGCCGGAACAGCACGGCGCGCTCCCACTCGTAGACCGTGAACACCGAGAACGATCCGACGAACAGCACCGCCAGCAGGATCATCACACCCATCATCTTGTTGGAGGACATCAGCGCGGCTCCCGGGAACGTCGTGTATCGGTACGGTTGTCCGTGCTCTGCGGCGCCGCCGTCGGCGCCTCGCCCGTGCCGCTCTCGGCATAGCGCCGCGGAGCGGCGGCGGCAGCGCCCTGCAGCATCTGGTCGAGCGGCAGGTAGAGCAGATTGTTGCCCTTGGACACGTCCACCGTCACCTTGCCGCTGTTGGCCATGACCCGCTGCATGGTGTCGAGATAGAGGCGCTTGCGGGTGACTTCCGGTGCCTCGGTGTACTCGGCCAGCAGCTGGTCGAAGCGGCTGGATTCACCCTCCGCCCTGGCGATCACGCTGAGCTTGTAGCCGTTGGCCTCTTCCAGCACGCGCGCCGCGGCGCCGCGCGCCCGCGGGATGATGTCGTTGGCGTAGGCCTCCGCCTCGTTCTTCTGGCGCACCTCGTCTTCGCGGGCCTTGATGGCGTCGGCGAACGAGCCCTGCACTTCTTCGGGCGGCTGGGCGTCCTGCAGGTTCACCGTGGTGATCAGGATGCCCGCCTGGTATTGGTCGAGAATGCCCTGGATCAGCCCCTTGGTCTGCATCGCAACCTCGGTACGGCCCTCGGTCAGCACGAAGTCCATGTTGCTCTTGCCGATGACTTCGCGGATGGCGCTTTCGGTCGCCTGCTTGAGGGTGATGTCGGGATCGCGCACATTGAACAGGTATTCGCGCGGGTCCTTCACCTGATACTGCACGGCGATGCGTATGTCGACGATATTCTCGTCCCGGGTCAGCATCAGCGCCTCACGCGGCACGCTCACCTGGCCGCTGCCGCCGGCACCGGAACGGTAGCCCACTTCGACGAAGCGGCGCTGCCCGACGTCGACGATCTGGACCTGCTCGATGGGGAACGGGATGTGCCAGTGCGGTCCCGGCATGGTGATTTCGCTGAACTGTCCGAAACGCAGCACCACGCCGCGCTTGCCTTCCTCGACGATGTAGATGCCGAAGGCCAGCCACGCGATCACGGCCGCGGCCACGATCAGGCCGAGCGCGAACCTGCCGCCGCCGTCGCCGCCGCGCGCACCGCCGCCACCGCCCTTGCGGCCGCCGAACAGTCCGCCCACCTTGTCCTGCATCTTGCGGACGATCTCGTCGAGATCGGGCGGCCCCTGATCGCCGCCGCGCCCACCCCACGGGTCTTTACCGCCACCCGGCTCGTTCCACGCCATTGAACATGCTCCGTCTAGGACATTCGTAGGCGCCGCCGGACCGGCCCGGTCGGTATGCAAGGCGCCTGTGTGTCAGGAATCGAGGTTTTGTATCGAATCCGCTGGGGTTCTGCACCAACCCGAGGCGGGCCGCGTCGCCGCTCTTGGGCGTGTGCGCAAGTATATCGAAGCGCACGATTTTATGGGGCTTTGGCCGCGCCCGCAAGGAATTGACGGCGGCCGTCACCAAATCTCCCGCTTTTTCCGGATGTGCGTGGCATTGGGCGGGCCGGATCTCGCGTGGCCGCGGCCGAGGACCCGCTACGCGCATTCAGCCGGCCAGCGCCGCTTCGCCGGGCGGCTGTGCCGCGAGCGATGCCTCGATCCCCTGGCGCGCGCACAGGCGCTCAAGGTCCGCGGCGGGGAGCGCCAGCTCCAGCCACGTGGCGCCGCCGTCCTCGAACCGCTCCTGACGGACCGCGCCGATGCGGAACAGCTCCGAGCGCAGCCGGCCGGCACCGGGCGGCACACACAGCCAGCCGCGCGCCACCGGCCCCTGCAGCAGCTCGCCCAGCGCGGTGACGAGCAGGTCCAGACCTGCGCCGGTCAACGCCGAAACCCAGACGCGGACGGGCCGCCCCTGCGCATCGCGCTCGAGGCGCGGCACCTCGCCCGGCATGCGGTCGAGTTTGTTGTACACCAGCAGTTGGGGCACATCCTCCGCGCCGACGTCGCGCAGCACCTGATCGACCTGTCCGATGCGCTCCAGACGTACCGGATCGCTGGCATCGACCACGTGCAGCAGCAGATCGGCCGCACGCGTCTCCTCGAGCGTGGCGCGAAAGGCGGCAACCAGATCGTGCGGCAGATGCTGCACGAACCCCACGGTGTCGGACAGGATCACCGGCCCCATCTCCGGCAGATCGAGGCGCCGCAGCGTCGGGTCCAGCGTGGCGAACAACTGATCGGCGGCGTAGACCTCAGACCCCGTCAGTGTGTTGAACAACGTCGACTTGCCGGCGTTCGTATAGCCGACCAGGGATACCGTCGGCAGCTCCGCGCGCGTGCGTGCGCGGCGCCCCTGCGCACGTTGGCGCTGGACCTTCTCCAACCGGCGGTGCAGTTGCTTTATCCGTGCGCCCAGCAGTCGACGGTCGGTTTCGAGCTGTGTCTCGCCGGGGCCGCGCAGACCGATACCACCCTTCTGCCGCTCCAGGTGGCTCCAGCCACGCACCAGCCGTGTCGACAGGTGCTGAAGCTGCGCCAGCTCGACCTGCAGCTTGCCTTCGAAGGAACGCGCGCGCTGAGCGAAGATATCCAGGATGAGGCCGGTCCGATCGAGCACCCGGCACTGCAACAGCTTCTCCAGGTTGCGTTCCTGGCTGGGAGACAGCGTATGGTTGAACAGCACCAGCTCGGCGTCCGTTTCGGCCACGCGCGCGCGTACCTCCTCCGCCTTGCCGGAACCGATGAAGTACTTGGGATCGGGCGTGGCGCGGGAGGCTGTGACGGTGCCTGCCGGGGTCGCCCCGGCAGACCTCGCCAGCTCGGAGAATTCCTGCAGGTCTTCGGGTTCCTGGTCGCCCGCGAAATCGACGTGTACCAGGACGGCGCGCTCACCGCTGCGGGGACGATCAAACAATCACGGCCCCCCGCGCGGCGCGGTCGCGCTCAGGCATTGCCCGGTTCCGGCCCGGCACCTTCGTCACCGCCGGTGATACGCACGTTGCGCGCGGGCACGACCGTGGAGATGGCATGCTTGTACACCATCTGGCTGACGCTGTTCTTCAACAGAACGACGAATTGATCGAACGATTCGATCTGGCCCTGCAGCTTGATTCCGTTCACCAGGTAGATCGACACAGGCACCCGCTCCTTGCGCAAGGTGTTCAGGAAGGGTTCCTGCAGGGATTGTCCACGTGCCATTTCGCTTCTCCTTCTTCTTATGTCCGCCAAGAGCTCTCTCCAATCCTTCCGTGTTCAGCACATGCGATTGAATGAGCGAGCCTTTTCGCGCGCCGTAAGGTTCTTAACCGCATCATCAGCCTCGTTCAGAAAGTGTAGCATAGTCAGTTTCATAGTCGCTCCACAAGCCCGGCCTGCACAAGGATATGCAGCGTCCTGTCCAGCAGCCGGGGCGATTCGGCATCCAGCCAGATCACGTCGTCATCACCCCTGAGCCAGGTCAGTTGGCGCTTCGCATACTGACGGGTGGCGACGATCGCGCGCTCGCCCATCTGCGCGTAGTCCAGCTCACCCGCAAGGTACTGCCATACCTGCCGGTAACCCACGGCACGGATCGAAGGCAGATGCGGCCCGAGATCGCCGCGCCGGTACAATCGTTCCACTTCCGCAACCAGGCCCTGCTCGAGCATCTGCCCGAAACGCTCCTCGATGCGCCGCCGCAGCACGCTGCGGTCCGACGGCGCGACGGCCAATTTCAACAGCCGTTGCGGTGCACCGTCCTTGACCTCGTCCGCAAAGTGCGCGCTCAGCGGCCGGCCGCTCAGCTCGTAGACCTCGAGCGCACGCTGAATACGCTGTGGATCATTGGGATGGATACGCCGCGCCGATTCCGGATCGACCACCGCGAGACGCGCGTGCAGCGTCTCCAGCCCGTGCTCCCGCGCCTCGGCGTCGAGACGCGCACGCACGGCGCGGTCGGCATCCGGCAAGACCGCCAAACCCTGCTGAAGGGCGCGGAAATAGAGCAGTGTCCCACCCGTCAGCAGAGGTAGACGCCCGCTGTGGTCGATTTGTTCCAGCTCGCGCAGACAATCTTTGCGAAAAAGCGCGGCCGAGTAGCGTTCGGCCGGGTCGAGGAAGTCGATCAGCCGGTGGGGGGCTATCCGCAGCACCTCGGCATCGGGCTTGGCCGTGCCGATGTCCATGCCGCGGTACACCATGGCCGAGTCGACGCTGATGATGGCGAAGGGGAAGCGCCGGACGAGTTCGACCGCCAGCCGGGTCTTGCCCGAGGCGGTAGGACCCATGATGCACAGGCGCGGCGGCGTCGCACGCACGACGGGGGACATCACTGGCCGCGCAGGAACAGCCGGTCGAGTTCCTCGAGCCGCAGCTGCACCCAGGTCGGCCGGCCATGGTTGCACTGGCCGCTGCGTTCGGTCCGTTCCATGTCGCGCAGCAGGGCGTTCATCTCGGCGACGGACAGCTGCCGGTTGGCGCGCACGGAACCGTGACAGGCCATGGTCGCGAGCACGGCATTGTGCGCCTCGCGCAGGCGTGTGCTGACGGCGTGCTCGCTCATGTCCGAAAGCACGTCGCGCACCAGTGCCGCGGCGTCGGCATGCCGCAGCAGCGCCGGCACCTGCCGTACCACCAGCCGTTCCGGTCCGAGGCGGTCCACCTCGAAGCCGAGTTCGGCAAACACCGGCGCAGCCTCCTCCGCCAGAGCCGCCTCCCGCTCGCTGACGGCGAGCGTCACCGGCACCAGCAGCGGCTGCGCGCGTATGCCCTCGCCCGCGTGGCTGTGCTTGAGCCGTTCATAGGTGATGCGTTCGTGCGCCGCGTGCATGTCGACCAGCACCAGGCCCTGGGCGTTCTGCGCCAGGATAAAGATGCCGTGCAGCTGTGCCAGCGCGAAACCGAGGGGCGGCAGACCGGGGGCCGACTCCGGCGGCATCTCCGCCGTCGCCTGGACTGCCTGGGTACCGGAAGACACGACCGACGGCGGTGTTGCCTGCGGATGCAGCGCCGCATAGGCCGTCATCTGCTCCGCCACTGCCAGCGCCATCGGCTGCTGGCGTGCGATCGTCGCGGGCCCGGCGGCGGGAGACGGTGGAGACACGCGCCCGCCTTCGGCGGCGAGAAGACCCGGCCCGCTGCGGGCCAGCGCCTCGTGCAGCGAGCGGAACAGAAAATCGTGTACCAGGCGGCTGTCACGGAACCGCACCTCGTGCTTGGCCGGATGCACGTTCACGTCCACCGCCGTCGGGTCCAGTTCCAGATACAGCACGAAGGCCGGGTGGCGGCCATGGAACAGCACGTCCTGATAGGCCTGCCGGACGGCATGGGCGATGAGCTTGTCGCGCACCATGCGGCCGTTGACGAAGAAATACTGCAGATCGGCCTGGCTGCGGGAGAAGGCCGGCTGCGCGATCCAGCCGGACAGACGCAGACCGGCGGCTGCCTGTTCGACATACAGGCTCCGCTCGATGAAGGGCTGGCCGCAGAGCCTGGCCAGCCGCTGTTCGCGCTGCGCACGCGTTTCGGCAGCCGGCAGGCGCCAGACCTGGCGCTGATTGTGGCCGAGTGCGACGTCGATGCTGAAGCGGCTGAGCGCGATGCGCCGCACCACATCCTCGATGTGCTTGAACTCCGTGGCGTCCCCACGCAGGAACTTGCGCCGGGCCGGCGTATTGAAGAACAGGTCGCGGATCTCGACCGTGGTGCCCGGCGGATGCGCAGCCGGTTCCGGCGGCTCGACCCGGTCTGACCCGTCGCCGCGCACCCGCCAGCCGGTCTCGGCACCCGGGGTGCGCGCTGTCAGCGTCAGGCGCGCTACCGAGGCGATGCTCGGCAATGCCTCGCCGCGGAAGCCGAGACTGGCGACCTGCTCGAGGTCTTCGAGGCTGGCGATCTTGCTGGTCGCATGCCGGGCCAGTGCCAGCGGCAACTCCTCGCGCGCGATGCCCAGTCCGTCGTCACGCACGCGGATCAGTGCCTTCCCGCCCTGCTCGATGTCGATTTCCAGCCGCCGCGCCCCCGCATCCAGACTGTTCTCCAGCAGTTCCTTGACCACGGACGCCGGGCGCTCGACCACCTCACCGGCGGCGATCTGGTTGACGAGTTGCGGAGGAAGTGGACGGATGGACATGCCGGCAAGGATACCAGAGTCCGCTGACCCCGCGATCCGGGGCCGGCTACGTGGCCGGGAATCGCTCAGCTGTCCTCGCCGGGGATACGCAGTACGGCGCCGACCCGGAGGGTATCATCCGGCAGACTGTTGGCGATCCGCAGACGTTGCATGCTGACGTCGTAGCGTTTGGCGATCTCCGACAGCGTGTCGCCACGTTTGATGACGTGCTCGCGCGTGGCCATAAGAGTGCCGGTCGGCGGGTTGCTGCGGAAGTAGGCGCGCACGCCGTTCATCACCGCCTGCGCCAGCTTGCGCTGATGCCCGCGGTCGCGCAGCTTGAGCTCCTCCTGAGGGTTGGAGATGAAGGCCGTCTCGACCAGGATCGACGGCACGTCCGGCGATTTCAGCACCACGAAGCCGGCCTGCTGTACCTGATGCTTGTGCACCCGGCCGATCTGCTTGAGCTCGTGCAGCACGTTGTCGGCCACCTCGGTGCTCGCCTCGATGCTCGCCGCACGCGACAGGTCCAGCAGCACGGTGCGCAGCAGATCGTCCTTGTCGTTGAGACTGACGCCGCCGACCAGATCGGAGGCGTTTTCCTGGTCGGCCAGGATGCGCGCCATCTCCGAAGATGCCCCGCGCTCGGATACCACATACACCGAGGAACCGTGGGCGCGCCGGTCCTTAAAGGCGTCGGCATGGATGGACACGAACAGATCGGCGCGGTGCTCGCGCGCCTTCTGCATGCGCTTGCGCAGTGGAATGAAGTAGTCGCCGTCGCGGATCAGCACGGCGCGCATGCCGGGCTCCTTGTCGACCAGCGCGGCCAGGTCGCGGGCGATCTGCAGCACCACGTCCTTCTCGCGCGTACCCTTGCGGCCGCGTGCGCCCGGATCCTCGCCGCCGTGTCCGGCATCGATGGCGATCACCAGTTCGCGGGCCGCGGTCTTGGGCGCCGCCTTCGCCGTCACCGTCGGCTTCGCCGCCGGCGCGGAGGCCGTTGCGGGCTGCCCCGCTTCGTAGAGATCGACGACCAGACGGTGGCCGTATTCGCCGCTGGGCTTGAGCAGGAAGCTGCGCGGCCGCACGGCGGTGCTGGTGTCCAGCACCAGGCGCAGGTCGGTGCCGTTACGCACGCCGCTGCGCAGGCTCTTGATTAGACCCTGGCCGAGATCCGACTGTGCGGAGCCCTTGATCCGGGCGCCGCGCAGATCGATCACCACCCGATCGGGACCGTTCAGCGTGAAGAGTTCATGGGCAACCGGACCGCTGACATCGAGGACCACGCGGGTATTGTCCGGCGCCGCCCAGACCCGCACGCTCTGGACCTCCACCGGCCCGGCCAGGCAGGTGCCGGCCAGCCACAACAGCAGCCAGGCGATCGAGCGGCGCGACGCCATCCCCTGTCCTCCTCGTTGCGGTTTTGGGGTTATGCGCCAATCTAGCCACAGGAATCATCTGATTTCAAGTTTTTTCTCACGTATTCCTGCGGATAGCGCGGACACCTGAACAAAGCCCCTAGGAGCCCTTTTTATCTAATTGTCCCACCAGCCGGTCACCGGCGGCGGACTGGCCGGTCAGCGTCACCCACCGGCCGGGGTCCTGGTAGCGGATCGTCACGCTGAGGTCGGCCGCCGGCAGCACGCCGCGGCCACGCTCCGGCCATTCCACCAGGGCAACGCTGACGGCACCGAGCAGATCGCGGATACCGATCCATTCGAGCTCCTCGGGGTCCGCCAGTCGGTACAGATCCAGGTGGTAGAGGGTGAGCGGCGGCAGTTCGTAGGGCTCCACGAGCGTATACGTGGGACTGCGCACCGGTCCGCGGTGGCCCCGCCCGCGCAGCAGACCACGGACCAGCGTGGTCTTGCCGACGCCCAGGTCGCCGATCAGATAGATGACCTCGCCACCGCGCAGGTGCGCGCCCAGCGCGGCACCGAGCCGCTCCATGGCCTCGGCATCACCGATGTCCAGGGTCAGCGCGGTCATGGCATCGCCCGCAGGTTCACCCACCGCCGCAGGGCATCGAACAGGTCGCCGGCCAGCAGCCCGCGTTCACCGGCAACGGCCGCCGTGTCGCCCGCCAGGCCGTGGACCAGCACGCCAGCCACCGCCGTCTCCGCCGGCGCGAGTCCCTGGGCGAGCAGCCCCGCGATCACGCCGGTCAGTACGTCGCCCATGCCGCCGCTCGCCATGCCGGGGTTGCCGGCCGAGACCAGCCAGGTCCCCCGGCCGTCGTGGATCAGCGTGCCGGCCCCCTTCAGGACGACCACCCCGCCGTAACGGACCTGCAGCGCACGTACCGCGGCCGGCCGGTCGGCCTGGACGGTGGCTGCCGTGCAGGCCAGCAGGCGCGCCGCCTCGCCGGGGTGCGGCGTGAGGATCCAGCCTTCGCGCCGCATCGGTGCGACGGCGAGCAGGTTGAGCGCATCCGCATCCAGGACACACGGCAGCCCCGCGTCCAGCGCCGCGGCAAGCAGGCCGCGGGCCCAGTCGTCCTGCCCCAGGCCGGGTCCCATCGCCAGCACGCCGGCGCGCGCCAGCAACGGTGCGAGATCGGCGGGTGTCTGCACGCCCCGGCACATCAACTCCGGCCGCCCGACGTTGAGCAGCGCGGCATGCGCCGGGTGAGTAGCCACGCTGACCAGGCCGGCACCGACCCGCGCCGCTGCCGCGGCCGCCAGGCGCGTCGCGCCGCTCATGCCCGGCTGGCCGCCGACGACGAGGACGTGGCCGAACGCGCCCTTGTGCGCGCTGCGCGCGCGCGGCCCAGGC
>CAYWKV010000005.1:0-52375 GCA_964458835.1 uncultured Gammaproteobacteria bacterium | reverse complement strand
TCAATTTGCTGCCGGAGTGAAACATCATTGGGATTTCCTCGCTGAGCATGTGAACGAGATTTCTCAGGAAGAAGCTGGCTCGCGAGCGCCGTCATGACCCTGTCGGAAATCAACAACCTCGCTGATCTTCTCACCGCCGCAGGCAGGCGCAATGTCCCGGTGCCTATTGCAGAATGGAGGGAATACATGGCCGCTCGTATCGGCAAGGCGACCGTCAAGGACGGGAAGGTGAAGCCCGTCGTGAAGCAAAGTGCGAGTCAACGTGCCGCATCCCGCAAGAAGGCCTCTCGCGTCGTCAAGGGGCTCAAGAAGAACCGAGAGAGGGTGAAGAGCGTATGAGCGAGACGCCCTGGTACATCCTTCGCGTGGCCCCGCAGCGAGAGCGCTGGCTCGCCAATGAGCTTCGCGTCGCCCGAGGGCTCCACACGTATGTGCCGATCGAGCGCATCGTGGTAACGCTCAGGGGCAAGCGGATCGAGCGCAGGCGCCCTCTCGTTCCGGGCTACGTGTTCGTCCTTGGCGTCGGGGAGAATGCCTGGCGCGACCTGGCAGAGACCCGTTACGTCACCGGCTGGCTCTCCATAGGCGGTGGCCGGCCCTATCCCGTCAAGGACGAGCAGGTCGGCATCATCCGCATCATGGAGCAGGAGTACAATCAGGCGCTTCAGGCGCGCCGAGCTCGCCCTGTCTTCAAGGCCGGCGATCGCGTCAGGCCGAAGGACGGCCCCTTCGCGTCCATCGACTCATTGCTTCAGTCCGTGCGTGGTTCAACCGGGATCATAGAGGTTCACATGCTGGGATCGACACGAAAGGCCAAGGTGAAGCTGGACCAACTGGAGAAGGTCGCCTGATGTGGTTCCACCTCGATTTCCTCCGTGAAAAGGGCCATGAACGCCCATGAACCGGCCTGAACTCGCCTGAACAGGCACGAAAAAGCCCCGGTGCGATGAACACCGGGGCGCTTTAGTCGTATAGTCAACTCGTCACGCTGCCATTTGTCTCCGCCAGACCGAGGCCGTAGACTTCGGCAAGTACGGGAACCGCGCCAGCACTTCCTTCTGCGTCGGAATGCGGCCGTTGGAGTCCTTGAACGCGGCAATCCAGCGCTTCTCGATGTCGGTCTCTACGGGCACCGGCATCAGGTCTGCGTCGTCGAACTCGGGCTCTGCGACCTTCGGCGCCGGCTTGTGCCCAAGGCCCAAGTGGAGGAAAGCCACTGTGCCAAGCTCCGCGATCAAGACCACGATGAAGGGCATGTTCAAAGACAGCCATTCGTCTGTGACGGCGATACCCCAGCTCGAGAGCACCTTGGACGCGTGCGCGTAGCCGTTGACCTTGGGCGCCGGAAGCTTGGCCAACTCGGCCATGTGCCCCTTGATGGCAGCGGAGTAGACATCGACCGTTGCCATCACGCCTCGGCATCTGGTGCCGCGCCCCGAGGCACACTCAGCGGCCATCTTGGCTTGTGCTTCTGCCAGCATGGCTTCAGCGCGGGCGAGGAGGGCTTCCTCACGGGCCCGGACCTCGTTGGCTGCTGTGATAGCCGCCACCTTGTTCCCGGCCGTCTCCGCGTTCCTGGCGCCCGAGGAAACGCACACGTAGAACAGAGCCGCCACGGACAGGACAGAGAGCATGACGCCCTGTACGATCGTCTGGCGGTTCCGGAGGGCAGGCCAGGCCATATGGCCGGCTGCGATCGCACCGACGAGAGCTGCAAGCGTCTGTGCATGAGCCGTCGTGACGGGTGCGCCATGCAACACATCCTCGAACAGAACAGCGCCCGTGATGGTTGCGAAGAAAGCTCCGAGACCGATTGCGGGCCAGGAGCGGATTGTCGTATGGGTATGCATAGTCGTCTCCCAAATCCAAGTTGGGTTGCGATTAGGGCTCGGCCGGTGGTGGTACACCTGTCGGGCCCGCTTTATTCGCACGGCGGAATGCCATGCAAATCAGTGTGTAACACGCAAAACTTTACCAGTCAATTAAGTTTCATTCTGACACATCAGCCCCGGCCACCCTTTCGGGCCCGAGGCGCGGGCTGTGGATGGATCAGTTGACGAGCGCGCCGGTTGTAGTCGATAGTCGAGCCTCGCTCGTAAGGGCGTGGATTGAAACGCTGGTGTTATGATCAACATGCACGGCGGCGCGGGCTTTAGGAGGCCCGCGTCGATCTTATCGTGGGCCGTACGCTTGTTGTTCTGCGGCCCAGAGATCGGCATCCAGCGCGTCCATATCATCACGACTGGGGTAGTCTGCGGCAGCCTCCGCCATCTCGTCATCCCATATCTGCTCCAGGCGCCCGCTGATGGCTTTGCACCGCAGCAGCTTTTTGGCCACGAGGCTCTCAAGGTACGCGGTGTTGGCGGCCTCGTCGCCCTCGGTCAAGGATGTGCCGACGAGGTACGCGATGGGACGGCGCCATGGTGATGTGTGCACCCAGATCTCGGGCACGTCGTGCATGCCGCGAGTCACGAGCCACACCTTGCGACCGCAGAGCATGGTGGGATAGCAACCGGTGTACCGCTCGCGGTGATCGTAATGGTCGTGTTTCATTGGTTGTCTCCCTGCTTCTACGGCCTCGGGGACCGCCACCGCACTCGCGGCCGGTCCCTCTGGCGTGCCCTTGAGGGGCGGTTACGATCCCAGGACAACGCGCCCCGCTTCTTCAGATCCAACCATCTCGGCCCAAATCGCGAGCCATTGACCGGGAGTCATGCCGTCCTCGAACTTGTCGTTGGCAGCTTCCCGGCTCTCATCGTCCATCACGGCGGCGTAGGCGTCGAGATCTTGCTGGGTGAGGTCCGTCACGTCCCTCTCGAAGGTGTGGCCGGTCCAAGGATTGGTGATTGTGATCGTGGTCATTGCCGTCTCCCTTGCTGATGATTTGAATGTAGCGCAATGTAGCGCTGACGTCAAGCGTATTTCTGTGGGAAAGTATCAGTCGACAAAAGAAATACGAAGCGCTACAAGAATGCATGCAAAGAACGACGCCATTCTCCATGCGGTTGCCTCCGGAATTGAAAGAGGAACTGCAGAAGCTCGCGGACAAGGAGAACCGCAGCCTTACCAATTACATTGAGACTAAGCTAAGGGAGATCGTCACCAAAGAGAGGGGCAGAAAGTGACGATTAATCGGCGGTCCCGGCGTCGATTGTTCGAGAGGTCTCTGCCGGATAGCAGCGTCGATCATTTGCTGGGGCCGGGAAGCGGACTATACGGATATGAAATGCTGGAGCCTCAGGACGGGTGTTTCAGCCATGGCAAAGGGAACCGTCTGAAGCGATGGGTGGCCTCAGAGGATGGGCTGAGGCTTGCCGCGGAATGTAGGCGGTGCACCATTATTCTACCCATCGAGGATCTCGATGGCCGCCGTTTCTGCATTGATTGCCGGAAGGGTGATGCTCTGTATGAGCTTTGGCGGCATGTCGATAGCCTCGCAGAAAGGCTGAAGCGCGCCCAAGAAGAAATTGCGCGCAATGATCGGTACGAGCGGATGCGGGCGAGAACTGAGTTCCAGTCCGCTTGGAATAAGGCATGGACGGATCGGAACGATGAGTTGATGTCGGCGCTTGCGGGATATTCGACGGGCGAACTGAGGCGCCATTTAGAGCGGCAGTTTGTAAGCGGTATGTGCTGGGACAATTATGGCATGAGCCGCGGATCCGGGAAGAGGCATCCGAAGCGTCGTAGATATTGGCACATTGACCACATCGTGCCGAAATCGTCGTTCGACGGCGGAGAGCAAAAATCCGCCTACGCCTTGACTAACCTTCGGCCGCTATGGGAGCGAGAGAATTATGCGAAGGGCGCAAAGCGCTTGCACCTTGTGTAGTTGACCTGTCCCGAGTGAGTCTTTAGAGTCACACATCCACGCAAAACCTCACAGTTGACATTGCCTCTCCGGTCACGCGCACGTATAGGTCGGGGCGGACAAGGGCGACTCCGACCAGCGTAGCTGAGATAAGCGGTCGGTGACCATGGTAGTGACGCCCCCCAGGCTCGCGCGATGCGCTATGAGCCTCACAATCCCGAAATACGTCTGGACCCATGCGCAACGACACTCTCGTCGCGTCCCTGATCGATTCCTCGACTGATTTTGGCATAGCCGCTCGTGTTCGCGAGATAGGGGACCGCGGCTATGCCCGCGCCTATGACGATTGGGAACGTTCGTGGAAGCAGCGCATGAAGGCTGCGCTCGCTGTTTCGCCGGTTTCCGGCCAATACACCCGATAGGAGCCTCAGAAATGCGGAAGTATCTCGGCGCCGCCGCTCTCGCGGGCGCACTCATTGCCACGCCTGTTGCTGCTGCTGACACCGCAGGCCCTGCTATCATTCCGAGTCTGACGCCCTCGGCTGTTACGACGTCCTGCTATGTCGCCGCTCTCGGCGGTGGCGCCGTTACGGGCAGCAAGCCTGATGGTGCGGTACTGCCCGCGAGCATCAGCACGCAGAGCTGGTCTGTCGCAGGGGGCATCGGCTGTGATGTCCGCATGGATCGAGTGGTCATCGGCGCCCTCGGGCGCATTGAGGCTCCGATCGATACATCCGGCAGCCTGATCGAGATGGACAAGTCGTGGATGGCCGCGCTTCGTCTCGGATTCATGCTCGACACGGGTGTGATGCCCTACGTGCTGGCGGGCTACGAGAGCAGCGATTTCAGTGTCGCCGGCATTGATCTTCGGCGCGATGGCCTCACCGTGGGCGGTGGCCTCGAAATCCCGCTCAGCGCTCATCTGAGGCTCATCACCGAGTACACATACACCGGCCTCGGGAAGACTGATGCGCTTGGTCCGACGGTGGAGACCGACGCGCACAAGTTCCGGGTGGGCCTTTCGTACCGCTTCGGCTTCGGCGAGTGAGCGTCCCTAACGGGAGCATGACATGAAACTTTTCCGCGACCTTTTCAGCGATCTGGACGAGTTCGGCCGGTTCTGGCTAGCGCTCGGCCTGGTGTCGCTTGCTGCTGCCGCCGCCATGTCGTTCTCGTTCGGCTGGGACGTCTCCATCAAGCACGCTCTGTTCCTTGCGGTTCTGTCGGTGGTCGCGGCCTTTGGCCCGATGGCTGCCGAGATGCTGTGGGGCCGGGGCCGCAAGGGGCCGGCAATCGCAACCGCTCTCATCTGCGTGCCTCTGCTCGGCATCGAGTTCTTCTCGCACAGCGGGTTCACCGCTGGCCTTCGCGGCTCGAACATCGAGACGGCGACGGTCCAGAACACCAAGTGGGATGGTGCTCAGAACGCCGTGACCGAGGACGAGACCAATGTGAAGCTGTGGCGTGAGCAGCTCAGCGCTCTGCTTGCTCAGAACGCTTGGGCTGGCACCGTCAAGGCCGATGGTCTTCGTGCTCAGCTCGAGAGCGCTCAGAAGGCGATCGACCTCGAGGCCGCGCGCGGTGGCTGCAAGACGCGGTGCCTGGCTCGCATGAAGGAGAAGGCCGACCTCGAGCAGCGCATCGCCACCGTCGAGCAGGCGAGCGACCTCTCCGCCCGCATCGATGCGACGCAGCGGATCCTCGATCGGAAGCGCGAGACGGCCGCGTCGACTGAGCACACGAGCAGCGCCGTCGATCACCAGAACAAGTTCCTCGTGAAGTCGGTTGCCCTGTTCGTCAACGGGTCGACCGAGGCCAGCGACCTTCAGATCATGGGCGCGGAACAGGGCGTCAATCTCGCCATGGCGCTGGCCGGCACTGGCCTTCCCGCATTCGCGCTGTTCCTCGCCGGCCTGTTTCGGGTGCGTCGCCGCGACGAGGACCCCTCTGCCCCAGCAGTAGAGACAGCTCCTACGCCTATCCGTCCTCTCTCGGGATCGCCGCCGGCATCTGTTCAGGCGGCATCCGCGCCAACGGCGTCACGCGAAATCGTCCGTATCCACGACGATCGTGAAGTGTGGTCGGACCTTCGTCGCGCACTTCGCGCTCTCCCACAGGCAGCATGACAGAGCAGCCGGCAATCGCACTGACGTCTGCCATCACTATCGGAAGCATCGCCGCTATGGCCATCTCATCCCCGGTGGTTCATGGCGGCGATGTGTTTACCGAGAAGCAAGAGGAGAGAAGCCGTGAGTAACACGGCAGGTCCATTGACGCCGAAGCAGGAAGCGTTCGTTGCCGCCTATCTCGAGACGGGTAATGCGTCTGAGGCGTACCGCCGAGCGTACAACACGTCTCCCGGCTGCAAGCCTAACACTATCGAGAAACGCGCCTGCGAATTGCTCAAGGACGGGAAGGTAGCGGGTAGGGTCGCCGAGTTACGGGAGCGAGCCAGCGCCAAGGTTGTTCTCAGCCGCGCGTGGGTGCTCGAACGTCTCATGCGCAATGCCGACAAAGGTGCTGAAATCGCAGACCTGACCGCCAGCAATAAAGCTCTTGAGTTGCTCGGCAAGACGGACGAGCTTCAGATGTTCGTAGAGCGGTCCAATGTTACCAGCGACAATAGACATCATCACTCAGCGGAGCCACTATCACCGTTTGCTGAGCACTTGGCAGAAATGCTCGGCTCTGGAGCAGAAAGCCCGCCTGAGGGATCTGTACCGCACTGACCTTTACGCGCTTCTGCGCTACGGGCTACGTCGCCCGGACGTCGACCACCCATGGATCTTCGAGCGGTGCCGTGAAGTCCAGCGTGAGATGAACGGCGTGCTCGATCTGTGGAGCCGGGAGCACTACAAATCGACGGTCATTACGTTCGCTGGCTCGATATTCCGGATCATCCGATCGCATGGCGAGGGCGCGATTGAGCCCCGCGAGGTGACGATCGGGATCTTCTCGCACACGAAACCGATCGCGAAAGGCTTCCTGCGGCAGATCAAGTACGAGCTCGAAACCAACGAGCATCTGCAGATGGTGTTCGACGACATCTTCTGGGCCAACCCGCGCAAAGAGGCCGCGAAGTGGACGGAAGACGAAGGGATCACGGTCAAGCGCTTCTCGAATCCAAAAGAGGCAACGGTTGAGGCGCACGGCCTCGTTGATGGCCAGCCAACATCGAAGCACTTCCTGCATCGGATGTACGACGACGTGGTGACGCTGGAGTCTGTCACGACACCGGACATGATCGCCAAGACGACGGCGGCCTATGAGATGAGCGACAATCTCGGCACCGAGGGCGGCTCTCTCGCTCTGGCCGGCACGAGATACCACTTCGCCGACACCTACGGCGATCTGATCAAGCGCCAGGCGGTCAAGGTTCGCCAGCACACGTGCACACGAGACGGCAGCGAGAACTTCACCCCTGAGAATTGCGTCCTGATGAAGCCGGAAACGCTCCGGCAGAAGCGCATCAGCCAGGGCCCGTACACATTCGGCACTCAGATGCTGCTCAATCCGAAGGGGACCAACACGCAAGCGTTCAATGACCAATGGCTGCGGTTCACGGCATCGGAGCCCAGCAGCTACGGGATGAACGTCTATCTACTGGTCGACCCGGCAAACGCCAAGCGGGTGACCTCGGATTACTCGACGTTCTGGGTGATCGGTCTCGGGCCCGACAAGAACTACGTGGCTCTGGACGTCGTGCGCGACCGCCTGAACCTGACCGAACGCACGAAGACGCTGTTCGACCTGCACCGTCTCTGGAAGCCGATGAGCGTTGGCTACGAGCAGTACGGCATGCAGGCAGACATCCAGCACATCAAGGCGGAGCAGGAGAGGCTGAATTATCGGTTCGAGATCACGGAGCTTGGCGGATCGACGCCCAAGCTCGATCGCATCCGTCGGCTGATCCCGCACTTCGAGCAAGGCCGCATCTACCTGCGACGCTCAAAGACCTACACCGACTACGAAGGACAGACCCGGAACCTGATCGAGATCTTCATCGAGGAAGAATACAAGGCGTTCCCGGTGATGAGCCATGACGACATGCTCGATTGCCTCGCGCGCATCGTGGATCCTGAGTTCAAGACCGAGTGGCCGAAGGAAGAGACCGCGACGCATCGGATGCCATCGAATTACCTGCCATCTGGCCACCGCGCCAATCGCTACAGAAGATAAGGAGCCGCCATATGGGTGGGATGATGGGCGGAATGCCCAAGCCAAAGGCCGCAGTGGCCGTGCCGAGCGCCGACGATCCAGCCGTGATCGAAGCGCGCCGACTGGCGATGGCCGAGGAAGAGCAGAAGAAGAAGGGCCGCGGCTCGACGCAGCTTTCCGGGACGACCGACTACAGCAAGACGACGCTGGGGTGAGCAAAATCATTCTAGTCGGTATCAGAAAACGTCGGGAAAACACTTTGGCTAGCGGCACCAACCGGGCGATTTTATTCTAAATGGCAGATGACAATGCGCTCGAACTGCTGAAACGCGGTGATGCCCGCTTCTCCAAGCGCCAGCAGCTCGACACATTCCGGCAAGAGGTCGCCCTCAACTTCGCCCCGTGGCACGCGTCGTTCACGACGGAGCTCAACCTCGGCGACGATTTCGCGGCGCATCTGATCGACGGCACGCCGCTGCTGCTGGCTCGTGACTTCATTGGTCAGGTCGGCGCCATGACGCGCCCGCCGGGCAAACAGTATTTCTGGCACCGCTCGCACATGGACCGCATCAATGAGTCCCGCGAGGCGAGGGAGTACCTCGACTGGCGCTCGACACAGATGATGCGCATCATGACGGATAGGGTGACCGGGTTCCAGCGCGCCACGAAGCAGGCCGACGAGTTCTTCGCGCTGTTCGGTGACGCGGTGCTTTCGGTGGATCTATCGGCGCTGCACGACAGCATCCGCGTCCGAAGCTGGCATTCCAAAGATTGCGTCTGGGTGATCGGCGATGAGAACAAGGCCGATACGATCACGCGCCGGGAGATGGTGCCGGCCCGGATCATGCGTCAGCGCTACGGCGAGAAAGCCCTGCACGAGAACGTCAGGACGGCGTGCGAGAAGAACCCGGACCAGGAGTTCGAGGTCCGGCACGAGGTGCTGCCGGCCGATGAATACGACTACTACAAGCCGGGCCTGCGCCGCAAAGCCGGCCAATGGGCCTCGGTCTGGATCGACGCCACGAACAAGAAGGTTCTGCGCGAGACGACGCAGCAGACGTTCCGCTATGTGATCCCGCGGTGGGTGACGCTGCCGGGTTGGGCCTATGCCATCAGCCCCGCGACCACGATCGCGCTGCCAGACGCCCGCCTGATCCAGCAGCAGGCCGTTGCGATCCTCGAAGCAGCCGAGAAGCAGGTCAACCCGCCTGTGGTGGCCTATGCCGATACGATCCGTGGCGATCTCAGCCTCGCGTCCGGCCGCATCACGTGGATCGACAAGAATTGGGACAACAAGAGCCAGGACCCGGTCACGCCCCTCGAGATGGCCAAGAATTTCGGGCTGGGTGTGGATTCGCTGCTGCGGACGGAAGCGCAGCTCACGCGCGCGTTCTTCCTCGACGTGCTCCGCATGCCGGACACGCGCCGGACCAAGAGCACGGTCGAAACGCAATTCCTGATAGACGAGTACGTTCGCGCGGCGCTGCCGCTGTTCGCCCCGATCCAGTCCGAGTACATCGAGACGCTGCTATTCGAGGTCGATGGCATGATCGAGCTTGCTGGCGGCTATGACCGCGAGCGACCGAGTATCCTCAAGAAGGAAGACCTGACGTTCTCATGGGACAACCCGCTCTCGGAGATGATCGAGCGGCAGCAGGCGCAGACGGTGGCCGAGGTCGCACAACTTGGTCAAGCGGTTGCCGCCCTAGAGGCTGCAGCAGGGCAATCGACGGCTCTGAAGCAGGTGAACACGACGAAGATGACGCGCGACAGCGTGATGGCCGTCGGCGCCTCGAAATGGCTGCTCGACGAGAGCGAGGGTGAGGAAGCCATGGAGGCCGGCGCACAGCAGAACATGCTGCAGGGCGCCATCGCGGCGGCTCCGAACATCGCGAAGATCATCGATAGCGGTGTTGGCGCGGCTGAGGCAGCAGGCGAGATCCCGGCCGGAACTGATCCGGGCCTGCCGCTGCTGCCGGCGCCGGTGTAATCGTGATGGTGGCCTATCCGTTCAGCAAGGAAGAAGCCCAGATCATCAAGGCCGCGTGGGCCAACGATGCCGGCAAGCTCGCCCTCAATCTCATTGTCGAGCGCCTCGGGCTCTTGCACGGGCACTCGATCAGCGCCGACCCGATCGAGAATGCCTTGATCCCAGGCCGGCGATTTGTAGCTGTCGAGCTCGCGCGTGCGATCAACGCGCCGCTCGATCGATTTGCAGAGGATGCAGATGACGACCGAAGCAGTAGCCGCCCCATCAGCGCCACCGAGCGCGCCGCCCGCGTCGCCTCCGGTCTCGACCCTTCTGGACGGAAAAGGGACAGGCGTTGATCCGGTCGCGGACCCGGTAGCGCCGGCATCGCCAGAAACGCCGCCGCCGTCCGACGACTGGCGTGCGCGCTTTGCTGGTGAGGATACGAAGGCGCTCGAGACATTCTCCCGTTTCAAGACCGAAGCTGATCTGGGCAAGGCATACCTCGAGGCACAGAAGGCCCTATCCAAGCGCGCCGAGCCCGCGCGGCTGCCGGATAACGCCAAACCAGAACAGATCGCCGAATGGCGCAAGGGCCTGGGCCTGCCGGAACTCGGTGGCGATGCCAAGCCGGACGCCTTCATGGAAGCCTATAAGATCGCGATCCCTGAGGGTTACACGCCGTCCGAGGTCGAGAAGGGGCTCCTGGGCGATTTCGCCAAGCATGCCTATGAGAAGGGCTACAGCCCCGGCGAAGTGAAGGGCGCGGTCGATTTCTTCTTGCAAAGCCAGCAGGCCAACCTGCAGGCGGCAAACAAGCTCAACGTCGAGCGTCAGACCGAATGGACGCGCACGCTCAAGGATGATCTTGGCCGCGACTACGAGCCGACAATCGCCGCTGCCGAGACGTATCTGAACAACCTGTTCGAGGACAACGCGGACGCCAAGACCGAGATCCTGAGGGCGCAGCTGCCCGGCGGTGGGTTCCTCGGCGATCACCCGGCGTTCGTGAAGATGGTGGCCGATCTGGCCCTTCAAAACGGGTTCACCGACAGGATCGAGGCCAACTCGATGGAGTCGGGCGGCAAGAGCCTCGCCGAGCAGCAGCAGGACATCGAACGTCTGATGTTCTCGGACAAAGCCAAGTACGACCTTCCTGCGACCCAGCAGAAGTTGAACAAGATCATTGAGCTCCGCCTCAACCGCGGAGAGATCGACGAGAGCGGTGAGCCGGTGCGCAAGCGCCGCGGCGCGTAACGGCAAGCACAGATAGAGGACATAGGAACATGGACGGACCCGGCGGGAATGTAGACGGCGAATACGCAGTTATCACGGCAGACGACACCAGCGGCTATCACAGCCGCGTGCCGCTTTCGGCAAAGTTCGTGACGGTAGCTGGCGTTACGAACGACGGCGACGACTGGATCGTGCTGCCGACTGGCGTCAAGCCAGGCCACACGATCCGTGGATGGTCCGTTGCGGCGCACGAGATGCGCACCGAGGCCGACAGCGACATCGAGATCAATTCTGAGAACTGCGACGGTACGAAAGAGGCGGCCATTCCCGCAACCACGTTGTGGGAGGTCACCTACATCAACGACACCATCGGCTGGATTCTGACGGCCGCCGACGAGCTCGGCGCGGTCGTTACTGCCATCGTTCCGGCCTGATGCAGCGGTGTCTCGCTCCTCGGGGCGAGCATCCCCTGCACCAGCAGGTTCTCTCCAGTACCCGCGGTCAACCCGCTCTGCGGCCCCGCGTTCCATCGCGTCATTCGCGACCGCCAGCTTCGCCCCGCTGCCTGATCATGCCCGGCCCCGCCCTCTGGCGGTCAACCCGAGACGATCCCGCACGGTCAACCGATAGCCAGGTCAACCCCTGAAATCCACCCCGCGGCATTGAGGCCCGTGGGTACCATAGGAGCACGCCAATGCCTGGCGTTGAGATGATCAAATATCGTCGTGAATTCATCGCGACGTTCAACCAGTCCGTGTCCCTTCTGAAGGACCGCGCGACGCCGGAGAGCATGGACATGGGCCGCTCGGCCGTGTTCGATGTGACCGCCGTTGGTGGCCGCATGGCACAGCGCTCGATCGATGGTCGCATCCCGCGCACCAACGTCTCGGACACGCAGGTGACCTGCACCCTGCAGGAGCACGTGAAGAAATTCGAGGTCACGGACTTCGAGGCGTTCGCGTCGCAGTCCGACGAACGGGCCAAGATGAATCACCGCATCATGGAGTCGGTCAATCAGGAGATCGATTTCAACTTCATCACTGAGCTGGCCAACGCTTCGAACTCGTTCTCGGCAACCGCGGCACCGATCACGCTCGACACGGCAACGCGAGCCATTGCCACGCTCGCCGCCAACCAGGTGCCGATCAACGCGCAGGATGTGACGTGGGTGGTCTCACCGTTCCTCGAGGCAAAGCTGCAGAACATCAAGGGCTATGCCTCGCAGGATTATGTGATGGGGCGCCCGCTCGTTGACGGTGGCAACCAGTACCAGAACCAGGTCATGGTCAAGCGCTGGCTCAACGTCACCTGGATCGTGCACCCGAATCTGCCGGGCGTCGGCGAGGCGTCGTGCGCCACCTACCTCTGGCATCGTCGCGCGGTCGGCCAGGCCATGCCGACGAGCCAGATCAAGTACGGCGCCGGCTACGACGACCAGGACCACTACCACTACGCCTCGGCCACTCTGAAGGCCGCGACGAAGATCCTGCAGCAGCCGGGCATCCTGAAGTTCCTCCACAACGATCTGGCCTAAAGGGAGGGATGAGGAATGTCCTACAACAACGCAGGTCTGATCTGCCTCAGCAACACATCGATCAACTCGGTGTGGTTGCTGCGCACGGTTGACGCTCTCGCGGGTGTCGATGCCTCTGGCTACATCACTGGGGCCAGCACTGCTGGCTCTGGGAAGGGCGCCCCAGGCCGCGGCATGAAACTCGGCGACATCGTGCACGTGCAGGTCGTCGATAGCGTCACCGCACCAACGTCGATCACGGCATCGAGCACTGGCTTCGTGTCGGCGATCAACGCAACAACCGGTGCTGCGACCATCATCTTCGATGTCGTCACGTCGCCTTAACGGGGGCACGCATGGCTTACACACCTGAAACCCTCCGCCTTGTGAAGGGCGGAGTGATCAACGAGTGGGTCTACGATACAGCGGACCCATTCGCGACGGTGCTCGGCGCTGCCTACGTGACTGGCGCTGTCGCGGTCAACAAATCGACGCCGGGCAAGGGTCTTCAGCCCGGCGATAGCGTGCTGCTGAGGCGCTTTGGCACTGTCGGGACGCCATCGACCTTTGCGGGCGCGTGGGATCTCGTCGTCGGTTCGGTCAACGCTACGACCGGAACGGCGACGCTGATCACAAAGGGCGACGGCTTCGAGCCGTTCACGGTGGACATTGCCCTTGCCGCATCGGCGACCACCGACGGCATGGACATCACGATCACCGTAGAGGACGCCGACGGCAACACCATGGCCGGCATCTATGCCTTCGAGGTGTACATGTCGGAGGCGGCCACGGGCATCGGCCTGACGGGGGATACCTACTCGGGCGACCTGACGGCGAGTGTTGGCGGCGTTGCAGCCGTGCGCACGGCCAAGAAAGCATGGCTGCTGCAAACAGCTGCAACCGGCATCTTCACCGGCACGCTGGTGGATTCCGCCAACCCCGCCGACCAGTACGTGGTTGTGGTGCTCCCGACCGGTCAACGCGTCGTCTCGGCGGCGTCTGGCACGAGCTGGCAGGGCGCCTAACCTATCGGGGCGGGGGATTGTCTCCCGCCCCACACCGTCAATGAGGGAATATGTTGGACAAGAAACCCGAGGCCCGTCCGGGCTCTCTGGACGTTGCGCACGATGCTTCGGTCACGTGGCGCTATCTGGCACCGGCCGGAACCACGCTCGAGATGTGCTTGCGGCCCGACTACTGGGGCCAATGCATCCGCGAGCTGGGACAGCAGCGGGTGCTTGGGCGACACGCCTGGAACCGCATTGAAATCATCGCGGAAGACGGCACCTGGGAAGCTGAGCTTCGCGTGCTCTCCGTCACGCAGGGCCCGTCCGGGACCGTCGTCACGCGGCTCATTCGCGAGTGGCACGTGCCGGTGAAACAAGGGCGCAAGCCGTCGATCCCCGAGGGCTACGTGGTCGAGCACATCGCCAACAACGGCTGGCGCGCGCTCGATGCCGGCGGCCGCATTATTGAGGAAAAGCTGACGCTCGAGGACGATGCCGTCCGGGCGGCGGTGAACCATGCCCGGAAATCGGCTTAAAGGAGGCTTGAGCCATGGCGGCAACGCAGTTCGCCTTTTGCTGTGTCAATGCGGACATCGACGACGCGCCGTTCGCAGCCGGAGCGACGGTGGAAACCGAAACGCCGTCGGGCAGCAATGCGGTGACGACGGCTGCTGCTAATGCTTCGCAGAACGTCTGCTTCGTGGCGACGGACACGCTTTGCTACGTGTCGTTCGGGGCGGCTCCAAATGCGGGCACCGATGCGATCCGATTCCTGTGCCCTGCACATTCGGTAAGGAAGTTCCGCGTGTCCGCCGGCGACAAGGGCGCCGTGATCACTCCGGCTTAACGAGCGAGATCAATGGCCCTCGACAACTACGATCCTTCGACCGCTCTCACATCGTACTACCCCAATCGGGAAGAGCGGCGGCCGGCACGCCTGTGGGCGACAGAGAAACTGCTCCACGACATGGCCGAACTGGGCATGGTGGAGTTCTTCGAAGGGCCTGGAACCGATCCAACGGGGATCTCAGGGTATGCCATCGATAAGCTGTGGCTGCGTGTGTCGTCAGGCGTGACGGACGAGCCGGGCGAGGTGAGAGCCTACGCTGGCTCCGGTGATGCAACACTGCTGGCCTCGTGGCCATTGCTGACGCCGGCAGGAGCACTTGCGTACTTCGGAGCATCCGTTCCGGGGGCGTCGATCGTCTCGGCGGCAAGCTATGCCGCGATGCGGGCACTCCTAGATCTGGAGCCAGGAGTAGACGTCCCCGCTCTGGACTCAGTCGTTCTTGAAGCCGCGGACTACACCGCCCTCAAAGCCCTCACCACGACTCAGCCTGTCATCGTCACTGATCCGACCGAGGGCGGCGCGTTCGTTTGGCGCTCCGGGGATTATTCCGCGTCCGTCACGGCGGACACCCTTGGAGGCATTTATGTTGCATCCGACGGAGACCCTGATGGGGATACTGGGTGCTGGGTGCGCTCTACTGACGGGACTTACAATCTCAAGCATTTCGGCGCCGTTGGTGATGGCGTGACCGACGATACGGACGCCGTATCGGCATGGCTTGATCTCGTCATTCTGGATCAGGTCGCCGGCTATGCTCCGGCCGGCACCTACAAATGCACTGAAGCGATAGCAAAGACCTTTTCCGGTATTTCGCACCTCGTATTGAGGGGCGATGGCTCTGATCAAACTGTTTTTCTATTCGATGGCGAGTCCGCCATCGATGGGCTCTCGTTCACGGCTGAATCCGGCAATTGGTGGTACGACGTATCTCCCGGAACCGGCTATCAACTGTCAGGTTTCGCACTGGTCACCACGAACGAGGGAGCGGGGATTGGGCTATACCTCAACTCGGGCACTGTCGAAGGTCGTCCATCCCGAAAAAACAATCTGACGGATGTCGTATTCCGCGGACACTCTACATTTGCACATAATTGGGCCTTCCACACTCATCTTGTAGACGCAGGCAATACGTGGTTCTGGGGTTGCCGCTGGATTATGGGCGGACCGGGGTATGCGACGGGTTTGGGTGTCTTAATATCTTCATCTACTAGCGACACTGACCCGACTTCGTATCATTTTGTGTCGTGCACAGCCACGTACGGCGACACGTGGATCAAAAGCACTGACCATTGTGAGGGGATCTATCTGACACAGTGCGAGCATGTCGGCGGGGCGCAAGCGGTATGGGTTGAGGCGACGGTAGAAAGCGGGCTGCACGTCATCGGCGGCCACTATAATTGCACGTATACTGCTTTCAACCTCATCGGCATGGTCGGGTATGTCATTGCAGGGGCTCTGATCTACGTCAATGCGCCTGCCGAAGGCATCGCTTTTGGAATAGTGCTCTCCGCCAACAGCGGCAGCGGCACTATTACGGGGAACGTCATTTACGGATTTGGTGAAGGGATTAAAAAAGGCATCTACGTCCTAAATTCGAGCGACGACAATACGGTGTCGACTCTAGTGGCAGGTAACGAGCTGGCCAATTTGACCGCAGCGATCGAAACCGAGGCCACCGCCAAAAGGGTTCGGATCGGTCAAAACAGCTACAGCGGCAACGGCATAGACATCATCAACTTGGGCGCTGATTGTCCGGTGGCCAGTTTCCCAGGACATTTTGGGGAATACCATGATAGCCTAATAAAGGTTGTCGGCGCTGGAGCGAGTGAGACCCTCAATTTCACGCTACCCACAGGTGTATTCGCGAGCAAACCAAGGATCGTCCGTGTGGAGGCTTCGGGGTATCCAATCGTCGGTAATTACGATTTTGACAGCGGCAGTAGCACTGCCACTAACGCGGTAGTGTCCATCGCGAGACTGGACGGGGCGGCGCTGCCCGACGGCGGTGTGCGTTTTCAGATCAGCGCGTATCAGTGATCGCGCTGCTTATTCACGCCCGTTATTTGTGGTCATAGTGAAGGTCGTAAATTTCCCGCATCTGACAGGAAACAAAATCGAGAGCTATGTGCTGCATTAGAACAAGTCACATCGCACTGCGCGGTCAAGAGGCATTGTCTTGAAGACCACAACAGACGTTTGCCGCGCCGTCTCTGGCGAGCGGATCGACGGAGCCAATTTCCAATGGCAGTGACCTCGAAACTCACCGTCTTCAATGATGTTCTGCGCGAACTCGGCTCACACCCGCTCGCGAACCTTACCAATTCGAATACGCGACTCGCAGAACTCGAAGGCGCCTTCAGCCACGCCATCGAGTACATGCTGTCAAAGATGGACTGGGGCTTTGCGCGCCGTCGCGCAACGCTGACAGGTGTCACCGACAGTGCGTTCCCCCCTTACACCTATCGCTACTCTAAGCCGTCAGACTACCTTCGCAAATGCTGGGTGAAACTCACGGCCAACGCCCCGCAGCAGATCGACCACGCCGAGGTCGGCGCCGTGTTCTACGGCTTCGAGCCGACGGCCCTCGTCGAATACGTCTCGGATCACGCCGACAGCTACGACCCCGCCAACTGGCCGCCGCACTTCACCCGCTGTGCGGTGTTGTACCTTACCCAACTCGTGGCCCCCAAGCTCGCCCGGGCCGGCAGTGGCGAACTCGGCATGCTGGAAGGCAAGCTTCAGTCCGCCCTCAGCGATGCGGCGGACTTCGAGGCGGTCTTCCTCACCAACGGCCAGATCCCCGCAAACCGCCTGCCGGTGATGCGCAAGGCGCTGGAATTTATGGGGCAGGTGCTCGCCGGCTCCGTCACGGTGATGAGCCAGGCCGACAAGCTGCGCTGGCACATGAACGAGGCCTGGGATCACTGCCTCAAGTACGTGCTCGAGCAGGGCGCCTGGAACTTCGCGACACGCCGCGTAATGTTGACGGGCGGGTCTGAGCCGGTGCCGGGCGACCTGTCGAGCGACATCATCGAGGGTTACTCGTTGCCGCCAGCGACCGAGCCCGCGCCGGCCGACAATCTCCCCGACATGGCCGGCTGGGGTTACGGCTTCAACCTGCCGGCCGACTTCCTGCACAAGATCTGGATCAAATCCGACGCCAATCACGACCTCGAATGCCCGCATCAGTTCATGCGCGATGCCGTCTACACCAACCGCGAGCCGGTGGTGATGGAATATATCGCCTGGGATACGGATTCGACCAATCCCGGCGAGTGGTCGGCAAACTTCCTCGAGGCCATGGCGGCCTATCTCGCGCTCACCGTCTCGCCTGAGATCGTGGTCGGATCGGACAGCAAGGGCCGCGCCCGCATCGAGGCCAACGAGATCCGCCAGAAGCTCGAGGCGGTCTACGCGCAGAAGCTCTCCGACGCCAAGCTGCGTGATGCGATCCAGCAGTACCCCCAGCGGATGCCGGTCGGGAGTTTCGTTCGGGCGCGCATGGGATCCATTGGAACGAGCGGCATGAGGCGCTTCCACTAAAATGCGTCGGCATGAATTAGTTTACAGCCTCAACGCCGGAGCGGTTGATCCCAAGGCTCTGACCCGGGTCGACCTCGAGAAAAGCCGCCTCGCGGGCGAACACCCGATCGACAACATGCTTCCCGAAGTGCTTGGGCCGCTTGGCCTGAGGCCGGGATCGGAGAGCCTGTTCCGCATTCCGGGCGATGCCGAGGTGCGCCAGCGCCGATTTCAGCACCGCGTCGGCACGGGCTACGTGCTGCTGTTTACGGCGAGCACCATGCGTGTCTCGCTCAATGGCGTGATCCAACAGGTGCCGTCAGTTGCGACGGCGATTGCGACTGGTTCCTGGACCGACCAAAGCAGCGGCTCGGCGACCGCGACCGGCGGCGCAACCCTCACGCTCAACGCGACCCTGACCGCCTATGCCCGGCTGCGGCAGAGCGTATCGGTCGCATCAGGCGATCAGGCCAAGGTCAACATCCTGCGCGTCGTCGTCACCGCAGGCCCCGTGTTCCTGCGCATCGGCACATCGGCGGGTAGCGCCAACCTCATGCCGAACGGCGTCGATGCGGAGCTTGATGTCGGGACGCACAAGATCGGCGTGACGCCTGGGGCTGGCACGATCTATATCGACGTGACGGCGCGTGATGCGGTGACGCGCACCGTGTCTCAGATCCAGTTCGAATCGACCCTGATCGGCGGGACGGGCGATCTGACGCTGCCGACGCCGTGGAGCACAATGGCTTCAATCGATGCGCTGCGCTCGCATCAGTCCATCGACGTCATGTTCATCGGCGACGGCATCAGCCAGCAGCGCAAGATCGAGCATCGCGGGCCGTTGTCCTGGGGCATCGCGCTCTATCGGACCGCGGACGGACCTTTCATCCAGGGGGATTCCAGAATCACAGTGACGCCGGCTGCCGTCAGTGGCAACACGACGCTGACGGCGTCAGAGCCGTTCTTTCTGGCGGGACATGCCGGCGCCGTTATAGAGACCACGCAGGCCGGCAAGACGGTCTCGGCGACATTCGACGGCCCGGACTTGACCACTGATTACATTACCGTCGTTGGGGTCGGCGCGGGGCGCGTGTTCCGGCGGATCGCTGTCGATTCCTCGTTCGTTGGGACGTTCATTATCGAACGGTCCTTCGAGCCATCGGACCCGTCGATCTGGTCGACGTATGCGACCTATAGCAGCGGCACCTCCTTCAACACGACCGAGAACGACAACCAGGACAATCTCACCGTCCACTATCGCTTTCGGGTGGCTGCCTATACGTCCGGCTCCGTCGACGTGACCCTCGAATACAGCGCTGGCGTCTCGATTGGGCGCAGCCGGATCACCTCGGTCGGGTCTGCCACGAGCGTCAACGTCGAGGTGCTGCAGCGGCTCGGCAACACGTCGGCAACGCGGCAGTGGCGCATCAGCGACTGGTCGGACGCGCGCGGCTGGCCTCGGGTGCCGGTCATTCACGATGGGCGCATGCACTGGTTCCGCGGTGACCGGGATTATGCCTCGCTGCCGGACGACTATGCGTCCTACAACGATCGCACCATTGGCGACGGCGCTCCATTCGTTCGCTCGGTCGGCAGCGGCGGCGAGGATGGCGTGCTGTGGGCTCTTTCGGAAGCCCGACTGCTGACCGGCACATCATCCTTCGAGGCTGTCATTGCCGCGAGCGAGTTCGACGGGCCCCTGACGCCGACCGACTACACCGTGAGAAAGCCCTCGCGCCGTGGTTGCGCCGATGTGCAGGCGATCCCGCATGATGACGGCATCTTCTTCGTGCAGCGTTCGCGCAAGAAGCTCTACGAGATCGCCATGGGCACCAGCGGGCGGTTCGCGTCGGCGAACATCTCCCGGCTCAATCCAGAGGCGTTCCGGGCCGGCATCAATCGCATTGCGGTGCAGCAGCAGCCGGACACCCGTTGCTATTGCTACATGGACGATGGCTCGGTCACGGTGATGACCTGGGAGCGGGAGGACAAAGTTGCCGCGATCACGTCGATTTCGATCGCGGGTGGTGTCATCGAGGACATCGTGACGATGCCGATGACCGACCAGGATGACATCTACCTGATCGTCAACCGCGGCGGGAAACGATACCAGGAGCGTCTCGCCAAGGAAGACCAGCAGTGGGATGTGGCGACGTGCGCCCTGCTCGATGGGCACAAGGTGCTGACCGGCTCCATCTCGCAGATCACGGGCGCGGATCAGTTCGCCAATGAGACGGTGCAGGTATGGGCCGACGGGCGCCGGCGCCCCGATGTGGCGCTCAATGGGTCGGGCAACGGGAGCCTTGGGGCGACCTATTCGCGGGTGGTCTACGGCAAGCGCTACTATGGCCGCTACAAGACGGTGAAACTCGCCTATGCGGCTCAACTCGGCACGGCGGTCGGGCAGACCAAGATCGTGCGCGGGGCAGGGCTCATTCTCGCAAATTCGTGCCTGGACGGCATCCAGATTGGCCCGGATGAGACCACCACCGAGGGCATGCCCGACATCGTCGATGGCGCCGAGCGCACGCCGAATCAGTTCTTCGAGCACTACGACAAGGACATCTTCCCGATCAACTCCGACTGGACGCCTGATGCGCGGCTGTTTGTGCGCGTCGACAGCGCGGAAGGCCCGTGCACGCTCGCCGGCATCGTCCTCGACATAGAGACGCGTGATGGCGCTGCCGAAACTGCGTAAAGCGGTCGATTCCGACTGGCACGCCATCATGGCCATGCCGGAGCCGGCAGAGTGGGCCGGCATCGTGCTCGCCAACGAGCATCTGATTCTCGGCTTCGGGTTCCTCTATGGGGCAACCGACGGTCGCTGGTGGATTTGCTTTCAAAGGGTGCCCGGCGTGCGCATGGTGAAAACGGCACACCGGTGTGCTGGCGTGCTGCTCGCGGCGGCAACAGAGGCCGGCGTTGCGGTGTACGCGCTGGCTGATCTCAGAATAACGGGCGCGACGAAATGGTTGTCGCGCCTTGGCTTCGAGCCGACAGACGAAGACATGAAGGGGGCGCCGGTATGGGTCCGGAGATGATGGCCATCTCGACTGCTGTCACGGCGGCGACGACGGCCGCTGCGACCGTGATGACCGCCAGCGCACAGTCGGATGCGGCCAAGGCGCAACAAGAGTGGGCCGACCGCCAGGCGACCGAGGAACAGGCGGCAGGACAGCGCCAGGCCGCACAGGAACTCAAGCACGCCAAGGCCGCGCAATCCCGTCTGATGGCCGTGGCCGGGGCATCCGGTTCCGGGGCCTCCGACCCGACGGTGATGGACATCTGGGGCGACATTGGCGCCGAGGGCCGCGTCAACGCGGGCGTGGCGCAGGCCATGTCGCAGCAGAAGGCGGACGGGATGACTTATCAGGCGGCCCTCGATCGCTGGAAAGCCGACGCGCAGAAGAAGATTTCCAACGTGAGCGCGGCCGGGACACTGCTCGGCGGCGGCCTCAAGGCGGGTGGTGAGTGGGGCAAGAGCCGCATGGCCCTGCGCTACGGCGGTGGTTATGGCGGCTACGGCACGGGGTACGGCACGTAATGGCGAAGCTTCCAAGCTCTCTCGACATCAGAACGCGCGAGTACCGTCCGAGTTCGCCGAACATTCGCATGCCGGCGGTCGACTATAGCGGCGTTGCCAAGGGCGTGGAGGCCGTTGGCCAGGGCGTCTCTGCTCTGGTTCGATCGCAGGAGGAAGAAGAAGGCTATGAGGTTCAGCGCCGGTTGCTGGACTTCAAGCTCGAGACGGAAGCCGCGCAAGAGGAATACAAGCGCACCATGCCGCCCGGCGGCACCGGCTACACCCAAGGCTGGAATGCCGAGTACCAGAAACGCGCCAGGGCGTTCGTCGGCAAGGACGATGCCAACGTGCCGGCCAGCATGCGCGGCAAGCTCGGCGTTGCGCTGAAGTCGTTCGAGGGCCAGCTCGGCGAGCGCGCCATGCGCGAGGAATGGGCAGAGCGGGACCGGAAGACGGTCGAGGATCTGAACCTGACGCTCGGGCGCACGCGGAGCGCGGTCGAGGCCAACCCCGATCGCCTCGAGGAGATGTGGACGGAGGGCAAGCGCCTCGTTGAGGGCGCGAACCTGTCGCCGGCCGCCAAGCACACCAATATCCGCAAATACCGCGAGACGCTCGAGGAAGCGGCGGCGACCTCGATTGCGGGCCGGGTGACGGATGCCGAGAGCTACGCCCGCGCCAAGGAGATGCTGGCCCCGCACCGCGCCGAGCGGGTGACGGCGAAGTCAGTGTCACAGGGCATCACGGGCCAATGGAAGGTGTTCGACAAGGCAACGCCGACGGCCACCGAGCGCCGGCAGATCCGCGCGAGCGGCGGCGTAGTCGTCAACCTCGATACCAACTGGGCCAAGGGCGACCGGCCGACCCAGCCAATGGTTGTCATCCCGGACGATGCGACGCCTGAGCAGCGCAAGGCGGCCGAGGACTACGCGGCCAAGGTCTCGCAGCTTTACAATGAAAAGTTCGGCACCAGCCTGACGCCGAAGGTGGTGACGCGCAGCCAGAACGGGCGGGGACGCAACGACACGATCCACACCGAGCCGTTCAGCGTCAACGATACGAAGGCGGTGGAGTATTTCACGGGCGACGAAGGCCGGCGCGCGCATGCGGAGATCATCCGGCAGACGTTCGGGCAGGTCCCGGGTGTGGCGTTCTCGTTGCCCCACGACCCGACGCGCAAGGGCGACAGGGGCGCGGTCGGGCCACGCGGGAGCGAGGTCGATCTGGCGGCGCCGTTGCTGGCCGAGATCACGGGCGGGACGGGAGCGCCAGCCGAGCCCGCCGAGGATTACACCGGACCGTTCCAGAGTCTCAGCGTGGCCAAGCGCCGGCAGATCTGGGGGCAGGCCGAGGCCCAGTTCGGCAAGGTGAAGAAGGGCGTCGAGAGCGTCATCGACAAGCAGATGAGCGTGGCGAGCGATGGCTACATGCCGCCGGCGCCGATCCTCGACGAACTCGATCGGCAGGTGGCGGCCATCGGCGATCCGATGATTGTGGCCAAGTACGATACCATGCTGCGGCAAGCCCAGATCACACAACGGCTTCAGAAGGCACCACCGCAGGCGATCGAGGAGCAGGCCCGCATACTCCGCGACATGGCGGCGAGAGATGGCGCCACGCCCGAGATGATCGACGCCGCCAAGCACGTCGAGACCGTCGGCGCGGCGGTGCGCAAGCATGTCGCCGATGACCCGATGACGTGGGCGCATCGAACGGGCATCAATGTGCCTGTGGGCAGTGCATCGGCGGGGCAGGGCTCGTTCCGGGCAGCGCAGGAAGACACGATCGCACCGGTTCGGATCGAGCAGCTCAACTTTGCGGCACCGGACATTGATAGCCGGCTTGTCTACCGCATGGACCAAGCCAAGGGCGTCGGGCGCTATTACGGGCAGTCGCCGCAGGTGTTCACCAAGGCAGAGCGGGAAGCCCTCGGCGCGTCGCTCCGGCAAGGCGGCGACGGCATGCTGTTCACGCTCTCGACGATCGCCAATGCTGCATCACGCGCGGGGCTCGAGCCGGCCGACGTGATCAAGGAAATCTCGAAGGATGACGCGCCAGAGCTTGGCGTCATAGGCCAAGCCGTGGTGGCGGGCGCCGATCCTCGCATTCTCGACACGGCCGCCAAGGCGTTCGCATGGCGCGCGAAACAGGGCGAGAAGTTCGTCTCGACGATCGATAAGGCACAGGCGGTGCCAGATCTCGCCGAGTATGCCGACGTGCTCGCAACGACGCCGACCAATGTCGATGCGGTGAGGTCGACGGCCAACACGGTCTATGAGTACGAGGCCCGCCGGCAGGGCAAGGAGACGTTCGACTCCGAACTCTATCGCACGGTGGTTCGCCGTTTGATGGGCGAGACCGAGACTCCGGACGGGGCGCGCTACGGCGGCGTTGGCGACCAGGGCCGCGGCTGGTTCGATGGAAAGTGGGGCTCGCGCGGCTTCATCGGCAACACGCCGAAGGTCATGGTGCCGCCGCAGATCCGGCAGGACAGCTTTGACGACATGGTGTCGGCGGTTCGGATGCAGGACTTCGGCGATCGGCCGCCGCTGGACGGCACGGGCAAGCCCCTCACCATAAGCCAGATCCGCGCGGCGTCCTGGGTGAGTATCGGACCGGGGCGGTACGCGCTGGAATTGAAGCGCGACGACGACGGGACACGGGTTGTGGCGACGACCCCGGATCAGCAGCCCTACGTTCTCGACGTACGAGGCATGCTGCCGGCGATCCAGCGGCGTAAGCCTGAAATCTTCAGGGATTACGACGGAAGTCAGAGGTCGGAGATTGAGCCGGAGGCGGTCTCCGCGACTTCCTCCCCCGTTGAGAACGGGCCTTCCTGGTACGAGCGTCGCACCGGGAAGGCGAATGAAGCAACGTCGGCCATCAGAGAATGGATCAGGTCAACGCCGTCACCAAAGAAACTCGGGGAACGATTGCGTAGGGATTTGCGAGATTAGTTCCCCACTGGATGTGGCAACAGCGGCAGTTCGGGATCCGGTTCATCGCTCGCTATCTTGGCTCTCCAGGCTCGTTCGATAAGTGCCGCCTGCTCATCGCTTGGTCGTATAAATCCGGTCGCTCGGCACCGCTGCCAAAGCTCGTAAAACGATCCCTTCTTTATACCAAGAAACAGCTCACCTTCGTGACTGTCAATCTTCGAAACAGGATCCTGCAGCCGGTCGATAATCATCTCACGTTTACCGATGCATGAATTGAAATCTGCCTTCCGCGCTGCTTGCTTCTGCCACTCTCCGGCAGCCCACGCCCCCGCGGCGCCGATGAATATGCCAGACGCAACCAGAACTCCTCGCTTCAGCATAGGGTATCTCCCTAAATATGACTGACTTCGATCTTGGCCCCGTTCGTGGCTTGCGTCCAGATGAGCGCGATGACGCACCGGTCGTCACCACCGCGGACTTCGCGCGCGCGACGTGGGATGAGGCCCGACATGCGTCCAATTTGGACGCGCACCTCTTCAATTACTCCACTGCCTTCGACGGTATCGCCGACCGCGTGAAGGCGGCAACTGGCGAAGCTCTGGACAATCCGTTCCGATCGGCGGGCCCCGCTCAATCTGTGGAAATGCTGGGGACGTTTTCACGTGAAGCCGTCGAGGGCTCGACGCTCTATGCCCAATGGCGCCAGCGCGTCCAGGAACTGAGAGCCAAGCACGGCGACAAGCTTGACTGGGACGACCTGCTCGAGGAACCCGGCCGCGTCGCCTGGGAGAGCATGAAGAAGGCGCGCGAGGAAGCCGACGCCCTTTCCGAGCGGATCGGCATGGTGGCGCCGAAGGACGTTCCGCTGGTCGGCGGGATTCCGATGCTCAATGCCATCGGGGCGCTCGGCGCCAATCTCGTGCGCCATCCCCAGTATACCGCCACGCAGCTTGCTGCGGGATTCGCTGGCCAGATGACCAGCCCGGCCGACGCGGCCGTGAACCTGTTGTCGTTCGGTGCCGGCGGTGCGGCCAAGTCGATCATCAAGAATGCGACGCGCAACGCATTGGCTAACGCTGCGGGACAGGCGCTCTTGTCCGCGCCGAAACAACTCTCGTATCAGTCGGCGGGCTTGCCCTATGGGGCCCAGGTTTGGGCCGATGAGGTCGGCGCAGCAGCCGGTGCAGGCTTCGTGCTCGACGCCGGCATTCGTACGCCCGCGCGCGCCGCCATCCGCCGCTTCGGCATGGATACGCCCGCCGGCACGACGCTCTCGCGCAACACCGAGCGCGGCGGCATCCTGTTCGACGCCATCGAGGACGCCACGCCGGCACCGCGCCCCCGCCTTGAGATCGACCCTGAGACGATGCGCAAGGCCGAAGCCGGTGACATTGCCGCTTCGCGCGAGATCCTCGAGAAGACCGGCGCCATGGAAGACCCCGCGGTCAAGTACGCGGTCGACCACATGGAGGCCGGCGGGCGGCTGACCGAGGACGTGCTGAACCTGCTCGAGAAGGAATTGGGCGTTGCTCGCCCGGACGGCATGAAGGCCTTGGCCGCCGCAATGCAGGGCCGCTATTTGGACTCCATCCCCGAGCCCACCAGAGAGGCGCCAGAGCCTCTGATGCACGAGCAGGGCGCAGTTGTCCTTGATCGCGTGGAGGCCGTCAGCGGAGCTATGGAGCGCTTGCCCGCTCAAGTGCGGCAGGCGGTGCAGGATGGCCTTGACGCAGGCATCCCGAGGATTGTCCGCGCCGTGCAGCAGATCCTCGACGACACGCCCGACCGGGTGCCCGAGCGCATCATCGAGGCCGTGGTCCCGCTACTCGACGAGCGTACCGTTGCGGAAGCGCGGTTGCATAGCGGCCGGTCTGGACCGATCGAACTGGCTCAGACCATTCGCCGATTCCCCGATCTGATCGACAGCAACGCGGACCTCGACGCCCAGCACATCGCCATGGCGCGCACCATCGCGGGCATGGATGACGTGGCCTATGCCGATGTTGCACGTGGAACAGTACCGGCCGAAGTGGCGGTGTTAGTCGCCGATCGGGTGCCGCGTGCCGCACAAGCTCGGGTGCTTTCAGACCTGCAACGGGCCGAGCCGAAGAGCGTGGCCGAAGCGGCCGACTTGATCGAGGCCATTGCCCCACCACGCCGCGTGCCGGGCACCGAAGGCCAGCTTGCACCGGGCGCACGGATCGATGATCCCGCCGGGCCAGCAGCCAAGGCGCGCACCGAAGCGCTTCGGCAGGAGGCAGGTCAAGCCTACGCCGACGCGATGGAGCCCATTCAGCGCCGCGACGCGATCGAGGACGAACTGAAGAAACTGCGCGGCCAGTTGATCAAGGGCAGGCGTGAGAAAGCCTCTGGCGAGGCCAAGGGCGGCGAGGGCGAGGCGACCGGACCCGGCGCCATCCGCAAGCAGATCGAGGCCCTAGAGCGCGAGCATGCCCTTTTGCAAGCGAAGATCATGCCCGGACCCGAGGGCTACGAGCTTGCCCGCCTTGCCATGCGCGCGATCGACGTGCGGCGCGAGGCGGACATCACGGCCGCGGTCAACGATGCGCTGCGGCTCGGTGATCTGATCACGCCCGAGGGAACGCGCATCGACGTTCGCCCCGATGAGACGATGGTCTCGCGTGCCGCGAACGGGACTGTGGCGCAGCTTGACGCATCCTCGGACATGGCGACGGGCCATATCCAGCTTGCCGTCTCCGCCATGGACCCTGCCGCCAAGATCGGCCACGAAGCGGTGCACACGCTGGTCACGCGCGGGCATCTGTCGCCAACGGAAGTGGAGGCTTTGGCCGCGCTCGCCCGCGAGGCCGGGACATTCACGCGGGAGGGCGACTACCGGCAGGCTTATGAGGGCCGTGACGGCCTCGAACGCATCATCTCTGAGGAAGCGGCGGCGAGCTACATCGAGGCCCGCATCAAGGGTGATGTGAAGGGGCCAGAGAACACCGTTGTCGAGCGCATCCGTCAGTTGATCGAGCGCATCAGGAGCGCACTCGCGCGGCAGGGATTCCAGTCCCGCGAGGACGTGGTGCAGGCGATCATGTCAGGTGAGGCGGCCCGTCGTGAGGCAAGAGTGGAGTGGCGTCGGGATGCGGTGATCCAGGGCAAGACGGAGATGAAGGCCACCGCCGAGCGCGGCACGACGCTGCCGGGCGGGACCAAGATCAAAGGCGTGCCTCTGTTCGCCACGCGTCGGCTTGATCCACAGCGTGAGGCCATTCGTTTCGATGAAGAGGCTTGGTCACTTAGCAATTTGCGCGAAGGCCTCGGGAAAAAACTCGATATTCCTCACGGCATACCCCGCCTCGGCGTAACCGAGTGGAGAGACGAGGGGCAATGGGGCATCTGGGGGGACAAGGTCGTCGCCATCGGCGACATGACCGTAGCGCACGCACAACTGACGAAGTACGCTGACGGCTCAATTCAAATTCAGAAGATCCAAACGCTGCAGGCCGCACAAAAGCGCGGCATTGCGACGGCTCTAGTTCACGATTTAATGGCGGAGCACCCTGGCGCGCGCATCACTACCACGATGCAGACCGATCAGGGTCGGGCTCTCTTCAATCGGTTTCATCGCGAGCCGGATCGATCGTATAGGCCGAAAGATGATGCGCTCTTCGCGATCCGCGCGTACCACGGCAGCCCGCATGATTTCGACCGGTTCTCGATGGACAGTATCGGCACCGGGGAAGGTGCGCAGGCCTTCGGGCATGGGCTGTACTTCGCGGAAAATGAAGCTGTTGCGAAGCAGTACCGCCGGGCACTTGCTGGCGCCTACGAGCCCGGCACTATCGGTGGCTGGGATCTCAGCAGTGCAAGTCAAGCGGCGAAGGTCTTCATGGCCTCGGCGGGGCGCCACATCGACAATGCGATTTCTGATGCCGTCCGCAGGAACGATCCAAGGGCCGAGGCCGAGCTGCGCGCGATCAAGGCGCGCGGGCAATCCGGTGAACCGGGGGGTCTCTACGAGGTCCGTATCGACGCGGAGCCTGATGATTTTCTCGACTGGGACAGGCCGCTTGGCGAGCAGAGCGCCAAGATCAAGAAGGTTGTGCGGCAATATCACCGGCAGCTCGTGGCCGAGGTGCGCGGCATGACCGATGGGGACAGCAGCGACTATTGGGCGGATCTGACTGGTTCGGACCTGATGGAGATACTCCAGCGAAAGGCCGAAGGCGTGCGCGTCTACGAAGAGGATCCGCTTGGAGCGAGGCGTGCTCCGGATGCGAAGGCCGTGTCCGACAGTCTTCGCGAGGCAGGCGTCGCCGGCGTCCGCTATCTCGACGCTGGTAGTCGCAATGCAGCCGAAGGAACGCATAACTTTGTGGTTTTCGATGACAGCCTGATCGAGATCACGCACAAGGACGGAGAGCCCGTCGCGCCTCCTGACGCAAGGGGTGGGGACATTACCGCGGCGGCATCGCCCGACGGCAAGCTGTTCGCTCTCGCGGACGAAGAGCGTCGCATCCCGTCACTGATCAACCGTCTCAATGCTGTCGGCGGCGAAACGGCCATGGCGCCCGCACCGCGTGATCTCGGGTTCACCGAGGCGAAAGCCCCGGACCGTACGGCGGCAAGGGCAAGCGTCGACGCCATCGCAGAGACATTCTCTCCGGAGGCCAGGCGCTTCCTGGACTCCCATCCACCCCGCACGCTTGTCGCCATGATCGACATGCTCGGCGAGGACGGGCGCGCATGGGAGCGCACCGCGATTGCTGAGCTGAAGCCACGCATGGACGATGTGAGGGCGTTCGTCGCTGCGTCTCGGGAATTGGAAACGTCGCTCTCCGCCGGAGATGCCAGCGACCGTGCGGCGCGTCTCGCCAAGGCGGCAGCCGAGCCGCGGCCGATCGACCGGGCGAGCTATGTCTATCACGGAACGACGGAATCCTTCGACCAGTACAGCGGGGAGATCGCCAGATCGCGGAGCGCTGCCGCGCAGGACGCTGGCATCGATGTTATCTGGGTGACGCCGCAGAAGACCTTCGCGGAGCGGTTCGGCGAGCCCCGCCGGCTGACGCTTGAGCCCGGCTATTATTTCGATCCGCTGGACGACAAGGACCTGGCGCGCCTCGCGCCCTACATCAACGCGCAACCGGACGCCAATCGCCTGTGGGCCACTCTCGACGGTATCGAGGGTGGGCAGACGTGGGGCGTCCTTGAGAACGCCGAGACACTGAAGGAACTCCAACGCCTCGGCTACGACGGCGTGAGGATGCAGGAGCAATGGGTCGACGCAAGCGACCGGACAAAGACGGCGCCGACGATCGCGGTTTTCACGCGCGGCAAGGTGTTCGATCGGGACCGGGCGAATGCGATGTTCGCCCTTCGCGATCCCGAGCCCCCCATCCAATCCGACATGGCCTTTGTCGATCGCATGAACCGCATGGGCGAGTTGATCGCCGTGTGCAAGGGGTGACGCTATGAGTCTGATCGCTTGCTTCACCCGCGCACGAGACATGGGCTTCTTGACGAACGACGAGTTCGACCAGCTCCGTGAGCGCTATAATCAGATCGCGCGGGAGACCACAGACACCGCCGAGGCGCGTGCCCGGATGCAACAGGAGATCGAGGCCGAGGCGGCGCACCGGGAACGGGCCGCGCTGCTGACCGAGATCGCCCGCACCCGTGTGCTCGATGAGATGGGCAAATATCGGAACGCCCGCGGCGAAGCCGACATGCTCGAAGCCTTCATCGCCATGCACGAGAACTTCGGCCGCATCGGCTCGTTCGTGCAGGACGCCGAGGGACGCCGCGAGAGCATCGCCCGCAAGGCCCAATCCGATATGCGGGTGGTGATGAACGAGCTCGCCCGCGGCAAGGTGATGGGCGACCTGTCTCGAACGTCCCGTTGGGTCGGTTCCGCCAAGCAGCAGGCCCGCATGGACAACATGGTGCGGGAGCTGTTCGGGGAGGCCTCCGACGATCCCACCGCCAAGGCCATGGCGCAGGCCTGGCAGAAGGTCTCCGATGATCTCCGCATCCGGTTCAACGCCGCGGGCGGGGCGGTGCCGAAGTTAGAAGGCTGGGGTCTGCCGCAATCACATGATCCGCTCGCCCTGCTCGGCGACGGGACTACGGGCCGCAAGGTCTGGATCGACTACATGATGCAGGATGGCGTTCTCGACCGGGACCGCACCGTGCACCCGCTGACCAAGCAGCGCCTCAGCGACACAGAGCTCCGGGCCGCGCTTGAGGACATCTGGCTCAAGATCACCACCGACGGGTGGTCGAATAAGGACGTGACCTCGCAGCCCCCCGGCAAGGGCGCGCTCTACACCCAGCACATGGATCACCGCTTCCTGCACTTCAAAGGAGCGGATGCCTGGCTGTCCTATGCCAAGCGCTTCGGCAACCCCGACGCCTTCGCCGCGATGATGGGCCACATCTCGATCATGTCGCGCGACATCGCGCACATGGAGGTGTTCGGGCCGAACCCCAACGCGCTGCGGGAATACGTCAAGCAGCACGTCACCAAGCTCGCGGCCGAGAAGGCACCGCGCGACGTGATCATCGCCGAGCTCGACGAGCGCATCACGGCCTTGCAGGGCGAGGCGTTCGGCATCAACGAGCCGCCGACGGGCGCATTCGAGCGCCTGAAGGGTGCGGCGGATCGCATGGTGCGCGCTGCGCTGGCGAAGGACGATGCCGGTCTGAAAGCGGCGGACGCGGACGCCACCGCGGCGCTCGGGCAGATCAATGCCGATGAGCCAGCCACGGCCCGCCGCGTCGAGATCGGCCAGGAGATCGCTAAGCTGATGGGCGAGCTGCAACGGCCGATCACCGTGGCCGAGGGCCAGAAAAAACTGATGGACTATACCCGCACGCGACTGAACCGTGCGGACGAGATGTGGGCCTCCATGCGAGGCATGGAGCCCGGGAACCGGCACGCCGCGGAGACCATGCAGTCGGTGCGCAACTTTATCTCAGCGACCTCGCTTGGCGGGGCCTGGATTTCCTCGCTCACGGATCCGGCATTCGGCCAGGACACGCGGATGCGCATGGGCATGAGCTTCGCCAAGGCCAACTTCGGGCGCCTCATGGTGGCTGGGCTCAAGGAACTGATCACCAACGGCAATCGACAGGACGCCATTGACGCCATGCTGGGCCTCGACAGCGCCATGAACGTGCTGCGCCGGAAGGCGGCCGACGTGCGCGGCGTCGATCATCGCTTCTGGACGGGCTTCATCGCTGACCGCACGCTGACGTGGGGGCTACTCACGCCATGGACGCAGGCGGGCAAGCATCTGGTCGGCCTAGACGTCATGAAGTTCCTCGGCAGCCATGCCGCGAATGCGTTCGATGCGCTCCCGTCAGGTCTTCGCACCGCCCTGCAGACGCATGGCTTCGACGCGGCATCCTGGGACGCCATCCGTCGCGCGCCCTTGCACGAGGGCCGCGCTCTACGCCCGAACGAGATCATCGATGCCATCGACAATCGCGAACTCGGCGAGCGTTATCTGCAAATGATCCTTCGCGAGACGCGCTATGCCGTGCCGGAGGGCACCGTCGCGTCCCGTACCATCTTCACCGGCGCCGGCAAGCCGGGCACACTCATAGGCGAGATGAGCCGCAGCGCCGGACAGTTCAAGGGCTTCGGCGTGGCCGTGCTGATGCTGCACGCTGGACGCATCGCGCGGGAGGTCGGGGCCGGCAATTCCCGTGAGGCGCTTGGCTATGGCGCGGCACTGATCATCACCAGCACGTTCCTCGGCGCGATTGCCATGGCGTTGAAAGACATGCGCGACGGCCGCGACCCGCGGAAGTGGCTGGACGAGAAGACCTGGGCCGACGGGCGGCACTGGGGCGCGGCCTTCATGCAGGCCGGTGGCCTCGGCATCTATGGCGACTTGCTGTTCTCTGAAACGAACCGCTTCGGCGGCGGCCTCGAAAGCACCGTGGCCGGTCCGCTCGTCGGGCGCGTGGCGGATGTTCTCGGCGTGACGGCCGAGGTCAACAACGCGATGCAGGGCAAGAAGACCAACTTCGGTCGATACGGGGTGAACCAGCTTCGCCGTAACGTGCCGTTCGCCAATCACTGGGCGCTGTCTCTCATGTACCAGCGCATGGTCATGGACAAGCTGCAGAAGCTGGCCGATCCGGAAGCCGCCGCCGCCTTCGCGAGAGCAACCGCCAAGCGCCGCCGAGACTACGGCCAGGAAGCATATTGGCCGGCCGGTGCACCAGCGCCACGGCGCGCGCCCGATCTGTCACGGCTGCTGGCCACGCAGTAGCAAATCATCTAATCCGAATCAGTACTGCGTGCTCTGTCAACTAGGAGAGCACAGATGTCACGCATTGGCGTGCTGCCTACGAAAACATCAGTCGTACTTCGCGAGCCGGACGGCGACGCCGGCACCATTCCGGGTGCCACCGAGAGCGCTGCTGGCGTCATGACGGCTCAGCATGTCCGGATGCTCGAAGACGTCTATGCCCGCTTCCGCGGCGGGGATGCGGCATCGGCGCCGGTCATCATCGAGCGTGCCGCCGATACCAGCCATCTCGCAAGCAAAGCCGAGGTCAAGGCGCTGCTGAGCGCCATTCCGAGATCGATGGACATGACGCCAGCATTGCAGGCGTTGCGCAGCGAAATTGCGGCCTTGCAGCAGGATGTCGTGGGGAACTCGCACCGGCTGCTCGCCGGGCCGGCCGAGTCCGGTGCCGTAGTTGATCCGGTGGCGCGTCAGGTGCTGGACGGCGTCATTGCCGGCTTCGAAAGCCTGGACGCACGTCTGCGTGAAGTTGAGGGCGTTGTGCATGCGATCCGCTCGCTCGCGGAGATCAAAGGTGCGGAGGAAGCGGCATGATCCCCGCGAGCATCAGGAACCGGAACCCCGGCGCTATGGAAGTTGGTTTTGCTTCCAAGCGTTGGGGCTCGACCACGCACGAGACGCTGACCTGGACTGATAAGAACGGCAAGAAGCACACGAACCTCATCGCGACCTTCCCGACGCACCAGCACGGCGGGGCCGCGGTATTTACGCTGCTCTCGGAGGGCAAGTACTATCGCAACAAGCCCATTGCCGAGGCCATTGCGACGTGGTGCGGCGGTCATTCGGCCTCCCAGTACATCGATCACATGGAGCGGAGCACCGGGACCAAGCGGACCGCGCTGCTGACGAACGAGCGCATTCGCGATCCCGACATTGCGGTGCCGATCGCGATGGCGATTGCCCGGTTCGAGGCTGGACCAGTCGAGCTCCCGCTGAGCGAGGCCGACTGGCGCCAGGTGCACGCGATGGCGTTCGGCGAGGCGGTGGCGCCGGCGCCGAGCATCGACAATGACGTGCCGTTCCAGAAGCCGGAGGGCGTCCATCGGGAGACCATCGCGCAGCGCGTCAAGCGGGCCTACCAGACGTTCTGGGCGGCTGTTGGCACCATCAGCAGCGTCGGCGTCGTGGGGGCTCTCAACGGCGAGGAATCGTACCTGCCGGCGGTCCCGCAAGGGCTTGTCCACAGCGTCAAGAACGTCGGCGGCTGGACTGATCTCATCTCCGGCCAGACGTGGCAGCTTCTGATGCTGGGCTCGATCGCCTTCGGAGCGGTCTGGCTGGTCGCACGGGTGCGATCATGACCACCATCCTCGGCCGGTTTGCGCTGCCTCTGGCGGCGGCCCTAGCCGTGATGGCGGGCTGGTCCTGGCACATGCAGCAGAAGGGCGTAACGAAGGAGCGTGCGCGTATCGAAACCGTAGGGAAGAAAATCGATGCGGCAGCAGGGGCAGCACGAAAGAAGGTCGCGGCCAAGCCGCCGTCTCAGATCCAGGCTGATCTGCGCCGCTACTGTCGCAACTGCGATGGCCCTTAGCGGTTGCTCTCAGACCATCGAGGGCACCATCGCTCAGGTCTGCGGTCCCAACAACTGGCGGGAAATCGGCGTCAGGAAAGCCGACAAGATCACCGACGACACAGCCAGGGAAATCATCGGCAACAACGAAGCTCGTAAGGCGTGGTGCTCACAAAAGAAGGCTTAGGGGCTATGAGCTATGCGCATCAACGGGCACCATGGGCCGGTGCCACCGCCGGATCATACGTCGATCCTCGTGAAAATGTCGGGGCAGCTTGGGGAGGTCGTCAGCACCTTGCGCCGGGTCGAGCGCCGCCTGGATCAGCCGTCAGTCCCAGCATGGGAGACAATGGCCAAGGCGGTGGCCCCGTACGTCATCCTCCCTCTCGTCGCGTGGGCTACGGGATCATGGCAAGCAGCCACAGAAGTCGTCCGTCATTTGGTCGCCAGATGACCGAGGCGTTCTGGCGTCTGATGCACGGCGAAACGAAATGGGATCGGCGGCTGCAAGCCTCTCTGCTCTGCACTGTCGTGATGGTGTCGTTTGCCGTTCTGAGGCACATATAGCCGGCAATCAAAGCTCCTGATCTTCCCCTCCTTCATCAGCGTGAGTGGGTCGGACTATTCGTCGTCCGCCTCGAACTCCGTTAAGTCCGCACGCCACTTGGCAATTTGCCCATCCGCGTCGATCTCCATGATCACGTAATCGCCGTACCCGTCGCCTTCAGGACACATGATGCGCGGGACGTAGCCGTTGATCTCCTTCACGACCGTCTTGCAGTCTTCGGAGAGCAATTGATACAGGCCGTCATCGCACACCTTGTAGTGCACACTCGCGGTTGTCCCCTTCGGCCAACCGACGATCATACCCGTGTCGAGGTCGATTAGAGGCAGCCAGTCGCCGCCACCGAGGCTGTTATTCGGCTTCGGGTCGCGACATGGGATGCGCGAGCCGTCGTCATCCGTCTCGCCGTTGACAGTCGCATCTTCCCAATACCTGACGCCGCACTTGGCTCGGAGATACTTCACCGGGACGGCCTGGACAGATTTCAGTCGTAATGCGTGCATCTTCCCCTCCTATTGTCCTTATGTTCGACTGGCGGGTCTGGCGGCGGGCAAAATCACGTGGTCAGAGGCGCTTCCGACAGTTCTTGGTATCGTAGGCAGATGACGTATGTCGCGGTCACGATATTACTCGGGGCTGCTATCCTGGTCGCGTGAGATTGTCCTTCCTTGCCCTTATGGCGGTGGCTGCACCCAGCAATTAAAATTCTTCACGATGTACGAAACTGGCGCCTCTGGCGGATTGTGACCGGGCGTCAGAGCGATCAGTTTTCCATCTCGATCGATGACCTTGGCGTCAACACCGACTGGTGGGATTCCATAGCCAAAGTGGAGAACGTCTCCGGCCTTGATCAGAACGCCATCGTCATCGGTGAGGCGCCGCTTCATTGGAGGTGACCTCCATCAGAGACGACGCGATCTATCTCGGTCGCGATGAAATCCCAGTGGTGTTTCATCCCCTGGGCGAATGTTTCTGGCTCGACTCCAGACCCGATGGCGATCCGCGCGGCAATAGCATGCAGCGCATTGAGCACGGTCGATACGTCATCGCCATAGATACGCATGAGCGCCTTGAGGGCTTTACGGTCCTTGCCATGGACCCACGCAAGCGGGTCATTGTGATCAATCGGCATATCCGTTCTCCCGCTGCTCATAGTGGTCAGTGCGCCTCGATGTCTGCCGGCGCCCGCTGGATGATCTCGGGCCTAAAATGGTATGTCGCTCGTCGTGCAGGCGCCGTCACACGTCCTACGTGTGCCACACACAGAGCAGGGTTCCGGTCCGATAAACGCAAGCAGGTGCTCTCCCGCGTCGCGGATTGCGCCTTCATCCTCGGATGAGAACTCGGACTGTCCCGACAGCATTTCGCGCTCGATTGTCAAGATCGGCTCTCCGTCCTTGCTCTAATAGCGGCGGCGATGCGCTCCGCAACCTCGGGCGCGAGCGGCAACCCCCAGACGTTCAGATGCTCCGCCACCTTCGCGCATTCTTCTCTCTCTGCTGCACGTAAGGCGGCATCTCTTTTGTCTAGGTACGTTTCGATCTCCGTGAGGGCAGAGCGAAGACGCTCTATCTCTGAGGCGGCGTCACGTATGACAGTGATGGGCGTGTCGATCTCGGCGTCCCATAGGTCTGGCCGCTCCCCCATTTCAAGGGCGTCGCTGTAATCGCGCGAAAAGTCGTCCAACAGCGCATGGAGTCGATCCACAATATCAGCCACGGCATTCCCCTCCTATTGTCCTTATGTTCGACTGGCGGTGGATGAGTGTGGGTTCCTACACGTAAACTCCGTGCGATCGCAGCCACGCGCGGTAGTGGTCCGATTGCAGAAAGTCATAGGCTGCTTCGTCCTTGTCATCGAAGCGGCCCTTGGTCTGACCCCGATAGCACCACTGCCATGATCCATTGACTTGGCGAAATTCACAGCCGATCGTCTCGCATGCCTGAAGATTTGCGATAGCCCTCATATCGGCGGCATATGCAGCCTCGTATTGATCCATCTTCCCCTGCCTCCGTGAATGCGCCTCGATCACTGCCGGCGCCCGCTGGATGATCTCGGGCCTATTTAGTGATCTCGCCGCCAAAGAACGTTCCCATCGACATCCTCGATCCGTCTGACGTGAGGATTGAGCCGACCGTGGTCTTCTGGCTTGCATTTTTCGCTAGGCTGGACGGGGTACCAGCCGTCAGCCGTTCGCATGATCCAGATGGTATCTAGCAACTTGACAGTCTCCACCATGGGATACCTCCGGGTTAGATAGCCAGTGTGAGCAGGCCGGACCTTAATTCGCGCTGATGTCACACCACTTCGCCAGCGCGTGCGCGATACCACCAATCTTGTACTCGTGCTTTGGCCCGAAGTCGCCGAGGGTCGCCAGGACGTACCGCGTCACCTTTGCCATGTCCGTTCCGGGTTTCGGCGTGATCCCATGATCAGCTAAACGCCCCCCTCGAAAGAAGAGCGACGACAGCGCTTCGCAGAACGGATTGCGCAGGCTCCACTCGTCTGGGGTCAGATCACCCTCGGGAGGAAGCAATTCGCGCCAGCGGCCTTGAAAGGCGCAATCCAGATCCGAGACCTCTGGAATGCCGCCGTCCGCCCATTTTCCTTCAATTCCAGGATGACGGTTGGCAACCCTGCTGGCGACTGCGGCTGCGTATTGATCTTCCGCCGCCTTTGATTTCTCGGCCTTGCGTAGGGCTCGACTGCGTTTCCCCATGTCCGTGTCTCCCCTGCTCATGGTGGGAATTTAGTGGATTATATGACAATCGTCAATTCGAATGTATTGCCAAAAAGCAATTATCAACGTATTGTTCACCGGCATGACGCGGCGTGCTATGCCGCCCCACATGGAGACAAACCCGGTGGACGATGCCGTTAAGGAGATCGAGGACTTCCTAGCCCGCACGGGCATGAAGGAATCGCGTCTCGGCTTGCTTGCTTGCGCAAATCCGCGAGCTGTCGAGCGCGTGAGAGATGGGTCGGCGCGCGTGGAAACGCTGCGCGCTCTGGTGGAGTTCGTGCGGAGGGAGCCCCGATGAGTTGGCAGTCCCGGAAGCCACATGATGCAAGCGTCTACGTCATAGAGGACGGTGGCCTAGTCAAAGTCGGGAGCTCTTGGCAACCAGACATCCGTCATCGGCGGCAGATAAAGCGTGGTCGCTTGGCCTACGCTACGCCGTATATCAAGAACGGCCGCATAGCCGAACGGATGGCGCACTGCATTCTTCGGGAAAAGGGTCTCGCAGTGGAGCAAGAGTGGTTTTCCACGACGGCTGCGACCGCGATTGAGGCCGTGAAGGCGGCTGTGGACGCTCTGGAACAGCCGCTATGCCCAGTGATGAAGCCTCTGCTGCTGAGCACGGGGGTGGACTACGACGTCCGCTTGGCGTTGCGCGATTACGTCCAGGCCGACCCGAAGAACCGATCGAACAGAACAATCGTGAGCCTCGCGCTGCGGGAGTTCTTCGAGAAGCGCGGCGTACCAATCGCCGACGAACGCACACTCTCCCGCAGAGAGCGAGAAAAAAAGGAAGGAAAATGAAGACGAACGTCAGCTACACCGTTCGCGCGACGCAGCGGATTGACGCGCTCTATCAAGACGGTGGGATAGCGCAAGCGAAGGGAACCACCATCTATCTCGACTACACGACCGAGAGTGGCGGATGGCCCCAGTGGGGAACCGATATGCCGCGGTCTACGCCGTACAGGTCGGCCGCGGAAGCCCTCGCCACGGCTCGCAAAGCGGACAGAGCGCCATGGTGGAACAGGCCCGACATGAATACCCTTAAGGCTATACGTCTCACAAACTCTACAGATTTCTCATTCGAAGATGTCGATTGATACTCTAGGCATTTTACTCTCCCGCCGAGAGCGAGAGAAGCGAAAGGGGGAGAAATGACGACTCGCATCGTAGCAGCGGCGATCCGGGCAAATGGGCTCACGATGTCGCAGCCGGCGCCAGCGCGCCACTGTGACATTCTGGCGGCCATGCCTGCAAAGATGGCGTCGGCCGTGACGCCCTTCGATCAAGGTTTCATAGACAGCGAAGGGAGCTTTCTCCATCGCGGGGAAGCTCTAGTGATAGCCCGTCTAGCGGGCCAGCTACTCAATCCTACATCGCACTCAGAGCTGTTCAGCGAAGACTTGTGGTAAACGAACAGGCTAGGCGTGGCCTTACAATCCGCCTGCATCTGGGGGGCTATCTCGGCGGGTCTATGGCTGTAAGGTGCCTCTCTAGCAGTGGAAAGAGCCGCTGAATCTACACAACAATCGTCTGACTCTTAATCAGCGGGTCCAAGGTTCGAGTCCTTGTACACCCACCAAAATCAAGGACTTAGAGGAACGACGCTTTCCATTTTACAGTCACTTTACGATTTGCAGTTTGACGATCGCAGCGCTCGCACGACGGCGCTGGTCCGCCTTGGCCGTGTAGCGGCTGACCATGGCCGTCGTCTTGTGGCCGGTGATAGCCTGGATTTCTCGTTCCGAGCACCCAGCCTCAGCTAACGCGGTCGCCGAGTGATGGCGCAAGCCGTGGAAGCAAAGCTCGCCGAGGCCGATACTTTCCAGATGGTCGCCGAAGGCATGTGTAAAGCTGTCCTCATGCCAAGGCTTGCCGCGCGCCGTGGTGATGAGGAGGCCGACGTCTACGCCAAGCCCGTCGAGATAGACTCGCAGGCGCTCATGGGCAGGAATCCACAGTTCCGCTCCGGTCTTGCCCTGGTTCACGACGATACCGCTGCCGTCGTACTGGTTCCGGGCCATGCGCAGGACGTCACTGCGGCGTTGGCCTGTGTAGCGCCCCAGCATGTACCCCGTGAGGAGGGGCTTGGGCGGGTCCGACGCCTCGAAGATGGCGCAGTGGTCGTCTGACCAGGGCTGGTGGCTCTCGGGTTCGTTGATGAGCCCGACACGGAGCAGAGGATTGATCTCGAGATAGCCTCGATCGACGGCCCAGCTCAGAAGTCGGCGCGTCACCTGCACGAACAGATCGGCCGTTCGTGGCCGATCGGCCAGGCTATCACGCATCTTGAGGACATGGATGCGCTTCAAATCGGCGGCGCGGTACTTCCCGATGGTAGAGAGCCGATCTAGCTCACGCGCATAGCTAATGCGTGTCTTGGGGGCCAACTTCTCGTATTCCGGGGAGCGCTTGTAGTCGGCCATAAGGGCGTCGATGGAGCCGGAAGCCGCCGGCGAGCGCATCACGGTTACAGTCTCGAGGAGCTGCCTGTACCGCTCCTGGAACTCAGGGCTACTCGGGTCGTCCGGGAGCTTCTGGCGCACGCCTTGCGCCCGGAAATAGTACCACGACTTATCGCCTTGCCGGATCGTTTGCACGTAGCGCACGGTCGATCTCCCCCATGATCGGATCGTGCTCGGTGCGCTGAGCCCCGAGCGCCGCTTCAAGGGCTATGCGATTCCAGACCTGCTTTCGCCCTTTGATGCGCATCGGCGGTGGATAAAGGCCGTCGGAGACCGCAGCGCGGAACATGCGCGGGGTCAACCCAACGTATGCGGACGCCTCGTCAATATCGAGACCGATCGGCGTCAGCCCGATCTCAGCGAGCTTGGTTCGCCCCCTGCTCATGTCACCCTCGGCCTTGCTGAGAGAAGGGCGGCGTATAGATTTCGGGTGAATGTGTTCTCACTCCCCTCGATCATGTGGGGATACATGGGGAGTGCCCTGCGGATCATCTCTTTGGTGGCCACGATCGGCACGACGACATGAGTCCCGCGTCCCTCGACGATCTTCACTGCGTCCCGGAGCATGTGGGACTTGACTGCGGCCTTCTCGGCATCGCTCAACGGGGTTGGATCAACAGGCTTCTTGCAGATCACCCAATCGCCGCCGAGATCCGCAAATTCGAAATTCTCGGAGGCGTACTGCTGAAGACCGGAGAGAGCGGTGCGGGCGAGATCTCTAAATTCATCTGGCATGTAGGCGGCGGCGCGCGGACCCTCTGGATTATTGAGGGCCCAAGCATCGGCGTTGAACAGAGCTCTCGCGATTGCCTCTATAAGAAGGTTGTCGCTCATGTCGTCTCCCCTAGTGCTTTGGCGAGAGAGCCGAGTCCCGCGAGGGCTGCACGAGCACGTCGAATGATTGCGAACGTCACGACGGTTTCCCTGCCGTCACTATAGGTGGCAACGCCACCGTCGTCGGACGGGAAGTCGTCTGGGTCTCCACAGTCCGCAATTGTTGCCGTTAGAAGTTCCCTCAGCGCCTCTACGACCTCATCTCTTGGTGGGGAGGGAGGGACGGAGCCGGGAGCAGAAGGAAGAGGCATCCAGCCGACAAAACAGTCCTCGCCGAACTGTGCCTCGCCCGCCTGCGATAGCCATGTTGATTGTCCCTGAAGGAACCACCGCTTCGGCTCAAACCAGATCTCGCGCCATTCCAGAACATGATTTGGTGTGTTCTCGATGCCGATACGCTCCAGAGCGAGAAAGTGTGTGCCGTCGCGCGGCGCGCTATCCATCGGTCGCCACCCCACAGGCTCTGAGGGAGGGACGGGAGAGGCGGAGAAGGCCTCGTCGATTTCCATCATCAACGTCATTTCTAGGTTTCCATTGGGCCGCTGTGCATCCGACAGTGCCCGTTCGGAAAAATACTCTCGGGCATCGATCAGCGTTTGCCGCGGCACCAGTACGAAGTCTGAATTGGTCATCGCCTGACGACCCTCCCATCCATTGTTTTCTTCCAAGGAGACGCACGGCCACACGGCATTGGCTTGAAGCGGGGTCGGTGGGCTCCGAAATGCTTTTCGGCTACACGGCGGACCTTCGCTCGTTCGCCGGCCTCCTCATCGGTTTTCTTGCGAGCGCACCTACGATGCGCGACGCCCCGGTTCTTCCGCTCGTTTGTTCCGTCGCGCCACAACGGCTTCTTGTGCTCGTCCCAGGCTTCTTTCACGCCGTCGATCTTGAAGCCGCAGACGCAGCAGATGCCGTTTTCTTCAATGAAGAGCTTGAGCATCTGCTTGTCGGTCAGGGGCTTGCGCGGGTGCACTGAGTAAGGATCGTGAGGTTCATTCATGCCACCGCCCTCCCGCGCTCGGCCAGAAGCTGTTCAGGCTCCACGCCGATGATGTCTCGGATGAGATCTTCGACGGCCTGTGCAAGCCGGGTGAACTCCAGGTGGGGCATCGCCGTGAATGAAATTGAGCGAGGCCGGAAAATCACCAGAGTGTCCCGATGGATCACAGCGACGGCATAGGAACCGGCGCCACGAATGGCGGCCTCGGCGAGCATCATCGCCTGTTCCTTCCTCATCCCCGTGAGCGGGATCTGCGCGCCGATCTCGCGCCATCCCACCTTCATTTCGAGGAATTTCCGCCACTCGGTGACATTCGAGAATTGGCGCTCGTAATCCTCGGGTATGTGCTCGAAGGAGGCCGACACGAGCGCAAAAAAACGTTTATGTTGATCCAGAGACCTCGGCTTGCCTTTCTTGGTCTCGGTGAAACCGCAGACGGGGCAAGTCATGTCCCGTACCTCCGGGTCATCTGTGACAGCCCGAGCACGTATCGACGGATCGCCATGCGGTCACGATCCGTGACCATGCCGGCGTCTCCCAGGGCGACGAAACAGTCCTCCCATCCATTGCCGGCAGCCATCATTTCTCGGAGCATGTTGATCACTGCTTCCCCCACAGGCGCGTGCGGCGGGCCTCAGTGCGAGGCGAGGCTACGTTCGGGAACCGCTCGACGTTGCCCAACGCCGCCTGCATGGACGCGAGTTCCTGAGCCTCCCGCTCCTGCTCACCTGGAATGTCGCCGAGAGCCCTCTCAATCCACTCGGCAAGCTCGGCACGGCTTGTGATGGCCGCAACCGGCTCACCTTCAGACCAGACGATAAATCCCTGACCCTGCGGGCACGAGATGCGGATTTCAGGCCAGCGATCAGCCATCGTTTTCGGCTCCAAGCGCGAATTTCAAGGACCGTTCGCCAGACATGAGAAGATTGAGGCCGGCGTCCGTGCCCCAATGATCGTGTGCCATTTGGATCATCACGAGCGCTTCTTCGATGCGTTTCCGAACCGCGATTGGATCGGCAGTCGTTGCGGCATCGTAGATAGCCGTGAAGGCATTCGTGGCCCGGATAGCGGCTGCCATCGCCTCGTGAAGGTCATCCGTTGCAGCGTTGAGAGAAAGGGTTCCCATTTGGATCACTCCGCGGCTTGGAGTTGAGGCCGATACGCTGTAACCAGCCGGTTGACCGTCTCGTCGATCTCGGCAAGGAACACGCGGACCTCGCGCTCGATCTCGGCAATGGTTTCGTCGCAGCGCTCGATGCGGCGGACGAACAGGCGCATATCCTCGGGGAGCCTGTTGTCGTAACTAGCGAAGTCGCACCAAGCGCGTCCGGTGCATGCCATTTGCCACATTATTTGCAGGCGGTATTTGCCCGGAACGGCACCGTCGAGAAGCGTCTCTATGTGGGTCGCGCTATTTGGGCACTTGATCTCAACCAGGCCATCAGACCCAACTAGGCCATCCGGCGAGGCGCCCGACTTGGCGATCGTCGGATGCGGAACGAAACCGGTCTGCACCACGCCGGTGCCGTGATAAAAGCTATAGGCGTCGCGGGCCTCGGGCTCCGTCTCAGTGCCATGGAGCATGGCGGCATTGACGAAGCCCTCCGTCGGCGCTCCCGTCAGCCGCTCCGCTACCAGCTGCGCTCGGTAGTTGGCCCGACTGGCGCCCCAGCCGGCGCGGGTTTTAGCCAGCATGTCGGAAATGCGCGAGGCGGTCACACAGCCACAGCGCTCGGCTTTCCATTCCTGTGAACCCTGCTCAATCATTTGCCACCTGCCATTGCGCGCTTGCGTGTGGAAAGACCGGTCTTGGCCTCCTTGAACTGCGCCGTCGTCATCTGAGAGATGTCGGTGATCTCGTATCGATCGCAGATCCACGCCATGTCAGCGTCGGTCTCGCGGATCAGCGTTTCGAGCTCCGCTTTCTGAGCGTCGGTGATGATGGATGCAGCATCCGTGCCCGAAGCGCGAGCGTCGTCGTCATGCGCCGACGCCAGTCCAAGCGCGAGTTTCAATGTGTAGCGCTGCAAGTATGTGGCGGCTGATCCTATCGCCTGCGTAGCATTCTTGTTGCCGCTGTGATCCTCATTCGTCTCTAACGACGTTTCCTCGGAGTGGCCGGCAACGTGAGAAAGAACGCACGTGACGCTAAGCTTGGTGCCGTTCTGGCCAGACCGAAAACGGTACGCTAGGCCATGGCGCTTGAGCACCGGATCGACAACGGAGGTAATGCCTGCAAAATCCTCGTGCTTGTAGTTGGTGCGGCCCTTGGCGCTCGTGAAATCAACCGTGCGGTTTTTTATGATCGGGCCGATGTCGCCCTTTGCCGCTGAAATCGCGTCATTGAACGCCTTCACAGCGTTCTGCCGCTCGACACGCTCTTTCATGAGCATCAGGCGCTCGAACTTGTCGATATCCACGCTTGGATCGCGAGCCGCCCGTTCGATTATGCTGATGAGAGCTGCGCTTTCTCCGACTACCGGAGCGCCAACAGCGTTCCCGCCATGATCGTGACGCACGACGCTGCGAGTATCGACGCCGTTATGATGGCCAGTTCCAGGAATTTCGAGTTGTCCATTCTGCCCCTGCATAATCTATCTCTCCATCATACGCGCCAGCGCGATGCCGACGACGAGCCAACCCAACACAATGCCGACAATCCAAAGCAGAAACGCTTGTTCCGACACTGAACCTCTCCCTTGTCTGACCGGAGAGCGCCGGAGTCCGCGAGGCTATCCGGCGACCACACTCCAGTGGATTTTCATCAGGCTGGTCCGGCTCGCGGTCCGTCTCGGTCTCTCCCGTGCGTCACGCCATTTCGTGCTTCGGCGGCGTTCCCTGGTTCTTTGGTGGGCCTCTTTTCCGCTGCAACCTGCCGCGGGCACGGCCCCATGATGATCTCCTGCGTTGGCGATCCATGCTGCCTATCCAGCCTCAGCAGGCCTCGTGGCGGCTAGGACGCTGGGGTGGTGTTTTCCGACCGGGGCGGCCTATCCCCCATGGTCCCTGCCGCCCCGGTCATTCCGCTCAGCATTCCCGCCCGCTACGGCGCTGGCGAAATTCAATACGAGATCGACACGCCTGAGACTTGCTTGGCAGCTACCAGGGAAATGACCGTCTCCGCCGTCTCCCGGTAGATGCCAGCCGCCACGAGGTCCGCCACGGCCGTTGCGTTGATCTTCGCAACATGGCGCTTGTTGGTCTCGCGAGCTTCCGCAGCGCGTTGTTCTTTCTCGCGGCGCTGCTGCTCGTCCCGACGCGCCTTTTCCTCGGCCTCTGCGGCGCGACGCTGCGCCTGCTCGGCCTCAAGCTTCAAAGCGAGTTCGCGCTTCTCGGCTGCCTCGCGCTCGCGGCGGACAGCATCCTCTGCCGCCTTACGCTCGGCTTCCGCTTTGGCCTCAGCGTCTCGGCGCGCCTTATCGGCGGCCTCTTGGGCGATGCGTTCTTCGCGCTCTTTCCGCTCGCGTTCAGCAGCCTCCGCACGGAGACGGGCCAGTTCAGCCTGTTCCGCATCGTGCCTTTGTCGTGTTGCTAGCGCATCGCTTAGATTGGAAAGGGCCGCGCCCTTGGCCTCGGCGTACTGGCCGCGAAATTCCTCGCAGCTATCATCAACGATGACAGTCTTCAGCCAATCCAGAGCGCGGGTAAGCTCGTCTGCGGAGCGCTCGGCGGTGAGGCGGGCTGCATCGTGCAGTCGGCCCAACGCATCCTTGTGTGCGTTGATGCGGTCTTCCTCGTCTTGTTCCCACGCGTTGAGTGGAGCCCGCACTTCGTCACGCCACGCGTCCAGCGTGTCGCGCATGCGCTTCCGCGTGGCGTCGATCTTCTTCGGAATTTCCTTGTGGTGATCGACGAGGGCTTTGCCCGCGTTGTCCATATAAGTCTTCGCGCGGCTTACGCGGTGCGCCATGGAGGCAATCGCCTTGCGGCCGGATGCCGTGCTCACGTCGGCGCTAAATCCGTCGATCTCCTGGCGGATACGATTGAGCAATGGATCAATGGCGTTGGGCGCGGTAAAAACGGTGAGAGCATTGGCGGGCTCGATCACAACCAATTCGTTTGCCGTCGCAACATCATTCATAACGAATATCCTTTCAGTTAAGCTGCCCAACGGGCGTCGTTGGCCCTATCGGCTGCACTTGCCGCAGCGCTGTCGCGGAGGTCTTGCAGCGCCTCGTTGATTTGGTTTTCGCAGGCGGTTTGGAGATGCGCGCGGAGCAGGACGAACCACTCTCCGGAAATCGCGTGCTGCCCATTGCGGCGCCAGCAGCCCGTGTCTGGATGACGCTCGAAGACATCAAGTGCGATCGTCTCGATCGCTCCGTTGCGATCCGTAGTAAACGTACCGGCGAACCCGGCCGCCAGAAGTTTGCCGTCCATCGGCAGAAGTTCTTCCTCGAATGAGATCTCGATCATCGTCTTGCCCCTCACGATTTAGTTCTTCGAGTAGTGGTTGGACTGGACCGCACTGGTAGCAACTGGCGGTGCGAATCCGTTTGAGTGCGCTGCCACAAAACGGGCAGGTCATTCGTGCGCCGGCAGTTGAGCGCGGAGCGTCGATACTTGCCGCACGAGTTCAGCGTTGTGGAGTTCCAGCTGCCGGATGCGCCATTGAAGGCGGCCGACCTGTCGAGATTCCTCGTCGGCCTGCTGGCGATACACATCAGCCAGCGAGACCGGGGTTTTGTCGGTTGCCGCGTGCATCAGGCCACCTGCTGATATTGGATGCCGTAGTGCTTGTGGGCCAGTTCAGCGAGGCGGCGGGCGAGCATGTCGCGCTGATGACGAAGGTCCTCGGCCTCAGCCTTCACTGCGGCGAGCTCGTCGCGTTGCGCCTCGCCCATATCGATCAGGCGGTGGCAGCGCTCGCGGGTGGTGGTCAGTAGAGCGTCGGTGTGATTGTCCATGGATCAGCCCTCCTGCTTCGGAGAGGCCTCGGCGTCGGCCATCCGCTTCATGTCTTCGAGCGCGGCGTCATTTTCCGCGTAGAAATCCGGGATGCGCTCGATATTCGGATCGCTGGCGAGATAGATCACAGCCGCTGCGGCTGGTGTTCCAATGGCCCATTCGAGGGCCTTGCCGGCATCACCAGCCAGTGTCACGACCCAGCCAGCGCGGCAGTGCGTGGTGCCACAGTGCCATTGTCCCATGTCGAGCGCGCCCGGCTGCGACGCGGCGTAGTAAACCGCTCGGTGAATATTTTCGATGCGCGGGACGCCAGCCAGTTGACCGTCACGGAGGACGGCGCCACTGAGGTCGGCGCCACTGAGGTCGGCGTCACGGAGGACGGCGCCACTGAGGTCGGCGCCACTGAGGTCGGCGCCACTGAGGTCGGCGCCACTGAGGTCGGCGTCACTGAGGACGGCGCCACTGAGGTCGGCGTCACTGAGGACGGCGTCACGGAGGACGGCGTCACTGAGGACGGCGTCACGGAGGACGGCGCCACTGAGGTCGGCGCCACGGAGGACGGCGCCACTGAGGACGGCCCTGTTATCTCTCGCCCACCGAACGGCGAGACCAACCTTGATGCCGTGCAGTGCATCCTCGGCACACGCAATCTCTGCGGTGAATTGTACTGAACCGGACCATCTGTTGCGGATGTCGAATTTCATATGTGCTTGCCCCCTTGTCAGGTCACCGAGGACGGAGGCTGTGGGCGTGTCATCCGGGATTGGATTGAGTGCCAGCGCCCTCGGTGATGAGGCAATGTAAGCAGCGCTTACGATTATCGTCAAGACAAAATGTAAGGGACGCTTACGATTTGTGTGATTGTGACTTTTTAGACGCGGGAGCGGCCAGTCTCGACGATGACGCCGAGGACATTTACAGCCGATAGGGAGTCAACCTTGATCTCGTCCCATGCCTCATTGAGGGGCACCAGCAGGACGTGATCCGAACGTGGCCTGTACTGACGGACTTTCGTTTCGTCCCGGTGCCGCAGGAGCAGCATGCACCCTGGCTTCACCGGATAATCCGGGTCGATGATCATCGCATCGCCCTGATAGATAGATCGCCTGCCGTCGAGGCGATCTTCATTGGCATCGTCTATCGCGACGGTCATGAAGCTGCGTGCGCCACACGGGAAGTTTGACCGGGCATAAACACGCCCGCCCCCATCGCCTGGTGGGTCGTCTCCGGTAATCTCGTGCCATTCTAACATCGGTACAACGCGCCCCCTGAACTCATGCGCGCCCTGAACATCAGGCTCTGTAGTGCTCACACCTGATAGTAACCGGTCGACCGTCTCGCCGGTCAAGCGCGCAATCTTATTCAGGTTCTCCTTGGTCGGTTCCGTGGCGCCGCTCTCCCATTGAGAGACCGACTGCGAAGTGACACCGAGTCGACGTGCGAACTCCGCCGGCTTCAAACCCAGCTTCTCACGAGCTTCGGTGATGCGCGATGCAATGGTCATGGGGCACACAGAGTTGCGACCCACTCTTTTTGCACAGCGCTGCTTACGGGCCAATCAAGCACGACTTGATTTGTTTGTAAAGTCGTGCTTACGTGTCGTTATGGCACGAACACCACGACACAGAGATCAAGGCCTCTCGGAGGCCATTCGCGTTGCCGGCGGCATCGGCGCGCTCGCCAAGATTTGCGGCATCGCCCCTCAGGCGGTGTCCCAGTGGGAGAGCGTTCCAACCGGTCGCGTCCTCATGATTGAGCGCGAGACCGGCATCCCCCGCGAGCGCCTGCGCCCTGACCTCTACGGTGCACCACGGCCGCGCCCTAAGCGCCGGCCGATCCCGAACATAGCCGCCTAGCTCAGCGTCGTTCACACGCGTTCACAGCGTTCCAGTCCAGTTCCGTAAGCGTTCACGTGCGTTCCGGGCCATGCCGCCCGGCAGCATGGCGAAGCATTGGCCTATTCCCACCGGGTCGCGTCGCCTCAGTCATGCTGTCGCGCCGTACGGCTTACCGCGTGGCGGTCTCCACAGGGGCGCTCGGGCTCCTGTTGCACAAAAGCCCGGTCGGGCTCGTCACGCGGGATGAAATTCTAATTGGCCCGACCGGGCGGCCGATGCCTGACACGACAACGGCCCCGCTCTCGAGGGGCTTGAGAGCGAGGCCGTAAGAGAGTCCAAACGCTGAACTAACCGACCAGTGAACCAACGCCAACGCAACGAGGGGACGACCGGTCTATGTTTGGTACCATACAGCCACACCTTGGCCAAAAAATGACGAGGGCGCAATGAGCGGCGCCCGGTTCGTCAGGTTTTACCCGTCCGATTGGCGCTCCGGCTGCATCGGGCTCACCCCAGAAGAAGAAGGCGTTTACATGCGCGTGTGTGCGCATTTCTGGGAAACGGGTGTGAAACTCGCGCTAGACGACGCCGACGCCGCATCCCGCTTGATGCTCGACGTTCGCATGTGGCGCCGCATCAAAGCAAAACTGATCAGCAAAGGGAAGCTGCATGTCGCAGAAGATGGCGTTTTCAACCCGCGAGCCGAAAGAGAGCTCACAGCAGCCAATCGTGCAGCCAAAAAAGAAGGCTCGCAAACCGACATGGGAGCCGCACGGGGATCATCTGATGGTGAACCGGAGGACGGGCGAAATCAGGTGGAAGGATGGGACGCCGGCGCGCATCCCTTAGAGGCGACTAAATGCGAAGTCGCAGCGAAGTCGGAACGAAGTCACGGCGAAGTCGGCGAGAACTTTGCCAATAAAGGCAATGAAAACAATAGCCCCCAAAAAGAGCCTATAGCCAGTAGCCGTAGCCATAAAGAAGTAAACCAGGTCGTTCGCTCTGAGTATGACGCTGCGAACGGGCCGGGCGCCGTTGAATTGAATGACGCCACCAGAGAAATTGTCAGTGGCATCGCGAAGTTTCTCAACAACCTCGCGCCGGACTATCCGACAGCCAAGCGGATCATCGCCAGCAACATTGCCCTCTACGGTGAGAAGGCTGTTCGCGACGGGTACGCCGAGCTGCGCGCGGATGTCGAGGACAACAAGGTCCGCATTCCATCCGCGAAGGTGCTGCTCGGATATTTCAAGACTGCTAGCGAGCGCCCCAAGGGCGAGACCAAGCCGCGGCAGGCGATGGATTTCTCAAGCCAGCGGATCGAGGGTGCCAAGGCATTTATGGCCATTTTGAATGAGGAGCGTGCGGCGTGAATCAGGCGGAAGAAATCACGGCTCTCCTGCATCGGATGAGCGTCATTTACGGGCAGCCGGAGACGCCTGATCCAAGAGCGTTCATCCGCGAGTACGAGAGCCTTCTGAAGAAATACTCCGGCGAGATAATCCGCGCCGCCGGCGATTACATCAGGGACAATCATACGCGTCGCTCCTGGCCGACTCCGGGCGAAATTCGCGCGGCATTGCTTGCCGTTGCACCGCCTCCTGAAGCGATAGATTGGGATGCCGTAGAGGCAAAGCGCAAGGAAGGGTGGAAGTTCTCCGATCTCGGCAATGGAGCGCCTGGCCCCGAGGCGAAGGCGCGAGTGCAAGCGATGGTCGACGAGTTCAAGCGCAATTTGGCGGAGAACCGCGTCGACGAAGAGATGGATAGCTACGAACCCGATTGGAAGCGCGGCCAGCGTGACGGTTTCCTCGAAATGCAGCGCAACAGCCCGAACAAGCGCATGCACATGAGGCGCGCATGACCCGCCGCGACGATCAATTCACGCTCTCCGGCGAGACCTTCACTCGATCCTGGGTTGGAGACAACCCCGGCCGTTACGAGTGGACATCGAGCGACGGCCGCCTCGTCGTCTGGCGTGAGGGCCGGGAGTACCGAGCGACGTTGGACGGTTATCCGAGCACGAAAGCATGGCTGACGCTCACTGCCGCAATGGCGGCGAGCATCATGTCCAGAGAGAAATACGATCAACGGAGGGCAGCATGAACCGTTTCCTCGCCAGTGCCGACGAGCACCTAACCGATCTTGGCATCATGATTTCTGCGTTTATCCGGGGATTTGCAGAGGGAATGCGGAAATGACCACATGGGTTTTGTATTTGCTCCTGGCGAACGGGGAGGCCACGTCCATCGGTGTTGCCCCTGAATTCTGCCAGTACATTCCGATCGCGATAGAGGCCGGTCATCCGGTCCAGGCGGATTATTTCGGCCGTCGTGTCGAGATCACGAGGGCGGCGTGCCATGGGCCGGTTGCTGCGGACCCGTGTGAAATGGAGACGCTGTCATGAAAATAATCGCCTTCATCGGCGGCATGGTGGTCGGCGTCGCCATCGTCATGCTGCTTGTTGATATTGCCGGGAGGGTGATGTGACGCAACTGGTTCTGAGCCTATTTCCAGGCATAGGCTTGCTTGACATGGCCTTCGAAGAACTGGGGTTCTGCGTCGTACGCGGTCCAGATCTCCTTTGGGGCGGCGATATTCGGAATTTTCGTCCGCCTGCTGGGCGCTTTGACGGCGTGATTGGCGGGCCGCCGTGCAAACGATGGTCTCCATTAGCTAACATCGTGAGGGCGGTGCACGGCGAGGATAGCGTTGCTCCCGACCTAATTCCCGAGTTTGAGCGCGTTGTCTCTGCCGCCTGTCCGAAGTGGTTCTTGATGGAGAATGTTCCACAGGCGCCTACGCCAAGGTGCCATGGATACTTTGTTGAAACCGACGAAGTTCGTGATGTGTGGTGCGGAGGTCAGACGAGCCGTCTGCGCAAATTCTCGTTTGGAACCTCCGACATAGCCAATGTGTGGCCGGGAATTGAGACGCTGGCGCTGCACGCCCCAGATCCAAAGCCGACCGTCACGACCAACAGCGGCGGCCGGCGCAAGGTGATCGCCTATGACTGCCACGGACGTGTCCGTGGCAAGCAAGGTCATGCCGACAGTGCGCGCCTCAAGTCGCGCTCCATCGAGGAAATGGCAGCCGAGCAATCCGTTCCACAAGCTTTCGTCACGTCGCTGATGGAAAGCGGTGCATTCACGTCAAAGGCGCTCCGCACAGGTCTCGGCAACGGCGTCCCTCTGCCTATGGGGCGTGCTGTTGCTCTTGCGGTTAAGCGTGCTCTCGGCATTGATGCACAAGGAAAGGCTGCATGAACCTCTCCATGCCTCCCATCGTATCGCAAATCTTCGCGCTCATCACTCAACTGGTCGGGTATGGACTGCTGCTGCTGATCGCGGCTGCTGTCCTCAATGAATTTGGTGTCAGGGCGACTTTCCTGCCTCGGGTGTCGGGGCAGTCTCTCGTCTGGCTCTGTGGCTGCTATTGGTTGCTGCGGGGAGGGAAGCTGTCGTGAGGCATGCGTCAACTACAGCTCGCATGATGTTGCCCGTAGTGCACGGGAAGGAACGGCAGGCGCTGAAGTATTTGATCAAGGTCTATGGCGATGACGTTGATGCGGTTCTCAACGGTCTTCATGCAATGGCGGCGCGCATAGCTCTGGCCTCCGGCGTGGAAGCGGATCAATTTGCTGCCGGAGTGAAACATCATTGGGATTTCCTCGCTGAGCATGTGAAC